>NZ_JBVVPA010000161.1:0-200 GCF_055807555.1 Bradyrhizobium sp. Ken64 | reverse complement strand
ATCGGCTCGTTCGCCAGCACTGGCGCAACGGCCGGCGACGGCACCACGGCCCTGACCGGCACCATCACGCTGATCGCGACCAACGGCACCACCGCAACCGGCCTGTCCGGCAACGCCCAGCCGGCCGACGGCGACACGCTGACCGTGAACGGCAAGACCATCACCTTCCGCAGCGGCTCCGCTCCGGCTTCGACCGCGGT
>NZ_JBVVPA010000160.1:0-201 GCF_055807555.1 Bradyrhizobium sp. Ken64 | reverse complement strand
GACACCACAGCTCCGTCCGAGGCGCTGGCGATCACGGCGATCAACCAGGACAGCGGCACGGCCGGCGACTTCATCACCAGCGACACCACGCTGACGGTGTCGGGCAGCAATGGAGCCTTGGGCTCCGGCGAGAAGATCCAGGTCTCCAGCGATGGCGGCGCCACCTGGGCCGACGTCACGCAGTCGACGGCGACGAGCTGG
>NZ_JBVVPA010000159.1:0-202 GCF_055807555.1 Bradyrhizobium sp. Ken64 | reverse complement strand
CGTCCACCGCCGTCCGGCCCGCGTTCGTGACGATCGCGATACGCCCCTCTTCCTTGGGCCGGAGTGAGGCATGGATACGCCGTTTCCGAATTTCGGTAAAGTGGAATATTTTTGACGCCCCGCGTTGACCGACAGCTTGGGTGTTTTGCCCGACAGGCAACACAAGGACTTGTAGCCCGGATGAGCGAAGCGACATCCGGGA
>NZ_JBVVPA010000158.1:0-203 GCF_055807555.1 Bradyrhizobium sp. Ken64 | reverse complement strand
TTTCGCCGCAGTTTTTCCAGCCCTGTCGACGGAGCCGGAAACTTACAGACGAGACGAACCTAACAGCGCCGCTCGTCGGAACGAAGCCATGGGCTCACGGAGAGCAATCCGCCCTGCCCCTAGCTCTCGCACCCGAACGCTGCCGCGTCCACCGCAAGCCCGGCTCGCGAACGTGACGACCACAAGATCGCCCCTCAAGGATG
>NZ_JBVVPA010000157.1:0-211 GCF_055807555.1 Bradyrhizobium sp. Ken64 | reverse complement strand
TGAGTTCTGACCACGCGAGCGCGGCAGTGATCCATCTCTGCCGCTCTGCGCCCTTTGCTTCGGCGGCAAGCTTCATCGCCGCGGCGGCCTCGCGCTTGGGGTCGTACTCGAGATCCATGGATACAAATATAGCTGCAGATCGTAAACGATCACGCACCAGTGGGACCGTAGCAATCCGGGGTCGGCAACCATACGCAGATGCTGTCGAGCC
>NZ_JBVVPA010000156.1:0-225 GCF_055807555.1 Bradyrhizobium sp. Ken64 | reverse complement strand
ACCGTGCCGGTGATGGTCTGGTTCGCCTGGTTGGTGGGCCCGCCGGCATTGGAGATCGTAATGGTGGGCGCGCTCGTATCGATCGTCACCGCCTGGCTGGCGGTGGTCCCGATGTTGCCGGCGGTGTCGATGATCCGGGTCTGGTAGCTGAAGCTGGTCGCATGGGTCGCCGGGTCGAGATAGCTCCAGCTCGTCGCCGTCGACGGCGTGACGTCGGCCCAGGTG
>NZ_JBVVPA010000155.1:0-226 GCF_055807555.1 Bradyrhizobium sp. Ken64 | reverse complement strand
CCGGTCGGGCAGCCCACATCACCACAAGACTTGACGCACAGACCCCGGGCGTCAGGACGACACGGTTTTGCCGTACGCTGTCAGCACCGGTCGTGTGCGCGACGCCTTCGCTCACGGTTTTGCCGCCCTGCGAAGCCCTTCGCGCCGATGCTGCCCGCGTCCACCGCAGCCCATCCCACGTTTCGTGACGATCGCGATACGCCCCTCTGACCGGGATGAGGTGGCG
>NZ_JBVVPA010000154.1:0-229 GCF_055807555.1 Bradyrhizobium sp. Ken64 | reverse complement strand
CGTTTTTGCGCCGCCGTAATGTTGTCGATCAGTTCCTGGCGGATGTAGTTGGGGTAGTTCAGGCCGATGTTCAGCCGCTGGACCAGTTGGAAAATGTACTCCGGCGTCAACCAGGCTTCCAGCGCTCGACCTTTGCGGTGGCTCAGGGTCATGGAGCCCTTGGGGCGTCCGGATAAGTTTTTCAGGGCCAGTTCCACCAGGCTCATCATCACCGGCTCCAGGTAGCCGC
>NZ_JBVVPA010000153.1:0-229 GCF_055807555.1 Bradyrhizobium sp. Ken64 | reverse complement strand
ATTCCTTGGCGTCACCAGAGAGTCGATCAACAAGACACTCAACGATTGGCGCAGCCGGCGGGTCATCGCCATCAGGCGCGGCGGCCTGCGCATATCCGACGCTGGCGCGCTTCGTCGTATTGCCGAGTCGCAAGACGACTACTGACGGCGCCCACAATTGATGTGCCGGGAGATCAGAGTCGCGAAATCAGAAACCGCAATGCCGACCTGCTCGGCATGAAGAAATAGC
>NZ_JBVVPA010000152.1:0-231 GCF_055807555.1 Bradyrhizobium sp. Ken64 | reverse complement strand
CCATGGGCGACGAGCCGGAAAAACTGGGTGCCTTGCGTTATGGCGCCGACGACTATGTGGTCAAGCCCTACAGTCCACGCGAGGTGGTGGCGCGGGTGCACGCCGTGTTGCGGCGTACCGCGGGCAGCCAACCGGTGGAGCAACAGCTGCGGTTGCCCATCACCGCGTTCAATGGCAGCGGTAAAGGCAATGAGGTCGACCCGCAGGTTTTCATAGCGCAGCAGTTGCTCC
>NZ_JBVVPA010000151.1:0-231 GCF_055807555.1 Bradyrhizobium sp. Ken64 | reverse complement strand
CGAAGGTTGCGCTACAAGAGGCTGCACAGCGGCATACAGGTGAAGCCCAACACACGGCCTTCCCTGCGCAGTGGTTTGACGGCTTATGCCGAGCTCTCCCCGGGGAGCGATGCACCATTGCCCCCGTTGCCTTGCGGATGGCTGATGCGGATGTCCGGTCGGGCAGCCCACATCACCACAAGACTTGACGCACAGACCCCGGGCGTCAGGACGACACGGTTTTGCCGTACG
>NZ_JBVVPA010000150.1:0-232 GCF_055807555.1 Bradyrhizobium sp. Ken64 | reverse complement strand
CAACAATCTCAGCCTGATGATGAGCTAACTGCACCTAGGGGCGCGTACTTCATAAAATCTGCTGCTAAGAGTAGACGCGCGTGATGTCCGCTTGTTCTCCAACAGCGGCGCGAAAGCGAACGTTGTCGGACTTCCGAGAAAGGCCAAAACAGGACAAACTCGCAACATCACGAAACAGAGATTCGGATTGCTTGCGTCTAATCGGCGCCCCATCTCCGATGGATCGCGAAGG
>NZ_JBVVPA010000149.1:0-233 GCF_055807555.1 Bradyrhizobium sp. Ken64 | reverse complement strand
GGGCCATGGCGACAATGGCGCGGATGATTTCAGCGTCATTGGGATCGTGAGTCGCGTCGCGCACAAACGACTGGTCGATTTTCAGTGCATCCACCGGCCAGCGCTTGAGGTAGGTCAGGGACGAATAACCGGTGCCAAAGTCATCCATCGCAAAGCTCACTCCCAGTTTTTTCAGGCGCCGCATCTTCATCACCGTGTCATCCAGGTTCTGGATCACGATGCCTTCAGTGATT
>NZ_JBVVPA010000148.1:0-233 GCF_055807555.1 Bradyrhizobium sp. Ken64 | reverse complement strand
GATGTTCCCACCATAACCGGGAACATCCAGAACTAACGCATCACGTCCCACAAAAAAGCCAACGCCTTCGCGCGTTGGCTTTTTTGCATCTGGCGATAACGCGCCTTCATTTATACAAGATGGCCTGATGAATCTCCTGCAAGGCCATGATGCGCTGGGCGGCATTGAGCTTGATGGCTTCTTTTGGCATGCCGAACACCACGCACGTTGCCTCGTCCTGAGCCACAGTAGAC
>NZ_JBVVPA010000147.1:0-234 GCF_055807555.1 Bradyrhizobium sp. Ken64 | reverse complement strand
CAGTAATCGTAGTCACGGCAGGCGTGGTGCTTGGCACCAGGCTTTCAAAGTTGCCGCCGGTTGCACCGGTGATGGTGGTGCTGACAGTCGACCCATTAACGTAGACGTCGTTAGCCGGTGTATCGACGGTCACTGTGCCGACCGATTCCCCAGCCTTGATGGTAATCACCGAGCCATTGCTCAAGGTGACGTTCACCGGCGTCTGCGCCGGGTTGGTCAAGGTCGCGGTGTAGG
>NZ_JBVVPA010000146.1:0-234 GCF_055807555.1 Bradyrhizobium sp. Ken64 | reverse complement strand
GCCCTGTTCTGCCGCAGCACGCGGGGCGTGGCGCTCAAACACGGTTACCGCGCCAGCTTCATGGCCAAGCCTTACCTGCAATTTCCCGGCAGTGGCATGCACGTGCATGTGAGCCTGTATGACGGCGCCGGCAACAACATGCTGGCGGCGCACCAGCAGCAACCGCTGCGCCACGCCGTGGCCGGTTGCCTGGCGTTGCTCCCCCACTGCATGCCGATCTTTTCGCCCAACCAC
>NZ_JBVVPA010000145.1:0-235 GCF_055807555.1 Bradyrhizobium sp. Ken64 | reverse complement strand
ATCGAGCTGGACCATACCAGCAAGACCTGGCAGACCGCAGACTTGCTCAAGCACCCGGAGGCGCAGACGGTGCAAATCGTCGATGACGTTTCCTACAAGTGCAACATGACCTATCGCGCGGTGCCCTTGGCGACTCTCCTATCGGGCCTTAACCCCGCAAGCCATCTGCAGGCAGTCGCCCTTGACGGCTTTGCCGCTGAACTCGCCGCTGCGCCATTGCTGGAGAAAACCGGGG
>NZ_JBVVPA010000144.1:0-235 GCF_055807555.1 Bradyrhizobium sp. Ken64 | reverse complement strand
CGCGGCAACTGCCTGGGCCGGGTCAGCCCTTGGCCGGGAGGGCATTCACCCAGGCGAGCCCCATGAGCCAGTTCATACAGCACGCACGCCGCGGCATAAAGGTCGGTGGCGAGGGTCAACTCGCCACCTGCCAGTAGTTCAGGCGCCGCATAGGCACGAGTCCAGGCATTCACTCGGCTGCGACTCACACTGGCCAGGTCCGCCGTGGTCTGCGCCAGTAGTTGCCCCAAGCCGA
>NZ_JBVVPA010000143.1:0-236 GCF_055807555.1 Bradyrhizobium sp. Ken64 | reverse complement strand
ACGCCTTGGGTAGATGCTCGGCTCATACAGGTTTCCTTTTCGATTGTGGTCTCAACAAGAAGCGACGCTTTTGTGGTGGACCGACGGATTTCCGATCCGGCGTTCAGGTGTAAAGCGTGCAATCTTCGTGAGCGGTCCTACCGATCGCAAGTTCGCGGCGTTCTGGACCATGTCGCAGCCGTCGTTCACGACCTTGTAGCTCATCTCGGCTAAGCGCTTAGGAGCGCCATGTTTGA
>NZ_JBVVPA010000142.1:0-236 GCF_055807555.1 Bradyrhizobium sp. Ken64 | reverse complement strand
GGCACCTTCACCAACAACGGCGGTGGTCGCGACGGCTACACCGTGGGCGGTGGTCTCGAATACATGTTCGCCCAGAACTGGTCGGGCAAGGTCGAATACCAGTACTACGACTTCGGCACGCGGAACGCTCTCTTCACCAGCGCCGCTGGTGTTGTTACCGCCGTCGGCTTCCGCAATGACGAGCACACCATCAAGGCCGGCCTGAACTACCGGTTCAATTGGGGCGCCGCGTCGGC
>NZ_JBVVPA010000141.1:0-237 GCF_055807555.1 Bradyrhizobium sp. Ken64 | reverse complement strand
CTTTCCGCGCAGCTGGCTGTCGCAGTGGCGCGATACGGCGGAAGCGATGGAGAAGCTGACGGCGCAGCTGCGCGGCCCGAAGGGCTGAACGCGACCGCGCGACCTGCGCCTCCAAAACAAAAACTGCGAAAACAACCCCATGCACAGTAGCCAAGCTCCTGTAATGCTTCGTATTTTTCGAAGTCAGCTTCGCGCGTATGGTGTCAGGATGGGGCGGCGGTGAAGCTGTTGCTCGTC
>NZ_JBVVPA010000140.1:0-237 GCF_055807555.1 Bradyrhizobium sp. Ken64 | reverse complement strand
ACCTACCACTGGGCCAAGGAACACGCGCGAATCATCGAGCGGTTTGGGCGGTTTCCCCATCGCAATGCGGTGTTGGCAAGAGAAACCACGGATGAAGAACAAGACTTCCTCAGCGCTGGAGGCTTCGCCGGCTAGGCCAGCGCTATTCCCACCAGGAATGCCCCCATAAAAACAGCGCATTGTCTTTATTTCCCCGGATCTCGTAGCGTGAGGCCTCATTTCAAGGAGATCGTCCAT
>NZ_JBVVPA010000139.1:0-237 GCF_055807555.1 Bradyrhizobium sp. Ken64 | reverse complement strand
CGCATCGATACACAGGGCAAACTCACCGTCAGCAGCGCCACCACTGATATCGGCACGGGCACTTACACCGTGATGACCCAGATCGCCGCTCAGGCCAGTGGCGTGGCGATGGCTGACGTCAGCTTTCTGCTGGGCGATTCATCCTTGCCCACGGCGCCGCTGCAGGGCGGCTCGTTTACCGTGTCTTCCGTCGGCACCGCCGTGCAACAGGCCTGTGAGGCGCTCAATGCCAAGCTG
>NZ_JBVVPA010000138.1:0-237 GCF_055807555.1 Bradyrhizobium sp. Ken64 | reverse complement strand
CCCGCTATCGTTGTGACAGCATTAAACTTACCCAGACCTGTGAATGTTTTACCGGTCGCTGTGTCACAGCCTTGCCAAACCGAGTTCACGCGGTCTGTTCCAGCCGCTAAATTTGTCGTTCGGGAATCTTCCATGCGTCTGTGTAAATTCTTTTTTGTAGGCTGCTTGTCATTGGTCAGCCTGGCGAGTCATGCCGAAACCCTCAATGGCCTCTATCAAGTTCTCGAACCGGTCAGC
>NZ_JBVVPA010000137.1:0-238 GCF_055807555.1 Bradyrhizobium sp. Ken64 | reverse complement strand
GCATCGGCGCGCCAAAGGTGACATGGCCGATCTCGATACGGCCCTGGGCTGGGACGATGGACATCAAACTGAGGATGCCCTGCACCTGATCGTTGGCGCGGTCGACCACACTGAACAAATACGGGTCGGTGTTGGCGGCGTGTCTGTTCAGCCAGGCACCGAATGCGGCGCGATCGGCAAACGGGCCGTAAGGCAGGTAGTCCCACAATTTAGGGTCGGCGCCGGGACCTGCCAGGGC
>NZ_JBVVPA010000136.1:0-238 GCF_055807555.1 Bradyrhizobium sp. Ken64 | reverse complement strand
TCATGGATGATCTGTTGCGGGAGTTTTTGACGGAAACCAGCGAGAGCCTGGACACCGTGGACAATCAGCTGGTGAAGTTCGAGCAGGAGCCGAACAACGCCAAGATCCTGGATAACATCTTCCGGCTGGTCCACACCATCAAGGGGACGTGCGGCTTCCTCGGCTTGCCGCGGCTGGAAGCGCTGGCGCATGCCGGCGAGACGCTGATGGGCAAATTCCGTGACGGCATGCCGGTGAC
>NZ_JBVVPA010000135.1:0-239 GCF_055807555.1 Bradyrhizobium sp. Ken64 | reverse complement strand
GCCAGGTTGGCGTTGGCGGTGGCGTCCGGGTCGTCGTATTCGGCCGGTTTCTGCAGCGACTGGGCGCCGATGAACGCGGCGAAGTCGGTGTTTTTCTTGTGCAGCAGCGGCATGAAACCGTTCTTCGCCAGGTCCGCTTCACGGCGGTCGCTGATGGCGATTTTGGTCGGGCACTTCATGTCCACGCCACCGTCATCGGTAGGGAACGTGTGGGCCGGCAGGTTTTCCACTTCACCGCC
>NZ_JBVVPA010000134.1:0-240 GCF_055807555.1 Bradyrhizobium sp. Ken64 | reverse complement strand
CGAACATCGGAGGCGCGAGCGGGGCGCCGATGCCGGTCAAATCCTGCTTCGCAGCCGCCGGCGCAATGGCGCGGCCACGCTTGATATCATCGTCACCTGCGTCGCCCATGCACCATGTCCTCGAAAATGGCGGCACCTGCTCAGCTTACAGATCGCAGCCGCGAGCAGGTGAACGGTTGAGGCGCTGCCTCAGCACGCGATACACGTGGCGATCTTGTCGGCCGATGATCCTGTTGGCCC
>NZ_JBVVPA010000133.1:0-240 GCF_055807555.1 Bradyrhizobium sp. Ken64 | reverse complement strand
CAGTGACCAATTATTGGCAATAAAGGCGGCGGTGCGCAGTGCGCTGGGGTTGCGATAAAGTCGGACGGCATTTTGCTACTAATTGCAGGCAGTCTGTTTTCAGTCATACTGACCAGGTTCCCGAAAGGGGCTTGTGAGACTCTGAGGATCCTGGGCAACCAGCCATCGCAGAGCCAGGCAGGAAGCGGCGATGACAAGCCAACCTGTTTGTGAAAAGGGCGCCGAAAGGCGCCCTTTGTC
>NZ_JBVVPA010000132.1:0-241 GCF_055807555.1 Bradyrhizobium sp. Ken64 | reverse complement strand
GAGGGGCGATCTCGTTGTCGTCTTGATTGCGAGCCGGGCTTGCGGTGGACGCGGCAGCGTCGGCATGAGAGGTGCGGGCAGGGCGGGTAGTCCCTGTGAGCCCGCGGCCACATGCGGACGAGCGGCGCTGCTAGGCTTCGTCTCGTCTGTAAGTTTCCGGCTTGGTCGACAGGGCTGGAAAAACTGCGGCGAAATGGCGGGCCGTGCGTACGGCAAAACCGTGTGGTCCTGGCCGTCGTTG
>NZ_JBVVPA010000131.1:0-242 GCF_055807555.1 Bradyrhizobium sp. Ken64 | reverse complement strand
ATCCTTCTGGCGTGCGATACAAGAAAGCGTTCGGATCAGCAGCTCGAGCTGTCGCAAATTGCTCGCCCGCCATGGTCGACGTCGTGTGCCAACAGTCGGCCCGGATCGCGATACGACAAAGCGGGTCAAGCGGCCAACTGGTCAGTTGACATCAACGCATCGCCCGATTGAGATTATCCTGCCGGGAGCGTAGTCATTCTTCATGCCAGTCGGACGATCATGGGCAAATATAAGGACCATCG
>NZ_JBVVPA010000130.1:0-242 GCF_055807555.1 Bradyrhizobium sp. Ken64 | reverse complement strand
AGCGCTTACTGCTCGCGGACGGCAAGGTGGTAGGGCTCGATACGCTTTGGCTGCCGAGGGTTCTGGCCGATAAGCTGAAGGAACATTTGCAAGGCGAATTCATCATCCCTCTTCTGCCGCAATATGGAATCCTCGTCGACCACACGAGATATCAAATAGAGGCTACGACCGCGACGGAAGCTCAGGCGCAGGTCCTGGATGTGGTGTCGGGTTATCCACTGCTAGTCGTGCGCTATTTTCCC
>NZ_JBVVPA010000129.1:0-242 GCF_055807555.1 Bradyrhizobium sp. Ken64 | reverse complement strand
ACCTGCACGGCGGCCCGGAAACGGGCGCGCCATCGGCCATGAGCAACGCGGTAGAGCGGCTTACCGAAGAAGAAAAACAGCTGCTGATCGGGCTGGACTCATCGGCGCAGCTACCCCGGTTGGTTGATCAGGCCCTGAACTACAATCGGGACCTGCGCCTGGCGTTATTGCGTGTCGAGCAGGCTCGCGCCCAGTACGGCATTTCCCGCGCCGATCGCTGGCCAACGGTGGCACTGGGGCTG
>NZ_JBVVPA010000128.1:0-242 GCF_055807555.1 Bradyrhizobium sp. Ken64 | reverse complement strand
TAGTCGTCTTCAATCCGGATGATGTCGTCTTCCCCGAGATAGCTTCCAGTCTGGACCTCGATCAGCTCCAGCATGATTTTACCGGGGTTCTCCATCCGGTGCACCGCGCCCATCGGGATGTAGATCGACTCGTTCTCGTGCACGCTTTTGACGGTCTCGTTGACGGTGACGCGGGCTGTGCCGCGGACCACGATCCAGTGCTCGGCACGATGATGGTGCTTCTGCAGCGACAGCCGCCCGCC
>NZ_JBVVPA010000127.1:0-243 GCF_055807555.1 Bradyrhizobium sp. Ken64 | reverse complement strand
CACTGCCGATTGGCCTTGGCCAGGTGCCCGTAGAGCTCATTTCCGCGTACACCGGAATCGGCTCGGGGCGCGCCTGGGCCGCCTGGGTCAACGCCACACCGCCACGGCGCGAACCGGTAAAGCCCACCGATTTGACACGTGGGTCGGTCACCAGCGCGATACCCACTTCATGGCCAGCATCGTAGAGCAGCGAGAACACACCGTCCGGCAAGCCACAATGTTGCACCGCCTGGGCAACGGCGC
>NZ_JBVVPA010000126.1:0-244 GCF_055807555.1 Bradyrhizobium sp. Ken64 | reverse complement strand
AGAGATCTACAACGGTCAGATCGTTGGTCTGAACAGCCGTGACAACGACATGGGCGTCAACCCAACCAAAGGCAAGAAGCTCGACAACATGCGTGCTTCGGGCAAAGACGAAACCATCGCTCTGGTTCCACCCGTTCGCTTCACCCTGGAACAGGCCCTGGAATTCATCCAGGACGACGAGCTGTGCGAAGTAACGCCGAAGTCGATCCGTCTGCGTAAGAAAATCCTGGACGAAGGCGAGCGT
>NZ_JBVVPA010000125.1:0-246 GCF_055807555.1 Bradyrhizobium sp. Ken64 | reverse complement strand
TCGGCGTTGCTCACGCGCCAGTCGAACTGTGATTCGGCGCCGGTAAAGCGCGCGCTGTTGTCGTTGCTGGCGATGTATTGGTTGTTGCGCAAGGGCGAGCTGATCATGTCGGTGATTTCGTCATAGAACAGCTTCACGTCGACGTTCAACCCGAGGTCGGCAAAGAAGCCGTTGTAGCCCAGTTCTCGGGAGCGCATCAACTCTTTATCGAGGTTGCCGGGGCCGCGCGTCACCAACCTCAGCTCA
>NZ_JBVVPA010000124.1:0-247 GCF_055807555.1 Bradyrhizobium sp. Ken64 | reverse complement strand
CCAGTACAGGCTGCTTGTAGCCGGCCGGGATTTCGCAGAGGGCGCCAAAACCGCCCAGGCCGCCCATGACTTCAGGGCGCGCAGTGCGCTTGGCGACGCTCTTGATGCGTTCGACCAATGCTTCACCGGCGTCGATGTCTACACCGGCGTCCTTGTAGCTCAGGGAGGGTTGCTTGCTCAGGATCCAGGCCTTTAGGGTGGATTTCTGGGTAACGACCGAGCCGGCAGGCACTCTTTGTAAACGGCC
>NZ_JBVVPA010000123.1:0-247 GCF_055807555.1 Bradyrhizobium sp. Ken64 | reverse complement strand
GAGATCACGACATAAGCCGTAAAGCCACTGCGCAGGGAAGGCCGGATGTTTTGGCTTCACCTGTATGCCGCTGTGCATTGTTCTTACGACAATCTCGCACAGTGGACCGTGGGTGCCAGCCGGCACCCGGTCTTCCCTGCGCCCTCTTTCAATTGAGGGTGAGGCGACGAAGCAAAGCTCGGGCGGAATGCCGCGAGGCTGCGATCCCATGTCGGTTGTCCAACAACGGTCTCGTGCCCCGGACGCA
>NZ_JBVVPA010000122.1:0-248 GCF_055807555.1 Bradyrhizobium sp. Ken64 | reverse complement strand
CACCGGTTGAGCTCTCGCCTGTGCAACAGCAATTCAAGCGTTAACACGACTTCAAGGCGTCGCTGGTTCCAGCGGCGCTTCTGCGACATACCAATGCTTATCGGTGACAGTGCCCGCCAGCGGCACGTCCCAACTCGCCTGCGCCAAGCGATCCACTTGCTGACACTCATGGGCCAGCCCAAGCAGCGTCGGCTTGCGCCAGCTTTTGCGCCGGGCCAGGTAGGCCAGGCTGCGGTCATAGAATCCGC
>NZ_JBVVPA010000121.1:0-252 GCF_055807555.1 Bradyrhizobium sp. Ken64 | reverse complement strand
GGTTCGACCTGGAAATTCGTGTCGGCGACGACATCCCCGGCCAGCACATCGGCCGTCAACTGGTCAGCAACCGCCGCATCTTGTGCGCCGCCCCCAGCTACCTGGAACGCCACGGGACACCCGCGCAGCTGAGTGACCTGGAGCACCATGAATGCCTGGTCTTGAAGGAGCGCGACAACGCCTTCGGCGTCTGGGTATTGGAGCGCGACGGCAAGCAGGAGAGCGTGCGGGTGGGAGGGCCGTTGTCATCCA
>NZ_JBVVPA010000120.1:0-254 GCF_055807555.1 Bradyrhizobium sp. Ken64 | reverse complement strand
CCGGCGGCTCCCAGGGCATCGGTTTTGCGATCCCGGTGAAACTGGCGATGGAAGTAATGAAGTCGATCATCGAACACGGCCAGGTGATTCGCGGCTGGCTGGGCATTGAAGTACAGCCCCTGACCAAGGAACTGGCCGAGTCGTTCGGCCTGACCGGGCGCCCTGGCATCGTGGTCGCGGGGATATTCCGCGACGGTCCGGCGCAGAAAGCCGGCCTGCAATTGGGTCACTTCCCGAGTCCCGCCACCCAGGTC
>NZ_JBVVPA010000119.1:0-255 GCF_055807555.1 Bradyrhizobium sp. Ken64 | reverse complement strand
CGCATCACTGCGCCCCAGCGTGAAGCCCTGGAAGTGGCGGCGGCGCGGGTGCGCAGCTATCACGAAAAACAGAAGCAGGATTCCTGGAGCTACACCGAGGCCGACGGCACCGTGCTGGGCCAGAAGGTCACGCCGCTGGACCGCGCCGGCCTCTACGGTCCGGGCGGCAACGCCTCGTACCCGTCGTCGGTATTGATGAACGCGATTCCAGCCAAAGTGGCTGGCGTGACCGAAGTGGTCATGGTGGTGCCGCCC
>NZ_JBVVPA010000118.1:0-255 GCF_055807555.1 Bradyrhizobium sp. Ken64 | reverse complement strand
CCTGGCACTGACGGCGGCCGATTGCGCCAAGCTGCTCAACGAGGCCGACAAGGTCGAGATCCTGCTGGTCGGCGCCGGCAAGGATCTCAGGCCGTTGTCGGCGGGGTTGCGTGCCGCGCTGAAGGCGGCGGGCATTGCGTCCGATCCGATGTCGACCGGGGCGGCCGTACGGACCTACAATGTTCTACTGGCGGAAGACCGCGCGGTGGCCGCCGCGCTGATCGCCGTCGAGTGACGGGAGCGAAAACGCCAAAA
>NZ_JBVVPA010000117.1:0-256 GCF_055807555.1 Bradyrhizobium sp. Ken64 | reverse complement strand
GGTCCAGGGCCACGTCGGTGATCACCCCAAGCTCCGGGAAACGCTCGCGCAAGGCCCGGGTGGCGCGCTGGGCGAGGCCTTGCGGGTTCCAGGCTTCGGCGGCGTCGAGGGACTTGAGCTCACTGGGCGTTACCGGAAACAGCGCCAGCGCCGGGATTCCCAGTTCAACCCAGTGGGCGGCCTCTTCCAGCAGCAAATCGATGCTCAAGCGCTCCACCCCTGGCATCGATGCCACCGCTTCCCGGCGATTTTCACC
>NZ_JBVVPA010000116.1:0-257 GCF_055807555.1 Bradyrhizobium sp. Ken64 | reverse complement strand
ACCCGACCAGACGGCAGCCTGCAATCGTTTTCCTTCATTGAGCGCGAAGGCTTTGTGGAGTCGTCGGTTGCTATCCCGCAGCCCCATGAATTCAGTGTTTGCCTGAGTCTCGATCATGCACCAGGAGTTGGTAGAGCGCCGGCGCTGGATATCCGAGCGCAGATTCCTGCACGCACTGAACTACTGCATGCTGCTCCCGGGGCCAGAAGCTCAACAGTTGGCGACCTACATCGGCTGGCTGATGCATCGAACCTGGG
>NZ_JBVVPA010000115.1:0-257 GCF_055807555.1 Bradyrhizobium sp. Ken64 | reverse complement strand
AGCCGCATTCCTTTCTCCGCGGCCAAAGCCTGGAGCCTCTCGATGTGAGCGGCTGAGCCGGTGCCGAAAAGAAGGGCGGCGCCGAAGTGGTTGCGGTCGGACAAGCGGATTTGCAGTCCGTCCGCCGCCGAAGCATTCGTCGCCTTCTCGATCTTGGCAGCCTCCGCGACAATCGTGAGCTCGCCGACGAGTTCGCAGCCGCGGCGGAAGTCGCCTGCGATCGTCACCCGCTTGAGCTCCGGCCGGGCCTTCCGCAG
>NZ_JBVVPA010000114.1:0-260 GCF_055807555.1 Bradyrhizobium sp. Ken64 | reverse complement strand
GTCTACGCCGGTCTGTTCCCGGTCAGCTCCGACGACTTCGAAGACTTCCGCGAAGCCCTGCAGAAACTGACCCTCAACGACTCGTCGCTGCAGTACACCCCGGAAAGCTCCGACGCCCTGGGCTTCGGCTTCCGTTGCGGGTTCCTGGGCATGCTGCACATGGAAATCATCCAGGAGCGCCTGGAGCGCGAGTACGACCTGGACCTGATCACCACCGCGCCAACGGTTATTTTTGAGCTGGCGCTGAAAACCGGTGAAAC
>NZ_JBVVPA010000113.1:0-263 GCF_055807555.1 Bradyrhizobium sp. Ken64 | reverse complement strand
CGCCTGTTGAATGAGTTCGGTGAAGATCCGGCCATTTTTTCGCAACTCCTGGCTCAATTCAGCGCATTCATCAACGAAGAGCGCCAGCGCAGTGAGTTGCTGGAACGGCACACCCGTTAGGTCGAGGACGGCCGTCTGCGTACTGATGTGGCCCGCCAGCGTGTGGCCCAGGTGCTCAACCGACGATTGCTGGGCAAAGCCTTGCCGCCGTTCGTGGTGCAATTCGTGCAACACACCTGGAGCCAGGTACTGCTGCTGGCCCA
>NZ_JBVVPA010000112.1:0-263 GCF_055807555.1 Bradyrhizobium sp. Ken64 | reverse complement strand
CCACTGGCGCAACGCACGGGTTCACACCCTGCACGACCCGGTGCGCTGGAAGTATCACGCAGTGGGCAATTACTACCTCAACGATGAAAACCCACCGCTGCGGGGGACCATCTGATGAGCAAGAAAAAAATCCTGCTCAATGCCTTCAACATGAACTGCATCGGGCATATCAACCACGGCCTGTGGACTCATCCGCGGGACACGTCCACCCAGTACAAGACCCTCGAGTACTGGACGGACCTGGCCAAAACCCTGGAACGCGG
>NZ_JBVVPA010000111.1:0-263 GCF_055807555.1 Bradyrhizobium sp. Ken64 | reverse complement strand
GCCAAAGGCGGGACGCGCCTGATTGCGTTGCGCTCGGCCGGCTATAACCATGTCGACTTGCAGGCCGCCAAGCACCTGGGCCTGAGCGTGGTGCGCGTACCGGCCTACTCGCCCCACGCCGTGGCCGAACATGCCGTGGCCCTGATCCTGGCCCTCAACCGTCGCCTGCACCGTGCCTACAACCGCACCCGCGATGGCGACTTCAGCCTGCACGGGCTCACCGGTTTCGATCTGGTCGGCAAAACCGTCGGCGTGGTCGGCAC
>NZ_JBVVPA010000110.1:0-267 GCF_055807555.1 Bradyrhizobium sp. Ken64 | reverse complement strand
GGGACGGCGGGTGGCGCGCGAGCTGACGGCGTTGATTGGTCGCCGCGGCAAGCCTGGCATGATCGTCTCGGACAACGGCACCGAGTTCACCTGCAACGCCATTCTGACTTGGTCAGAGGACAACCAGATTGCCTGGCACTTTATCGCGCCAGGCAAACCGATGCAGAACGGCTTCTGTGAAAGCTTCAACGGCCGGATGCGAGACGAGCTTCTCAACGAAACCCTGTTCTTCGGCCTTGATCACGCCCGAACCAGGATTGCGGCGTG
>NZ_JBVVPA010000109.1:0-268 GCF_055807555.1 Bradyrhizobium sp. Ken64 | reverse complement strand
AAAAGCCTGACTGAATGCACAAGCGCGTCGTCATTACCGGCATCGGCGGCATATGCGGGCTCGGCACCAATGTGCCCGCGATCTGGGGCGAGATGCGCGCCGGCCGCTCGGCCATCGGCCCGATCGTCAATTCGGAGCTGCATGACCTGAAAATCAGGGTCGGCTGCGAAATCAGGACGCTTCCCGATCACGGCATCGACCGCAAGCAGGTCGTCTCGATGGACCGCTTCAGCCTTTTGGCGACGATCGCCGCGCGGGAGGCCGCGCA
>NZ_JBVVPA010000108.1:0-268 GCF_055807555.1 Bradyrhizobium sp. Ken64 | reverse complement strand
CATGCCGGCTGCGTAGACATCCAGGAACCAGGCATTGAAGCCCGCTTTGGCTCGCACGGCCTGCACCCGCGCCTCCAGCAATGGCCGCACACAGCGCGGGTCAGTGTAATAGCCCGATTGTTGGAAGCCGACCTTGAGCGTGCCGTCCTTCAACACCACCGCGCATTCCCGGTACGCCTTGCCGCCCAGATGGGCAGTGGTCCAGTCAGGGTTCGAACAGCTGGATCACCAGTGAGGGAATCAGGTAGATCGCCGCACTGTAGGTGAC
>NZ_JBVVPA010000107.1:0-269 GCF_055807555.1 Bradyrhizobium sp. Ken64 | reverse complement strand
CAAGGCGCACGAACAGCACCACCCGCACATCGTCCTGCCAGCGCTGGCCGATGGCCAGGCTTTCCAGCACCTGCGGGACTTTTTCCACCTGGCGATAGATTTCGGCGGTGCCAATGCGCACGCCGCCAGGGTTGAGCACCGCATCGGAGCGGCCATGGATCAGCAGGCTGCCGTTGGGGCGCTGTTCGGCGTAGTCGCCCTGGGCCCACACGCCGGGAAACTGGCTGAAATACGAGGCGCGCAACGTCTTTTGTTGTGGGTCGTTCCAC
>NZ_JBVVPA010000106.1:0-273 GCF_055807555.1 Bradyrhizobium sp. Ken64 | reverse complement strand
GATCTGGCCGCGCTGGGCTTCGAAGCCCATGGCACCGATCACGTCGGCCCATTCCAGCAAGTGGTGCGCATCGGCCAGGGCCAGGCAGCTCAGGCCAGTCATGCACGGCGTACCGTTGACCAGGCACAGGCCATCCTTGGCGCCGAGCACCACCGGCTGCAAACCTTCGGCAGCCAGCGCCACTTGCGCCGGCACAACCTGGCCGCGATAGCTGACATTGCCCACGCCAAGCAGCGCCACGCCGACATGGGCCATGTGGGTCAGGTAACCGAC
>NZ_JBVVPA010000105.1:0-274 GCF_055807555.1 Bradyrhizobium sp. Ken64 | reverse complement strand
GAGTAATGGTGCCGTATTCAGCAGCGCAACACACAATGTCCAGGGCGCGGGCCGGCAGTAGGTTGAGACCATCTGCTGCCGGAGACATCGCCATGCCTGACTACAAAGCTCCCCTGCGCGACATGCGCTTTCTGATCGACAACGTCTTCGATTTCCATGGCCACTACTCGGCCCTGGGTGCGACGGACGCCAGCCCCGACATGGTCAGTGCCATTCTCGAAGAGGGCGCCAAGTTCTGCGAAAACGTGCTCGCCCCGCTCAACCGCAGTGGCGA
>NZ_JBVVPA010000104.1:0-278 GCF_055807555.1 Bradyrhizobium sp. Ken64 | reverse complement strand
GACGATGAAGGCAAGATGAACCTGTCGTTGAAAGACATCGGCGGCGGTTTGCTGCTGGTGTCGCAGTTCACCCTGGCGGCGGACACCAAAAGCGGGCTGCGGCCAAGCTTCTCCACAGCGGCCCCACCGGCCCTGGGAGCGGCGCTGTTTGATCACTTGTTGTTACAAGCGCAACAATTGCATGGCAAGGTGGCGTCTGGGCGTTTTGGCGCGGATATGCAGGTGCATTTGGTCAATGATGGCCCCGTGACCTTCCTCTTGCAGACCTGAATGTATGA
>NZ_JBVVPA010000103.1:0-280 GCF_055807555.1 Bradyrhizobium sp. Ken64 | reverse complement strand
CGGTGTGTCAGCCAACCAATGCTTAGCTGGCTCACCGCCATCGGGGGCAAGCCCCCTCCCACATGGGGAATACTTGTTATCCTGCTGCACCAGCCAACCTGGACGCGCACCCATGCCAATCGACCCCGCCTTCATCCTGCACCAGACCGAACACTGGCTGCTCAACCATCACCAGTCTACAAAACTGCCCGGCTACCTGATGCTGGGCGCCAAGGCACCAATTGCCTCCCTGGCCGACATGCCCGACGCCGCACTGGCCGAACTGGGCGGCCTGCTCGCC
>NZ_JBVVPA010000102.1:0-282 GCF_055807555.1 Bradyrhizobium sp. Ken64 | reverse complement strand
GGATGCAAGCGATCCGGTCAAACCTCACAAAGCTCTTGTGCCACGGGGGCCGTCCACATATGGGTCCCGGCTCTGCGCAGCAACGCTTAGGCGTTGCTGCGCGTCCGGGACACGAGCACCGCCGCTAATCCATCCCGCCACGATGGAATTATAGACGCCGGGAAATACGGTCTCGTGTCCCGGACGCGGTGCGGCACGAAGTGACGCTCCGCAGAGCCGGGACCCATATGTGGACGGCCCCCGTGGCACAAGAGCTTTGTGAGGTTTGACCGGATCGCTTGC
>NZ_JBVVPA010000101.1:0-289 GCF_055807555.1 Bradyrhizobium sp. Ken64 | reverse complement strand
CATACAGGTGGTGCCAATCACTCGGCCTTCCCTGCGCGATGGTCGGACGGCTTATGCCGTGCTCTCCCGGGAGCCGAGTTCTCTTTGGCCTCCCTCGCCTTCGCGAAAGTCACCGGCATCGCGCCGGTTGACGCAGATGCCGCATCCGCCAGGGCTTGACCGTAGCAACGACGGCCAGGACCACACGTTTTTGCCGTACGCACGGCCCGCCCTTTCGCCGCAGTTTTTCCAGCCCTGTCGACGGAGCCGGAAACTTACAGACGAGACGAACCTAACAGCGCCGCTCGTC
>NZ_JBVVPA010000100.1:0-302 GCF_055807555.1 Bradyrhizobium sp. Ken64 | reverse complement strand
ACCCACTCGTACGCTGGATGGACGGCCTGGACTACAGCACTCAAGGCATGGTCATCACCTTTCACCTGCTCTACAACGTCAGCCGCTGCCTGATTCTGCTGCCGACGATTGGTCCGATGGCGCGGCTGTGCGAATGGCTGCTGCCCGAGCGGCCCGAGACCAATGGCAAAGCCAAGCCGCGCCATCTGGACCTGGCCGCGCTGGATACGCCAAGCCTGGCGCTGGCCAACGCCGCCCGCGAAACCCTGCGGCTCGGCGACTTGATCGACAGCTCGATGATCTCTGCCCAGCGGCGATTGTCC
>NZ_JBVVPA010000099.1:0-304 GCF_055807555.1 Bradyrhizobium sp. Ken64 | reverse complement strand
CTAAAAGCCCAAGGCAAGTGTAAATGTGGGAGCGCAAGCCCTAATGCCCGTCAGTTAAGGCGAACCCGCACCTGTGGCGAGGGAGCTTGCTCCCGCTGGACTGCGCAGCAGGCCCATTGTTTGGGGCCGCTTCGCGGCCCGGCGGGAGCAAGCTCCCTCGCCACAGGTTTGGTGTTCGCCTTAACTGACTGGCATTAGGGCAAGCCTCCTCCCACTTTTTTGGTCGACATTTTGTCAGTTCAGTACGGCAGCGCCCACTCTCTGGGCCTTGCGACGGCTCGCAACGAACAATCCCGCCAATACC
>NZ_JBVVPA010000098.1:0-308 GCF_055807555.1 Bradyrhizobium sp. Ken64 | reverse complement strand
TCAGCGCTTGACCAGATCACTTCGAACGCTGCGCTGACCGGCACCGGCCTGGCCAACACGACGGTGCACTTCACCATCGATGGTACACCCGTCGGTGCAACCACGGTCGCAGATGCTTTGGGGAACTGGTCGCTTACGCCAACCGGCTTGGCCAACGGTCAGCACACCATCGTGGCAAGCCAGACGGACACGTTTGGTAATACGGGCAGCGCCTCGCTGACCTTGACGCTCGACACCACAGCTCCGTCCGAGGCGCTGGCGATCACGGCGATCAACCAGGACAGCGGCACGGCCGGCGACTTCATCAC
>NZ_JBVVPA010000097.1:0-311 GCF_055807555.1 Bradyrhizobium sp. Ken64 | reverse complement strand
TCCATCACCTGCGGGTGCGCGGTCCAACCGCCGGCGGTGTTGAGGACCAGTTTCTCCACCACGGCGGGACGATGTACCGCGAGATAGGTCGCGACCCAGCCGCCCAGCGATTCCCCGCTTATCATCGCCTTGTCTCTGCCGAGGGCCTTCAGGACCGCGAGCACGTGGTCGGCGTAGTCCCTGACCTGGTAGTCGATCGCGGGCTTGTCGGTCCAGCCGTGTCCCAGCATGTCGATGGCAACGAACCAGAAGCTATCGGCATGAGGGCCGAAATTCCTCGAATATGCCTCTGCATGGCCCCCGACGCCGTG
>NZ_JBVVPA010000096.1:0-311 GCF_055807555.1 Bradyrhizobium sp. Ken64 | reverse complement strand
CGGTTGGGCTCGCACACACCTCCGCGACAGCTTGACCGTAGCAACGACGGCCAGGACCACACGGTTTTGCCGTACGCGCATTCGCCATTTCGCCGCAGGGTTCGACGGCCTCGTGCACGTGGCCATCGAAATACCGACGAGACGAACTTCACAGCGCCGCTCGTCCGCACGTGGCCACGGGCTCACAGGGACTACCCGCCCTGCCCGCACCTCTCATGCCGACGCTGTCGCGTTCACCGCAAGCCCGGCTCGCAATCAAGACGACAACGAGATCGCCCCTCAAGGATGAGCCGGGATGGACGACACATACG
>NZ_JBVVPA010000095.1:0-314 GCF_055807555.1 Bradyrhizobium sp. Ken64 | reverse complement strand
TCGGTCGCGGTGGCGACCGACTGCATGTTGCTGGAGGCCTGCTCGGAGACGTCGGCGACCTGGCTCGACAGGCTCTGCGTCGTCTCGGCGGTGCGGGTCAGCGTCGAGGCGGCCGATTCCAGCTGCACGGCGGAAGCCGAGACGTTGGAGACGATGGCGCCGACCGCGCTCTCGAAATCGTCGGCGAAACGAATCAGTTCGGAACGACGGCTTGCGGCCTGCTCCCTGTTCTGAAGTTCGTTGGCGGCGGCATCGCGCTCGGCCTTGGCCACGGCCTGCACCTTGAATTCTTCCACCGCGCCGGCCATCTCGCC
>NZ_JBVVPA010000094.1:0-315 GCF_055807555.1 Bradyrhizobium sp. Ken64 | reverse complement strand
ACGCTGAAGAGCTCGACGGGTGCGGATCTGAGCGTCACCGGCAAGGCCGACCTGCTCAAGGCTCTCGCCCTGACGACGGCCGTGGGCGGCGGCAACGCCACCGTGAGCGTCAACCGGACCACGAGCGCAGCCTCGCTGGGTGCGACCATCGCCGACGGTTCGACGCTGAACGTCGACGGTCACGTCATCACCTTCAAGAACGCGCCGATCCCGGGCTCGACCGGTGCTCCGAGCGTTCCGAGCGGGTATGGTGCGAGCGGTAACGTCCTCACCGACGGCGCCGGCAACTCGACGGTCTATCTGCAGGCCGGCACG
>NZ_JBVVPA010000093.1:0-326 GCF_055807555.1 Bradyrhizobium sp. Ken64 | reverse complement strand
GGCGTGCTCGAGATGCTCGCCGTTCCCGGCCTCCGCCCCGAGAAGGTGCTGCGGCTCTACAAGGATCTCGGCATCACCTCGCTCGCTGAGTTGGAGGCCGCCGCCAAGGACGACCGCATCAAGAAGGCCAAAGGCCTCGGCGCCGCGCTGCAGACCAAGATTTTGCAGAACCTGGCCATCGCGAAAAGCGGAGAAGGTCGCCTCCATCTGCATCGTGCGGCCGCCCTGCTCGCGCACGCCAAAGATTCGCTGCGGAAGGCCCGGCCGGAGCTCAAGCGGGTGACGATCGCAGGCGACTTCCGCCGCGGCTGCGAACTCGTCGGCGA
>NZ_JBVVPA010000092.1:0-332 GCF_055807555.1 Bradyrhizobium sp. Ken64 | reverse complement strand
GAGACGGTTAGCGACGTGTCGCTGGTGATGAAGTCGCCGGCGGTGCCGGTATCCTGGTTGATCGCCGTGATCGCCAGAGCCTCCGACGGAGCGGTGGTGTCGAGCGTCAAGATCAGCGAGGCGCTGCCCGTATTGCCAAACGTGTCCGTCTGGCTCGCCGCGATGGTATGCAGCCCGTCAGCGAGACCGCTGGGTGTGAATGACCAGTTGCCGCTCCCATCCGCCAAACTGGTCGTTGCGATCAACGTCCCATCAATGGTGAAGTGCACCGTCGTGTTGGCCAGGCCGGTGCCGGTCAGCGCAGCGTTCGAAGTGATCTGGTCAAGCGCTGA
>NZ_JBVVPA010000091.1:0-356 GCF_055807555.1 Bradyrhizobium sp. Ken64 | reverse complement strand
ATCGCCAACGGCGTGCAGGTGCTGCAGGCCGCCAACACCGGCATCACTTCGCTGCAGAAGCTGATCGACTCTGCGAAGTCGATCGCCAACCAGGCGCTGCAGACCACCGTCGGCTACTCCACCAAGTCCAACGTCTCCGCCTCGATCGCGGGTGCGACGGCGGCCGATCTGCGCGGCACCACCTCCTTTGCCAGCGCGACCGCGAGCAGCAACGTTGTGTATAGCGGCACAGCCGGCGGCACCACGGCGGCGAGCGGCAGCACGACCCTCGGCGCCACCATCGGCTCGTTCGCCAGCACTGGCGCAACGGCCGGCGACGGCACCACGGCCCTGACCGGCACCATCACGCTGATCGC
>NZ_JBVVPA010000090.1:0-368 GCF_055807555.1 Bradyrhizobium sp. Ken64 | reverse complement strand
AGGGCGAGAGCCTTGAGCAGGTCGGCCTTGCCGGTGACGCTCAGATCCGCACCCGTCGAGCTCTTCAGCGTGACGGCGCCGCCGGCAGCGGTTGAGGCGGTCTGGCCGACGCTGGTGGCGAACGTCGCTGCACCCGCGGTGATCGACACCGTCTTCACGCCGCTGGCCAGATCGATTGCGGTCAACAGATCGTTGACGTTCGCAGCCGGGGTGCCCGCGGTGCCGAGATAGACAGTGGTGTTGCCGCTGCCGTCGGTGACGAGATTGCCGCTGACGCCCGAGCCGGACGCAACCGCGGTCGAAGCCGGAGCGGAGCCGCTGCGGAAGGTGATGGTCTTGCCGTTCACGGTCAGCGTGTCGCCGTCGGC
>NZ_JBVVPA010000089.1:0-395 GCF_055807555.1 Bradyrhizobium sp. Ken64 | reverse complement strand
ACGAGCGCGCCCACCATTACGATCTCCAATGCCGGCGGGCCCACCAACCAGGCGAACCAGACCATCACCGGCACGGTTGATGTGGCTGATGCCGGGGCCACCGTCACGGTCTATGACGGCATCACGCCGGTGAAGACGGCCATCGTGCAGGGCGACGGCAGCTGGAGCGCACTCGTCACGCTTGGCAATGGCAGCAACTCGCTGACGGCCAGGGTGAGCGATGTTGCCGGCAACACGACGACCAGCAACGCCGTTGTCTACACGCTAAGCACGACCGGCCCGGCGGTGACGGAGCATCTGACCTCCGATACCGGCTCTTCAGCGCTTGACCAGATCACTTCGAACGCTGCGCTGACCGGCACCGGCCTGGCCAACACGACGGTGCACTTCACCAT
>NZ_JBVVPA010000088.1:0-408 GCF_055807555.1 Bradyrhizobium sp. Ken64 | reverse complement strand
TAGGTCACGCCCGTGATGCTCAGGTTCGACTTGCCGGTCTCGTCGAACACCAGCTTGAGCTGGTCGCCGTTCAGCAGGTTGACGCCGTTGAACGAGGAGTCCTGAGAAGTCGTGTCGATCTGGTTCAGGATGTTGTTGTACTGAGACACCAGGTTCGAACGCGAGGTCTGGGCAACCGTGTCCTGGACGGGGCTGGAAGCCGTCGAGAACGTCAGCGAGGAGGTCAGCGTGCCGCCGATCGAACCACCCGCGGCGCTCGAACCGATCGTCGAGGACGCGTAGTCGTTGGTGGTCGAAACCGTCAGCAGGCCGTTGGCGTCGATCGTCGCCGTCAGGTTGTTGGCCTGAAGCTTCGTGTTGAGCTGATCGAGCGTCTTGACCGTGCCGTTGGTGCCGTCGCCGAAGGTG
>NZ_JBVVPA010000087.1:0-438 GCF_055807555.1 Bradyrhizobium sp. Ken64 | reverse complement strand
TTTTCCGAACGCTACTGGCCCGTCTTCGAGCGGAAGGCGTGGGCATGCTCCGCGACCGAGGTCCAGTGGCGGCAGCACGGCTTCGATGGAGCGAAGCTCGGCTACCTTCTGAATGGCGCCGGCTATTTTCACCAGGCGCACCGCGCGGTTGACGACTGTCACGCGCTGCTCGAGATCTTGGACTTCGACCTACCAACGACCGGCGCGCCCGCGCTCGCCGTCCTGCTCGAGACCGCACGACAGAAGACTATCCGGATCTGGGCCGAACAGTCGCCGTTCGAACTCAAGGATTCGCTGAAGCGGCGCGGCTATCGCTGGAGCGACGGCACGGACGGTCGGCCAAAGTCCTGGTACGTCGACGTCTGCGAGTCGGCGCTGGACACCGAGCTCGCGTTTCTCCGGACCGAGATCTACCTGCGCGACGTGGAGCCGCGCCTG
>NZ_JBVVPA010000086.1:0-464 GCF_055807555.1 Bradyrhizobium sp. Ken64 | reverse complement strand
TTCCTGAACCGGCAGGTGGAATTGAAGGTTGGATATTTGGCCAATGTCGTTGAGTATTGGGGACCATTTCTGGCAGGCAATTTGTCGTCCAGCATCTTTGGACCGAGCGGACAAATTCCGGTCGCGGCGGGTCTAAGCGCCTGGGCCTGGGCGAAACCGGCGATCAACATCAAGGTCAACGGCCCGGAGGGGCTATACGACAAGTTCGGTGTGCAGGTGGCGAGCAGCCCGGATGGTCCCTTCGCCGAGAAGACCGCTAACCCGACCGGCCTGGACTGGTCGACGCCGAACAGTGGATTTCTCGCGATCAACGAGGTTGGCTATCGCAAGGAGGCCGCTCCCGGCCAGCTTGCGACCTGGGTGCGTGCCGCAGCCATCATCAACACCAGCAAGTATGTCGATTTCGAATTCGGCGGTCGGAATGCCGGGAATTACGCAGCCTATCTTCTGGCGGATCGACAATT
>NZ_JBVVPA010000085.1:0-474 GCF_055807555.1 Bradyrhizobium sp. Ken64 | reverse complement strand
TCAGGTTGTTGGCCTGAAGCTTCGTGTTGAGCTGATCGAGCGTCTTGACCGTGCCGTTGGTGCCGTCGCCGAAGGTGGCATTGACCGCCGTGCCGCCGTTGAAGGAGGTGAAGGTCAGCGTCTTGCCCGTGAGGCCGCCGACGCCCGAGGTCCGTGCCGCGGTGAAGGCGCTCGCAGTGCCGGTGTTGCCGGCGAAGCCAAGCGCGTTCAGCGCATTGCCGGTGCCGGTGATCGACAGGTCGGCATTGACGCCGGTCGAGATCTTGAGCTGACCCGAGGCGTTGATCGACGAGTTGGTCTGGCCGGTCGCAGTCGCAAGCGTCGCGGTGCCGTTGGCATTGACCGTCGCGGTCTGCACGCCACTGGCAAGGTCGATCGCCTTGAGCACGTCGTTAATCGTGCCGGCCTGCAGATAGACCGTCGAGTTGCCGGCGCCGTCGGTGAGGACGTTACCGCTCGCACCATACCCGCTCG
>NZ_JBVVPA010000084.1:0-474 GCF_055807555.1 Bradyrhizobium sp. Ken64 | reverse complement strand
CGAGCGGGTATGGTGCGAGCGGTAACGTCCTCACCGACGGCGCCGGCAACTCGACGGTCTATCTGCAGGCCGGCACGGTCAACGACGTGCTCAAGGCGATCGACCTTGCCACCGGCGTGCAGACCGCGACGGTCAATGCCAACGGCACCGCGACGCTTGCGACGGCGACCGGCCAGACCAACTCGTCGATCAACGCCTCGGGTCAGCTCAAGATCTCGACCGGCGTCAACGCCGATCTGTCGATCACCGGCACCGGCAATGCGTTGAATGCGCTCGGCTTCGCCGGCAATACCGGCACCTCGAGCGCCTTCACTGCGGCGCGTACCTCGGGCGTCGGCGGCATCAGCGGCAAGACATTGACCTTCTCCTCCTTCAACGGCGGCACGGCGGTCAACGTCACCTTCGGCGACGGCACCAACGGCACGGTCAAGACGCTCGATCAGCTCAACACGAAGCTTCAGGCCAACAACCTGA
>NZ_JBVVPA010000083.1:0-566 GCF_055807555.1 Bradyrhizobium sp. Ken64 | reverse complement strand
CCGTTTGTCGCGCCGAAATTGATGGGGATCGATCTGAAAGCGGAAGCTGCAAAGCTCGAGGCGGAGCTTTCGGGTGGCAACCCGCCACAAACTGAGAATCTGCATTATCGAAAATTCCAGGCGCGCGCGTATCGGGTGTCGGCAGCGGCGGGACGGAGCGTCGGCGCCGTCGAAGACCAGATCGGCAGCCGCAGCGTGATCGAGCGGATCGTGCGCCAGGGCGCTGACGTCGAACCGCATCGCGACACCGTTCTTGAAGCGAGCGACGACATCGTTATCGCAGGCCGCACCGCCGCCATCGTCGCTGCAAAGCCGATTGTTGGCACTGAAATCGACGCCGACGAGATCCTGAAGGCGCTTCCCGGCAACGTGGTCGAGGTCCTCGTCGACAATCGCAAATTCCATGGCCGCTCAGTCAAGGACGTGGCTGAACGCGTCGGCGACGCTGCGCGCGGCGTGTTCCTGCGCACCTTGACGCGGATGGGACGCGAGGTCCCCCTGAGCGCCGATACCCGCGTCTATGTCGGTGACGTCATGACGCTGGTCGGCAGCACCCGCAACATCGA
>NZ_JBVVPA010000082.1:0-653 GCF_055807555.1 Bradyrhizobium sp. Ken64 | reverse complement strand
GACAGCGTCTTGGCCGAGTGCAGCACCTCTTCCGAGGCCGAGCCGGTTTCAGCGGCGCCGCGGTTGACCTGGCCGATGTCGGTGGCGGCGGTCTGAGTGCCCTGTGCGACCGTCTGGACGCTGCGCGCGATTTCCTGCGTCGCCGCGCCTTGCTGCTCCACTGCGCTCGCAATCGACGTCGAGATCGACGAGATCTGGCCGATGGTCGCGCCGATCTCCTTGATCGCCGCAACCGACTCGGCCGTCGCCCCTTGCATGCCCGTGATGTGCGAGGAGATCTCGTCGGTGGCCTTCGCGGTTTGGCTCGCCAGCGACTTCACTTCGCTGGCGACAACTGCAAAGCCGCGGCCGGCTTCACCGGCGCGTGCCGCCTCAATGGTCGCGTTGAGCGCTAGAAGATTGGTCTGCTCGGCGATCGCCGTGATGAGCTTGACGACTTCGCCGATCTGCTGGGCGGCATGCGAGAGCTTGCCGATACGGTTATCGGTCTCCTTTGCCTGCACCACGGCAGCTTCGGCAATACGGCTGGAATCGCGGACCTGGCGGCCGATCTCCTCGACCGAGGCCGAGAGCTCTTCGGTCGCGGTGGCGACCGACTGCATGTTGCTGGAGGCCTGCTCGGAGACGTCGGCGACCTGGCTCGACAGGCTCTG
>NZ_JBVVPA010000081.1:0-671 GCF_055807555.1 Bradyrhizobium sp. Ken64 | reverse complement strand
ACCAGCTCCGAGACCATGGTCATCAGATGCTCCAGCGTATCCACGTTGACGCGGATCGACTGGTTGGCGATGCTGGCTCCCTCGGCGGCGCCCTCATCGGCGGCCATCGATTTCTTGGGCGCGACCTTCTCCTTGGGCGCCTTAGTCTCCTTGGCGACGTCCTTGGCAACAGGCACCGGGGCTTCAGCGGCAGGCTCAGGCTCGGCCTTGACTTCAGCTTTGGCAACGGGCGCCGGGACTTCGATCGCGGTCTCGCGGAAGGCGCGCTCCAGCTCGTCGAGCGAGACTTCGCCCGGACGCAGCGGACGCTCCAGGCTCTGGTCGGCGAGCACGCCGGAGGTCGGCGCGGCTTCGACGGCGACAGGCGCCTCCGGCGCCAGCGGCGGCGCTTCAGCCACGGGAGCAGCGCTTCCAGCCGCCGGCATCGGCTGCGCCGAGCCTGACATTGCGGCCATGCCCTGCTCGACCATCGCTTCCAGCTTGTCGATGAGATCGCGGTCGGTACCCTCCGGCTCGGCTTCGGTCGCCTCCAGCCCGGCCAGAATTTCCTTGATGCGGTCGATCGAGGACAGGATCACCGTCACCGCCTGCCCCGTCACCGGCATGCCGTCACGGAATTTGCCCATCAGCGTCTCGCCGGCATGCGCCAGCGCTTCCAGCCGCGGCAAGCC
>NZ_JBVVPA010000080.1:0-683 GCF_055807555.1 Bradyrhizobium sp. Ken64 | reverse complement strand
TTGTTGAGTTCTCTCTGTATTTCCCTGCTCCATGCGGCTCCCTGCTCAAAATTCGGACCGAATGTATGAAGCAGCAAAATCTTTTTCGGTTGGCCGGCAATCTGGCCAGACAGGGTTTGGGCGGTTGTGCCCCCCACCGAGACGACAAGCACGACAACGGCAGCGACCCACACGCAAACGCGCCCCTTTAGCGAGGTCATCGCGATGGTCGCCTCACCAGTACATCGTCGCATTGGCTAACACGTTAAGGGCACTCCGGTCTGCGACGTATAGACCACCGGCGTGGGGTGATTGGTGTACCCGAGCCCGATGCCCACGCGGATGCCGGGCGCAACGGGTGCATAATAGGCTGCAGTTATTGAAAAATTGTCAGTATGCGCGAGTTGGCCGCCTCGCACGGCGGCATCGACCAGATATTGGCTGAAGACATTGCGGGAGACAACCAAGGATACCATATCGCCTGGCCGGGACGGCAGCAGACCTATGCCATAGAGGCGTGCCTCATAGTACTCGCTGACGCGATTGAATTCCGGCGGAGCGTACATCGCGGTGAGACCAGCGTACCACCCCCTCGCAGCCTGACGTTCGACCGGAGCAAGTTGGACAAATTGTCGATCCGCCAGAAGATAGGCTGCGTAATTCCCGGCATTCCGACCGCCGAATTCGAAATCGACATACTTGCT
>NZ_JBVVPA010000079.1:0-684 GCF_055807555.1 Bradyrhizobium sp. Ken64 | reverse complement strand
TTGTTGAGTTCTCTCTGTATTTCCCTGCTCCATGCGGCTCCCTGCTCAAAATTCGGACCGAATGTATGAAGCAGCAATATCTTTTTCGGTTGGCCGGCAATCTGGCCAGACAGGGTTTGGGCGGTTGTGCCCCCCATCGAGACGACAAGCACGACAACGGCAGCGACCCACACGCAAACGCGCCGCTTTAGCGAGGTCATCGCGATGGTCGCCTCACCAGTACATCGTCGCATTGGTTAACACGTTGAGGGCACTCCCGGTCTGCGGCGTATAGACCACCGGCGTGGGGTGATTGGTGTACCCGAGCCCGATGCCCACGCGGATGCCGGGCGCAACGGGTGCATAATAGGCTGCAGTTATCGAAAAATTGTCAGTATGCGCGAGCTGGCCGCCTCGCACGGCGGCATCGACCAGATATTGGCTGAAGACATTACAGGAGACAACCAAGGATACCATATCGCCTGGCCGGGACGGCAGCAGACCTATGCCATAGAGGCGTGCCTCATAATACTCGCTGACGCGATTGAATTCCGGCGGAGCGTACATCGCGGTGAGACCAGCGTACCATCCCCTTGCCGCCTGACCTTCGACTGGAGCAAGTTGGACGAATTGTCGATCCGCCAGAAGATAGGCTGCGTAATTCCCGGCATTCCGACCGCCGAATTCGAAATCGACATACTTGCT
>NZ_JBVVPA010000078.1:0-695 GCF_055807555.1 Bradyrhizobium sp. Ken64 | reverse complement strand
GGCTTGCCGCGGCTGGAAGCGCTGGCGCATGCCGGCGAGACGCTGATGGGCAAATTCCGTGACGGCATGCCGGTGACCGGGCAGGCGGTGACGGTGATCCTGTCGTCGATCGACCGCATCAAGGAAATTCTGGCCGGGCTGGAGGCGACCGAAGCCGAGCCCGAGGGTACCGACCGCGATCTCATCGACAAGCTGGAAGCGATGGTCGAGCAGGGCATGGCCGCAATGTCAGCGTCGGCGCAGCCGATCGCGTCAGGCTCGGCGCAGCCGATGCCGGCGGCTGGAAGCGCTGCTCCCGTGGCCGAAGCGCCGCCGCTGGTGCCGGAGGCGCCTGCCGCCGTCGAAGCCGCGCCGACCTCCGGCGTGCTCGCCGACCAGAGCCTGGAGCGTCCGCTGCGTCCGGGCGAAGTCTCGCTCGACGAGCTCGAGCGCGCCTTCCGCGAGACCGCGATCGAAGTCCCGGCGCCCGTTGCCAAAGCCGAAGTCAAGGCCGAGCCTGAGCCTGCCGCTGAAGCCCCGGTGCCTGTTGCCAAGGACGTTGCCAAGGAGACTAAGGCGCCCAAGGACAAGGTCGCGCCCAAGAAATCGATGGCCGCCGACGAGGGCGCCGCCGAGGGCGCCAGCATCGCCAACCAGTCGATCCGCGTCAACGTGGATACGCTGGAGCATCTGATGACCATGGTCTCGGAGCTGGT
>NZ_JBVVPA010000077.1:0-761 GCF_055807555.1 Bradyrhizobium sp. Ken64 | reverse complement strand
ACCGTGCCGGTGATGGTCTGGTTCGCCTGGTTGGTGGGCCCGCCGGCATTGGAGATCGTAATGGTGGGCGCGCTCGTGTCGATCGTCACCGCCTGGCTGGCGGTGGTCCCGACATTGCCGGCGGTGTCGACGATCCGGGTCTGGTAGCTGAAGCTGGTCGCATGGGTCGCCGGGTCGAGATAGCTCCAGCTCGTCGCCGTCGACTGCGTGACGTCGGCCCAGGTGGCGCCGCCATCGCTGGAGACCTGGATCTTCTCGCCGGCGCCCAAGGCTCCATTGCTGCCGGAGACGGTTAGCGACGTGTCGCTGGTGATGAAGTCGCCGGCGGTGCCGGTATCCTGGTTGATCGCCGTGATCGCCAGCGCCTCCGACGGAGCGGTGGTATCAAGCGTCACCGCCTGGCTGGCGGTGGTCCCGACATTGCCGGCGGTGTCGATGATCCGGGTCTGGTAGGTGAAGCTGGTCGCATGGGTCGCCGGGTCGAGATAGCTCCAGCTCGTCGCCGTCGACGGCGTGACGTCGGCCCAGGTGGCGCCGCCATCGCTGGAGACCTGGATCTTCTCGCCGGAGGCCAGCGCGCCATTGCTGCCGGAGACCGTTAGCGACGTGTCGCTGGTGATGAAGTCCCCGGCCGTGCCGCTGTCCTGGTTGATCGCCGTGATCGCCAGCGCCTCCGACGGAGCGGTGGTGTCGAGCGTCAAGGTCAGCGAGGCGCTGCCCGTATTACCAAACGTGTCCGTCTGGCTTGCCACGATGGTGTG
>NZ_JBVVPA010000076.1:0-784 GCF_055807555.1 Bradyrhizobium sp. Ken64 | reverse complement strand
GCAGATCGTAAACGATCACGCACCAGTGGGACCGTAGCAATCCGGGGTCGGCAACCATACGCAGATGCTGTCGAGCCGTCCGCAGATGCCCCGCCCGATCCGCCCCCATTCATAGGCGGGCACCTCCGGAGCGATCGAGGCCTGCGCGAACGTCCCGCAAGCGAATCCAACTGCACCGACACTCCCGAAAAGCCCGTGAATTGCTTGTCTTTCGGATATCTCGTGCCGGGAGCTCCCGATAATGTGGGGCCTCACGGGACTACCTCATCGGCTCACCACGAGAAGAGATGTTTCAAGACGCATCGGATCTGGCCGCGATGGCCGAGGTACTAGGGCGATCGAGGGACTACCGGGTGCTGCGGCGCCTGGTACCACGGCCAACGTCGATGCCGGCCTCCGGACAGGAAATGAGGATCGGCATCCTGCTCGACACCGAAACCACCGGCCTCGACCACCGCAAAGATGAAGTCATCGAACTCGGCATGGTCAAGTTCGGCTATACGCCGGACGGGCGCATCATTGATGTCAGGGACACGTTCTCCGCCTTCAATGAGCCGTCCGAGCCGATCCCGGCCGAGATCACGGCGCTTACCGGCATCACCGACGAAATGGTGGCCGGCCACAGGATCGACGAGGCCGCCGTGAACGCCTTCGTCGATGAGTCCGTGGTCCTGGTCATCGCGCATAACAGTGGATTCGATCGGAAGTTTTCCGAACGCTACTGGCCCGTCTTCGAGCGGAAGGCGTGGGCATGCTCCGCGACCGAGGTCCAGTGGCGGCAGCA
>NZ_JBVVPA010000075.1:0-789 GCF_055807555.1 Bradyrhizobium sp. Ken64 | reverse complement strand
GCAGATCGTAAACGATCACGCACCAGTGGGACCGTAGCAATCCGGGGTCGGCAACCATACGCAGATGCTGTCGAGCCTTCCGCAGATGCCCCGCCCGATCCGCCTCATTCATAGGCGGGGACCTCCAGAGCGCTCGTGATCGAGGCCTGCGCGAACGTCCCGCAAGCGAATCCAACTGCACCGACACTCCCGAAAAGCCCGTGAATCGCTTTGTCTTTCAGATATCTCGTGCCGGGAGCTCCCGATATTGTGGGGCCTCACGGGACTACCTCATCGGCTCACACGAGAAGAGATGTTTCAAGACGCATCGGATCTGGCCGCGATGGCCGAGGCACTAGGCCGATCGAGCGACTACCGGGTGCTGCGCCGCCTGGTGCCGCGGCCGACGTCCATACCGGCCTCCAGACAGGAAACCAAGATCGGCATCCTGCTCGACACCGAAACCACCGGCCTCGACCACCGCAAGGACGAACTCATCGAGCTCGGCATGGTCAAGTTCGGCTACACGCCGCACGGGCGCATCATTGAGGTCAGGGACACGTTCTCCGCCTTCAATGAGCCGTCCGAGCCAATCCCGGCCGAGATCACGGCGCTTACCGGCATCACCGACGAAATGGTGGCTGGCCACAAAATCGACGGGGCAGCCGTGAACGCCTTCGTCGACGACTCCGTGGTCGTCGTCATTGCGCACAACAGCGGGTTTGATCGCAAATTTTCCGAACGCTACTGGCCCGTCTTCGAGCGGAAGGCGTGGGCATGCTCCGCGACCGAGGTCCAGTGGCGGCAGCA
>NZ_JBVVPA010000074.1:0-845 GCF_055807555.1 Bradyrhizobium sp. Ken64 | reverse complement strand
TTGCTGCTTCATACATTCGGTCCGAATTTTGAGCAGGGAGCCGCATGGAGCAGGGAAATACAGAGAGAACTCAACAAACAATCGCCTTGGCCGCTGAACATTCAGGAACACTCGCTCGTCACGGCGCTGGACGGGGACGACGCCGCCGATGCGAAATTTGTTGAGTATCTTAAGGCGCTCTATGCTCAACGGCCGCCGGATTTGATTGTCGCCCTAGGTGCACCCGCTGCCCTCTTCGTCCAGCAGCACAGGCCAAACCTCTATCCGACAACGCCGATGCTGCTTGCGGCAGTCGAGGTGCGGCGGGTTGAGCCATCCATGTTGTCGGAGCGGGACGCCTTGGCCGGGGTGCGATACGATCAAGTCGCAGCTTTTGAAAACATTTTGCGGCTGCTGCCGGAGACAAAGGCCATCGCGATCATCCTCGGAAGCTCCCCCGGTGAGCGCTTTTGGGCTGGCGAGACCCAACGGATAGTCGGTCCACTGCTGAAGAAAAACAACGTTGAATTAATCTTTTACGGCGAGCAGCCGTTAGCGGATATACTGAAGGCGGTTGCGACTTTGCCACCGCACACGGCGCTTTTCTATCAGCAGTTGGCGGTGGACGGTGCAGGTGCCGTCTATGGAGACAAGGAGCCATTGAGGCGCATCTATGAAGTCGCAAACGCTCCCATTTTTTCATTCGATCAGTCTTACTTTGTCGGTCAGGTCGTAGGCGGTCCGATGTTTTCACCGGCTGAGGGCGCCCAACCAATGGCTGCTGTTGCCGTGCGCATGTTGGGAGGCGAGAAGCTCAGCGGCATCAATCCAATCGGATTTTCGGCGCCGAGATACGATTGGCGACT
>NZ_JBVVPA010000073.1:0-1049 GCF_055807555.1 Bradyrhizobium sp. Ken64 | reverse complement strand
TTCGCAGAGTCGATCAGCTTCTGCAGCGAAGTGATGCCGGTGTTGGCGGCCTGCAGCACCTGCACGCCGTTGGCGATGCCATCGAGGAGATTGTTGATGTCGCTGGCGCGGTTGTCGAGCGACTGTGCGGTGAAGAAGTTGGTGGGATTGTCCAAGGCCGAGTTGACGCTCTTGCCGGTCGACAGGCGGCTCTGCGTGGTGGCGAGAAGATCAGCGGTGGACTGGAGGGAGAGCAGGTTCTGACGAACCGACGAGGAGAGAACAATACCGGACATTGAGTGTTACCCTTCTGGTACGCAACGCAACAAACTTCGATTAGGATTAATCGATGTCCGGGACGGTGAACGCAGACGGCTAACAAAGCATGAAGCGTGTCGCGCCAGTCCTTGCGTGGATTCACCATGTGCGCGATCGAAGCCGGATCTGGCTCGCTCATATCGTCATGATTGGATGACGCTTTTCCGTGCAGCGACCCGATGTTTGCGACTTGTCAACCATAACTGAGAGTGAGCAATCGGCTGCATCCGAATGCATCGTCTGCGCTTTGCCGCGGCACTTTGGTGCCGGCGCAAAAAGAAAGCGGCGGGGCCGAAGCCCCGCCGCCATAGTCGTCTTGCGATGTCGTCCGCTTGTTAGCGGAGCAGCTGCAGCACGCTCTGCTGCGACTGGTTGGCCAGCGACAGCGCGGAGACCGCGATGGACTGGCGGGTCGACAGCGCCTGGCTGTTGGCCGCTTCGGTGTTGGTGTCGGCCAGGGTCAGGTTGGACGAACCGGTCTGCAGCACGTTGATCAGGCTCTTGTTGAAGTCCTGACGCACCTGCACCACCGAGAGGTTCGAGCCGAGGCTCGACGCTTCCGAACGCAGCGTGCTCGACGCGGCATTCAGGTTCGACAGCACCTTGTTGGTCGCGGAGTTGTCGATGAAGTCGACACCGCTGGTCAGCGCAGCAAGGCCGAGACCCTTGGAGTTGTAGGTCACGCCCGTGATGCTCAGGTTCGACTTGCCGGTCTCGTCGAACACCAGCTTGAGCTGGTCGCCGTTCAGCAG
>NZ_JBVVPA010000072.1:0-1075 GCF_055807555.1 Bradyrhizobium sp. Ken64 | reverse complement strand
TCTCGATCGACGGCAGTGGCCCACCGTGGATCTTTGCCTCAAAGCTCCGCAGCCGCTGATAGATCGAGATCAGTTCGACGATCGTGCTCCAGGAGTTGACGAGATACTGAAACGAGGTTCGTACTTGCGTGAACGCGTTGAGGATCTGGTTCATCGCGCCGAGGGTGATCCTGCCCGCGATGATTGTGGGCGCAAGCAGCAGATAAGGAAAGATGACGTCAGTCTGCAGATAGACGATCCGGCCGATATTGAAGTACATGAAGTTCAGATAGAGCCGGAAGTAATTCCTGCGAATGTCGCTAAACAGCACGCTCAATGTCGGCGCATTGGCACGCGCCGTATCATCCTCGCCGAGCACGAGCTCCTTGCGATAGGCCGCTTCGACCCGCTGGTTGAAAAATTCAATTCCGGGCAGGCGGATGCCGATAAGCGCGAGAACGCCGGTGCCCAGGATCGACCAGATCACCGCGGCGAACACCAGCGGATAGGCAATCGAGCCGAACAGAGGCAGCTCCGTGACGTTGCTGGACAGCCTCACCAGAACCGGCAGGAACGCCAACAGTGTCAGCACCGCGCTGATGAGATTGACGCCTAGACCTTCCATCGTGCTGGCGAAGCGCATCGTGTCTTCCTGGATCCGCTGGGAGGCGCCTTCGATCGTGCGCAGCCGTGGCCAGTTGGCGACATAAAAATCGTTCATCGCCGTGCGCCAGCGGAAGATGTAGTGGCTGACGAAGAATCGCGTCATCACGCCGACCACGACGGCCACGAGCGCTATGCCGGCAAAGGTCGACAACTCGCTGTAGAACTGCTCGACCGTGACCGGCGCCGACTTCGAAAGCGCAGCCTGGATCATGTCATAGAACGGTCCATACCAGCTGTTGATCGCGACCGAGACCTGGACCTGAAAGTAAGAGGTGAACAGGATCAGCGCCGAACCAAGAATGGACCACGTCGCCCAGGGATGCGGGGCAAATAACATCCATGCCGCCGCGAACACCGTAACGGCCAGCGCAAAATAGAGATCAAACCACAGCGCCGAGGCCGACCAGAACGTCGCAAGCCCGACCGGCTT
>NZ_JBVVPA010000071.1:0-1162 GCF_055807555.1 Bradyrhizobium sp. Ken64 | reverse complement strand
TGCGCCCCAAGCAGTTCCTGCCGTTGTTCGGCACGCGCTCGACCTTCCAGGACACGCTGTTGCGCGTCTCGGAGGCCCCGCTGTTCGATCGCCCGATCGTCATCACCAATGCGTCCTATCGCTTCATGGTGCTGGAGCAGCTCGCGGAAATCGGCATCGAGGCCGACGTGATCCTCGAGCCGATGCGGCGCGATTCCGGCCCTGCGATCGCAGCCGGCGCGGTGTTCGCGCAGAACCGCTCGAGTGAGGCGATCGTGCTCGCGCTCGCCGCCGACCACGTGGTGCAGGACAATGCCGCCTTCGTCGCGGCGTGCCGCCAGGGCCTCACCGCCGCGAGCGCCGGGCGCATCGTGACGTTCGGCGTCAAGCCGGAACGGCCGGCGACCGAATACGGCTATATCAGCCCGGGGGAGGTCATCTCCGGCGAGGTGCACGCGGTCGCGCGCTTCGTCGAGAAGCCGGATGCGGTGAAGGCGGCCGACTACGTCAATTCCGGCTATCTCTGGAACAGCGGCAACTTCATGTTCCCCGCCACTGTGTTGCTTGACGAATACCGCAAGGTCGACGCGGCGAGCGTGGAGGCGATCTCCAATGCTGTCAGTAACGCCGGCCGCGATCTCGGCTTCGTGACGCTGGAGCCGGAGGCGTTCGGCGCGGCCAAGGCGATCTCGATCGACTATGCGGTGATGGAGAAGACCGCGCGCGCCGCGGTGGTGCCGGTGTCGTGCGGCTGGTCCGACGTCGGCTCCTGGCACGCGGTGTGGGAATTGTCGGACAAGGACGCGCAAGGCAATGCTTCGCATGGCAGTGCGGTGTTCGAGGATTCCCGCAACTGCAACGTCACCACCGATGCCGCGCTGGTCGCACTCGAAGGCGTCGACGATCTCATCGTGGTTGCGACCGCGGACGCGGTGCTGGTCTCGCGCCAGAAGGATGCCAACGGGCTGAAGCGGCTGGTCACGAAACTGAAGGCGGTCGCGCCGAAGGTCACCGAGGAGCATCTCAAGGTGCATCGGCCCTGGGGCAGCTACCAGTCGGTCGACAATGGCGAGCGCCATCAGGTCAAGCGCATCGTGGTGAAGCCGGGCGGGCGGCTGTCGCTGCAGAAGCACCATCATCGTGCCGAGCACTGGATCGTGGTCCGCGGCACAGCCCGCGTCAC
>NZ_JBVVPA010000070.1:0-1414 GCF_055807555.1 Bradyrhizobium sp. Ken64 | reverse complement strand
CGCAGAGCCGGGACCCATATGTGGACGGCCCCCGTGGCACAAGAGCTTTGTGAGGTTTGACCGGATCGCTTGCATCCATATGTCCGGCCTGTTGATGCGGCGTGTTGAACCGCGGGCCAAGATGGTTTTCGCGACGCGAGTTCCAATCAGAAAGGCGACCTTGTTCGGCCACTGGGTCCCACGGATTTGCTCGCATCTCGGAACGATCGATCGCACCATCTCCTCTGCTCTTGCAGCTCCGGTTCGGCCGGTGGGCGAACCCGCCGGTCTGCCGAATCTCTCAACTACGCGGCGGCGGCCACTTCGGCATCGCTTTTGGCATCGAACCGCGCGCTGTCATAATCCTCTCCCGTCGTCATCAGCTTCCAGGCGATGCGTGCAGTCTTGTTGGCCAGCGCCACGGCTGCCTGCTTCGGCGTCTTGCGCTGGAGCAGGTCGAGCAGCCAGCGCGATCCACGACGGTGCTTCCCGGTCGCTTGCTTGACTACCGCGGTCGCCCCGACCACAAGAAGCTGACGTAATCTCTCGTCGCCGGCTCGGGTTATCTTGCCGAGCCTGGTCTTTCCAGCGGTGGAATGGTCTTTGGGCGTCAGGCCGAGCCAGGCTGCGAACAATCGTCCCGAACGGAAGGCGTGCGGATCAGGCGCCTTCATCACCAGCGCGGCCGCCGTAACTGGCCCGATCCCAGGGACCTGCGCCAAGCGCCGGCTTGTGGCGTTGGCACGGTGCCAAGCCAGCAATTTGGCCTCGATCGCCTTCAGCTCGGTCTGCACCTGGTCGTATTGCCGAGCAAGCATCACAAAAAGCTCGCGGCTCAGCACGGGCACACGTTCGTCTCGCTCGATCGCGGCCAGGAACGCAGCAAGCTTGTCCAGCCCTTGGGCCGCGGTCAGACCGAACTCCGCCGCATGACCCCGGATCGTGTTGGAGAGTTGCGTGCGACGCCCGACCAATTGCTCGCGGACGCCAAGCAGCATCAGTGCGGCCTGCTGCTCCGCCGTCTTTACAGGCACATATCGCATCCGCGGCCGGCTCGACGCCTCGCAAAGCCCCTCCGCATCGCGTCCGTCGTTCTTGTTCCGCGGCACGTAGGGCTTCACCAGTTGCGGCGCAATCAGCTTGACCGTGTGTCCCAGCTTGCCGAGCTCCCGTGCCAAGTGGTGAGCCGCCCCACAAGCCTCGATCACGACCACCGTGGGCGGCAGCTTCGCAAAAAACTCCAGCATTGCTTTGCGGCTAAGCCGCTTGCGCAGCACGACTTGCTCCGACGCATCGACGCCATGGAGCTGGAAAATATACTTCGACGTATCCATCCCAATGCGGATAATCTGGCTCACGGACGGCTCCTGTGAATGAGTTTCTGACAACCTCATTCTGGCACACTGATGCCGTAGGGGGCCGTCCACACCATCAG
>NZ_JBVVPA010000069.1:0-1436 GCF_055807555.1 Bradyrhizobium sp. Ken64 | reverse complement strand
CGCGCGAGGGGATGTCCCGGGTTCTGTTGAATTTCTGAAGAGGTCGGCGTTGCCCACCTTGAGCCGGTAGGCTCGGGGTGCTGATTCCACAAAGGCGAGCAACGCCATGACGAGAGATATCACACCGGCTGGTTCGCCGGCGACCGGGGCTGTGGACGAAGCGTTTGCAGAAGTGCGGGCGAGCTTCGATCGGTTCTGCCTTGCGGCAGGGATCGAGGCGCTCGGCACGATGATGGAGGCGGATGTCACGGCGGCCTGCGGGCCGCGCCACGATCGCGACGCGGCGCGGCGGGCGCACCGTTGGGGCCGAACGCGGGGACGGATCGGCTTCCACGGCGGCAAGATCGAGGTCGAGCGCCCGCGGGTCCGGGGCGTGGATGGCGGCGAGGTCACGATCCCGAGCTGGGAAACGGCGGCGCAGGAGGATTGGCTCGGTCGCTGGGCGATGAACCTGATGCTGATCAATGTGTCGACGCGCCGGTTCGGCCGCGCCGTCCGGCTGCCCGAAGGTGACGTGCCGGCACCGCCCGGATCGGGGGTTTCGAAGTCGGCGGCCTCGCGGAGGTTCGTAGCGCTGTCGGCGGCGCGGCTGGCTGACTTCATGGCTGCCGATCTGTCCGCGCTCGACCTTCTGGTGGTCCAAATCGACGGGCTGCATCTCGGCGACGATCTCGTGCTGGTCGCCGCGATCGGAGTTGACGGCGAAGGCAACAAGCATCCGCTGGCGCTGGTGGAAGGGGCGACCGAGAATGCCGCAACGGTTCAGGCCCTGCTGGACAACCTGGTCTCGCGCGGGCTCGACCCGACGATGCCAAGACTGTTCATCGCCGACGGCGCGAAAGCGTTGTCGAAGGCGATCCGCCGCACCTTCGGTTCGGCCGCTGCGATCCAGCGCTGCCAGATCCACAAGGCGCGCAACATCATGGAACGCCTGCCGAAAGAGCATCATGCGCCCACCCGTCGGGTGCTGCGCCAGGCGTGGGAGCTCGATGACGCCGACAAGGCTGAAAAATTGATCCGCAATCTCGCGCGTCGCCTCGACCAGCAATGGCCCGGCGTCGCGGCCAGCATCCTCGAAGGCCTCGACGAAATCCTGACTGTCGTCCGGTTGAAGCTGCCGAAGGAGCTTCGTCGATCGCTCGCCTGTACCAACATCGCCGAGAACATGATGGGCACCATTCGCCGCGTCACGCGCAACGTCAAACGCTGGCGGGATGCCGGTATGGCCTTGCGATGGGTCGCGGCCGGCATGATCGAGGCCAACAAGGGCTTTCGACGATTGAAGGCGCATAAGCAATTGTCGGTTCTGCCTGCGGCCCTTCAAGCTCACCACGATCGCATGACGATCAAGCCCGTTGCCCACGTCTCGAGGGCCGCGTAACATTCATCCCGGCAACGTCGGCCCGACGTAGTTCAACACCGATCGGGACATCCCC
>NZ_JBVVPA010000068.1:0-1474 GCF_055807555.1 Bradyrhizobium sp. Ken64 | reverse complement strand
CTCCTCAGAGCTTGAGAATGTTTTGCTCCCGCCGGGAGAGTTTTGCATTGCCTGGAGAGCGGTGACCCCAAGGTTTTCAGCTGAACCGGCCTGCTGATGGGGGCTTTGTAGGCGCCTGTTGGTGCGGGCTCGCCTATTTATGCCGCTTGCGCCTTGGCGTGTAAGGCGAAGAAGCGCATCATGTTGTGAGCGACCGCGAACCACAACAGGTGGATGCGGGCCTTGATCTTGCCGCGCAGGGATAACTGGCGCAGGCCCATGCGTCGGGCATGGGCGTTGATGCATTCGTGTTCGCAACGCAGCCGGTAGAACGCCTTGCCATCGTCGCTCTTCATGCGTTCACGCCAGTCCGCGACGCCAACACCGTCACCTTTCTTCGGGGCATAAGGGTCGGTGCCGTGTTTTGTCTGCGCTGGCGGACACCACACTTTTATACCGTTGGCATGGGCCCACTCAATGGCTTCGTTTTTGGTGAAGCCGCCATCGACCAGATAGTTGGAGGGTTGGTAGCCTTCGGCATGCACCATCTCGATCCCCGGCTGGGCCAAGCCCCGATCCGAGCCGCTGGTATCGATATCGACCGCAACGATCACCTGGTGTTCCGGAGCCGATACGATCTGTGTGTTGTAGGCCGGGCGCCATCCGCCATCGGCCATCTTCATCACCCGTGCGTCGGCATCGGTGGTGGAAGCGCGCGGCGACTTCTGCTTGGCCACCTCTTTCTTGTTGGTTTTCTCTCGCCGCTCCCGCTCGGCTTCCAGCTCCTTCATGCGTTCCTGCGCCGCCGCGATCCGCTCCGCACGCTCGCGGGCGCCACGCTCCTTTGCCGCACGCCGACGCCGATCATCGGCCGCAGGATCGGTCTCGACTTCAAAGCGCAGGCGCTCCACCCGCGTCTGCGCTGCCGTCTTCAACTCATCAAGCCGGGGCCGCCGGCGGAACGAGCCCGCTCCGGCCGCCGCGCGCACCCGCAAACCATCCTGCGCCAAGGTGTCGAGCGACACCAATCCAGCGTCCACCATCGACGCGACGCCCTGTGTCAGCAGCCGTTCCAGAACCGCCATATGGGCGATCCGGAAGTTCGACAGGCTGTGATAGTTCATCGACACTCCGCCGCACAACCAACGATAGATCAGATGATCCCGGCACAGCCGGTCCAGTTGGCGAGCGCTGCCCACTCCATCGATCGTGGCCCAGAGCCAAAGCGCCAGCATCAGCTTCGGCGAGGCCGGCGGATGTCCGGGCTCGCCCTCCCGCGCCTTGATGACGTCGTACAGCGCCGACAGATCCAGCCCCTCGACAAACGACCAAACCGCGCGGACCGGATGATCATCCGCTACCAGATCGTCCAACGCCGCGACCTGCATGCTCATCTGGCGCCGTTCCGGTTCTCGCAACCGCACCGCGCCGCGTCCCTTGGGTAGTGGCTTATCCTGCTCGGGCAAATCCTCAAACAATTGATCGTCAGCCATCA
>NZ_JBVVPA010000067.1:0-1479 GCF_055807555.1 Bradyrhizobium sp. Ken64 | reverse complement strand
GGACGGCTCCTGTGAATGAGTTTCTGACAACCTCATTCTGGCACACTGATGCCGTAGGGGGCCGTCCACACCATCAGTAATTGCGAACTCCGCTACCCCTTCGCGCAATGCGCGATCAGCTTCTCCACGAAGCCTGCGCATTTCTCCAGCTCCGCCATTTCCACGAATTCGTCCGGTGTATGCGCCTGCGCGATTGAACCGGGGCCGATCACCACGGACGGGATATCGGCCATGCTGGCGAACAGGCTTGCCTCGGTGCCGAACGCGACCTTGGCGTGGTCGTTGCGCCCCGCGAGGCTCTTGGCCAGCGTGACGATTGTCGCGTCGGCCGCCGTGTCGAGCGCGGGATAGTCGAGGATCTCCTCGAAATCGATGCCGCAATCCGGATGCTGCTTTTTCATCGCGGGCTCGAGCTCGGCCTTGGCCCAGGCGACGATCGCATCCGTAACCTCGCGCGATTCGGTGATGCCGATGCCACGGCATTCGAAATCGACCGTGCAGCTATCCGGCACGATGTTCAGCGCGGCGCCGCCATGCACGATGCTGGTGAGCAGCGTCGAGTGCGGGACGTCGTAGAGGCTGTCGGCCGCTCGCACGGCTGCGAGCGCCACGGCGCGGCGTCGGATCTCGACGATCAGCTCGGCGGCGTATTCGATGGCGTTGACTCCGTCGGGCGCAATCGAGGAGTGGCGGGCGAGCCCCTTGAACGTGGCGCGCACGCCGTGCTTGCCCTTATGGCCGATGATGACCTTCATCTCGGTCGGCTCGCCGATGAAGGCGCCGAGCGGCTTCACGCGTTTCTTCGCGACCTCGCGCAGCATCGGCCGCACGCCGACGCAGCCGATCTCCTCGTCATAGGAGATCGCGAGGTGAATGGGCGTTGCGAGCTTCGCTTCCAGCATCTCCGGCACCATGGCAAGGCACACCGCCACAAAGCCCTTCATGTCGGTGGTGCCGCGGCCATAGAGCTTGCCGTCGCGTTCGACGAGTTTGAACGGATCGTGGCTCCAGTCCTGGCCGACGACGGGCACGACGTCGGTATGGCCGGACAGGACGAGGCCGGGGCGCTCCTCGGGTCCAATGGTGACCCATAGCGAGGCCTTCTGCCCCGTCTCGTCGGTGATGCGCTCACTCTTGACGTCGAGCGTGGCGAGATAGCTCTCGATATGCGCAATCAGGGGCAGGTTGGAGCGATCGCTGATGGTGTCGAAGCCGACGAGGTCGGCGAGCAGCTTGCGAATACGGTCGGGTCTCGAGCTTGGCATTTTCACGTTCTTGTCAGGGGGATGGAAGCTGAAGTGCTTGCACGAACCATACCAACACCGTGCTCCGGTGGGCAAATCAATGTCGGTCCCGTAGCCCGGGTGAGCGAAGCGAGACCCGGGGCAGCTCGTGGTAGGACTCCCGGATGTCGCTTCGCTCATCCGGGCTACAAGTCCTTGTGTTGCCTGTCGGGCAAAACACCCAAGCTGTCGGTCA
>NZ_JBVVPA010000066.1:0-1509 GCF_055807555.1 Bradyrhizobium sp. Ken64 | reverse complement strand
TCTGCGAGTCGGCGCTGGACACCGAGCTCGCGTTTCTCCGGACCGAGATCTACCTGCGCGACGTGGAGCCGCGCCTGCAGACGCTGACCGCCTTTACCCGCTTCTCCACCCGCGTTTAAGCGGCCAGCTTGGGAGCAGGCCGCCTCTGGATTGGGGCGAGAGCGCGGGCCTCAGCGGCCGAGACGCTTCTCGACCCGTTTGCGGGAATTGCCGACTTTCTTGACCGCTTTCTTGACGGCGGAGACCGATCGGCCGGTCTTCTTCGCCTCATACCCGACCTCGTACTTCTGTCCGCCGGCGACGCGCGCCCGGTCCTGCTTGCGTCCTCGCGCGGTCTTCTTCTTCGCGGCTGCCATCGGTACCTCCTTCTGCGAATCTGATGGCGGTGCAACGCCCTGAGGATTCCGGAGGTTCCCCAAGCTCCTCGCTGTTGCCATAAGCCCTCAGACCGTGAGCGAGGCACCCGTCTCTGCTTCATATTCGAACAGCGAGAGGCTATGCGATCTATCCGCGAACGTTTGGCATCGCGCCCACGCACTGGGTTCCTAATGGACCAGCCGAACCGGCCTCCAGTCCCGACCGTTGCCGACCGAACCATCGGCCGTGGCCTGCGTTTACCTAGATCATGTCTGACGCATTTGATTACTTCCGCGCCTACGCCGTGCGGGCTCTTTGCAAAGCGCGGTCGATGCCGCGGGGCAGGGTGAAGCATCTGCAGCTGCTGGCCGGGCGGATCTATAATCTTCTCAAGAAAGAGGCCGCTTACGGCCCGAATGCGCAGCACCTTGAAGACTTCCGGGCAGCCCAGAGGCTGGAGAGGTCTCTCGACCGTCCGCCTGGCGAAGGCTCGGGCGCTGGGACTCGCTTTAGTCCGCCGAGGTCGCAGGCCGCGGGACGGGAGGCTTGTTGAGTGCCTTCCCTCGACACTCGTGGTGCAGCAAACCTGCTGCGGGAATATGCGCAGCGCACCGCCTTGCGCGGCGGCAACCCCTACCGGGCAAAAGCCTATTCCAGGGCCGCCGACAGCCTGGCAGCCCTTGCCGTTCCTCTGCATGTGCTGATTGCGGAAGATCGGCTCAAGGAGATCCCTGGCGTCGGCGAGGCGATCGCCGACATTATTGCCAAGCTTCACAAGACGGGCTCTCATCCGACCCTTGAAAAGCTCCGGAAGGAGATACCCGAGGGCGTGCTCGAGATGCTCGCCGTTCCCGGCCTCCGCCCCGAGAAGGTGCTGCGGCTCTACAAGGATCTCGGCATCACTTCGCTCGCGGAGTTGGAGGCGGCCGCCAAGGACGACCGCATCAAGAAGGCCAAAGGCCTCGGCGCAGCGCTGCAGACCAAGATTCTGCAGAATCTCGCCATCGCGAAAAGCGGAGAAGGTCGCCTCTATCTGCACCGTGCCGCCGCCCTGCTCGCGCACGCCAAGGATTCTCTGCGGAAGGCCCGGCCGGAGCTCAAGCGGGTGACGATCGCAGGCGACTTCCGCCGCGGCTGCGAACTCGTCGGCGA
>NZ_JBVVPA010000065.1:0-1538 GCF_055807555.1 Bradyrhizobium sp. Ken64 | reverse complement strand
ATCGGCCAGGTCAACCGCGGCGCCGCTGAAACCGGCTCGGCCTCGGAAGAGGTGCTGCACTCGGCCAAGACGCTGTCGTCCGAAAGCACCCGCCTGCGCGCCGAGCTCGACCGCTTCATGGGGAATATCCGGGCCGCGTAGGGGCATTCCCGCCAATGTCGTCCTGGCGAAAGCCAGGACCCATTATCCCAAGCCGGAGTTGTCGGGCGAACTGTTAACTCCGAGTCATCGCCAAACCGCTCCCTGGGGTCATAGATCCTGGATCGTCGCTCCGCTTGTCCAGGACGGCGAGACCCAGCGTCACCTAACCGCCGGTTGCGGCGCCACAAATTTACCGCAGCTTATCCTTTGCCATTTACCGTGCTCACGCGTCAGGAAGCGGGCTGCTTCCGGGCTGCGCCTGGTTTTCCGCGAATGGAATGGGGTGGGGAATGCCCGTCAAGTCGAAGCCGACCATATCGAAGCTGCTTACCTTGCGTTTTCGCGCAAAAATCATCCTCGGCTTCGTGGCGGTGCTCGCCATCCTCGCCGTCAGCATGGCTTTCGCGTATTTCGGCTTCGAGCGGATCCAGGCCGCCGTGGCCTCCTACCGCTCCAGCGTCGCCGAAGCGGACCTTGCGCGGACGGTCGATCGCGAGCTGATCGCCTATCAGGGGCTGGCCCGGGCCTACACGCTAACCGGCGCGGCGGATGACGAGACCGCGGCCAAGGCAGCCGAAGAGAATTTGAGGGCCGCGATCGCCAAGTCGGCGGCGGCCACCACGGGCGCCGCGCGCCGCGAGCAGGTCGGCAAGCTCGAGGCCGACTTCAAGAGCTTTACCAAGGTGTTCGGCGAGATCATCACGCTGACGCGCGACAACAACAAGATCGCGACCGATGAGCTCAACAGCGTCGGCAACAAGATCCGCTTCAAGTTCGACGATCTTGCCGATACCGCGGCATTGGCGGGCCTGAACTCGGTTCAGAGCACGGCCAAGGACATCACCTCGCAATACCTTGCGGTCTCCACCTCGGTCAGCGCTTTCGTCGCCAAGCCGGAGCCGAAGACCGCCGACGGCGTGACCGCCCGCATCAAATTTCTGGAGACCTTGCTGGTCTCGATCTATGCCAACGACCAGAAGATCACCGACCGCGTCACCGAGATCAGCAATCTCCTCAAGCAGTACCGCGCCTCCTTTTCAAAGCTGACCGAGAACGTGAAGGTCATCGTCAAGCTGAACGGCGAGATGACCAAGACGGCCGCGTCCATTCTCAAGCTCTCGGGTGAGCTGCGGTCGGAGCTGACGACGGATCAGCAGCGCATCGAAGTCAACGCCAATGCCACCATCGGCGAGACCGAGCGGCTGATGCTGATGATGGCGCTGGGCGGCTTGGCCGTCGGCGCTGCGCTCGCCCTGATGCTGGGCAACGGCATTTCGCGTCCGATGATCGCGATGTGCAAGGCAATGCGCGAGCTTGCCGCGGGCAATTTCGACGTCGTGCTGCCGGGCCTGGGCCGCAAGGACGAGATCGGCGAGATGGCCGGCGCGGTGGAAGAA
>NZ_JBVVPA010000064.1:0-1650 GCF_055807555.1 Bradyrhizobium sp. Ken64 | reverse complement strand
GCTGCGCATGGAGCGCGACATTTTAAAAAACTGTCCAGCGGGATGGCGCGCCTGTGCGGGGTAGAAACAGCCTTGTGCTATCCCTTGGCTCGGAGGGTAGCGGCCGTCAGCTTATTGGAGGCACTGTCCCCGTTAAAAAACGTGGTCCATGGGCGCATGCGGACTTGAGAGTGGTGACGCCGTTTCGGCGGCGATCCCGATTAGGAAGATGACAAATTGGCATAGCCCAGACCCTCCAGCCCATCATCGGACGGAGGATTTGCGATGCCTAAGAGGACAACTGGTGGCGGCCCGGACTTAAAGCCGGTCAACCTTGGCGCGGCCGCCATCGACATCGGGTCAAAGATGCACATGGCGGCGGTGAACCCGGCCTGCACCGATACGCCAGTGCGTGCATTCGGCACATTCACGCAAGACCTGCATGAGCTGGCGGACTGGTTCAAGGCGTGCGGCGTGACCAGTGTCGCGATGGAATCCACTGGGGTCTATTGGATCCCGGTCTACGAGATCCTAGAACAGCGCGGGTTCGCGGTCATTCTGGTCAACGCGCGGTACGCCAAGAATGTACCTGGGCGCAAAACCGATGTCAGCGATGCCGCTTGGTTACGCCAGCTCCACTCCTATGGCCTGTTACGGGGCAGCTTTCGACCCGATGCCGAGATCGCAACCTTGCGAGCCTATCTGCGCCAGCGCGAGCGGCTCGTGGAATATGCTGCCGCCCATATCCAACATATGCAGAAGGCCCTGATGGAGATGAACCTGCAGCTCCATCATGTTGTCTCGGATATCACCGGCGCGACCGGCATGCGGATTATCCGAGCCATTGTCGCAGGCGAACGCAATCCCGACGTCCTAGCAACCTATCGGGACGTGCGCTGCCATTCATCGATCGAGACGATCCGCGCAGCACTCGTAGGCAATGACCGCCACGAACATGTCTTCGCGTTGACTCAATCGCTGGAGCTCTACGACGCTTATCAGGCAAAGATGCTCGACTGTGATCGCAAGCTCGAAGTCCTGATCAGTGCATTGAACACCAAAGGAGCAGGACCAGTCGGAAAGCTAGCCAAGCCACGCGTCAAGACCAAGCAGGTCAACACACCCACCTTCGATGTCAGGACCGCGCTGTATGGCGTGCTTGGCGTCGATTTGACTGAGATCCATGGGTTGGGTCCGTCGCTCGCATTGAAGCTCATCGGCGAGTGCGGCACGGATTTAAGGGCATGGCCGAGCGCCAAACACTTCACTTCCTGGCTCTGCCTCGCACCCGGCAACAAGATCTCCGGCGGCAAGGTGCTGTCCTCGCGCACACGGAGATCCTCAAGTCGCGCAGCTGCGCTGTTGCGGTTGGCAGCAACAACCGTGGGGCGGAGCGAGACAGCGCTTGGAGCATTCTATCGTCGGCTGTCCTCACGCGCGGGTAAATCGAAGGCCGTGACGGCGACCGCTCGCAAGATTGCGGTTTTATTCTACAACACACTCCGGCACGGCATCAGTTACAGGGATCCTGGTGCAGACCAATATGAGCAGCAATATCGTAGCCGTGTCCTCGCCAACCTACAGCGCCGGGCGAAATCGCTAGGCTTCGTGTTGCAGGCCATCCCGGGCGACGCCAATCCGGCTGTTTCTTAGGAAGTCGATCGCGATCTT
>NZ_JBVVPA010000063.1:0-1869 GCF_055807555.1 Bradyrhizobium sp. Ken64 | reverse complement strand
TGGCCTCGTGACGCAGGGCGTTTTGAAGCAACTGGAAATGGGATACGCCGTCCTTCCCGATCGCAACGAGCTCGCCATCGATCACGGCGTCCGCCTTCACTCCCTCAAGTGCTTTCGCGACCTCGACATAGGAGTGGCTGATGATCTTCCCGTTGCGGCTGTAGAGCGCGACCCGACCACGCCGGATTTCCGCGACCATGCGGAAGCCATCGAATTTGTCCTCGAAGACCCAATCGGGATCGTCGAACGGCGCATCCGTGAGCGTGGCCAACATGGGCTGCAGGCGATAAGGCAGGGTCGATTTGCGGGCCATTCTAGGCTCTTTCTACACGGCCGGCAGAGGCCGAAACGAGGAGGACGGGAGCCGAACCCGCGCGGTATCGCCAGCCGCGACCATCCCGCCGGCCCGTACCACGCCCAGCACCCCAGATTTGAACGGAGGGCCCGTTTCCGCCGACGAGAGCACCTGTTGCTTAAGGCCGGGGTGGAAGCGGTCGATCAGAACGCAAGGCGTCCGGAGGCCGGTCAGTTCCACGATGGCCGTTGGTCCAAGCTCGATGAGCGTCCCGAGCGGCATCCGCTCAAGGTCCAGACCGGCAGTGGTGATGTTCTCGCCGAGCTCTCCCGGTCGTACCTCGAAGCCCGCGTCCGAGAGGGAGGCAAAGAGCTCGGACGGGATCAGGTGGACCTGCCGGAGATTGGGCAGGCCTGGCCGGCGGCGGGCGAGATAGCGGTGCCGGACGAATGGGCCGGCGTGGGCGTCGCCTTCGACGCCGCGGCCTTCCACCAGGACGATGCGGTCCTGGAGCGGTTTGCTGAAGTTGTGCCCCGGGTCGGCGGCGACCGCCACCACCCTTCCCTGCAGCGAGAGATCGTGCGCCTGCGGCATCAGGCCGCCCGGGCGACCGAGCGCCGCTTCTGGCGGAGGTAGCGCGTGATCTCCGGAAGGGCCATCGCGTTCAGGACCCGGTCGGCAGGGACGCCGCCCTTCCGGGCCATCTCGACGCCCCAGTGCATGTGGTCGAGCTCGGGGACCGAGTGCGCGTCCGGATTGATGCTCATCATGCAGCCGAACTCGAGGGCGGCCTGATGCCAGCGCCAATCCAGGTCGAGCCGCCAAGGGTGGGCATTGATCTCGACGACGACGTCATGCCTACCGCATGCCCGCAACACCTTCTCGATGTCGATTTCGTAGCCCGGCCGCCGCTGCAGCTGCCGCCCGGTCATATGGCCTATGATGGTGGTGTGGGGATCGGAGATCGCACGAAGCAGGCGCTGCGTCTGCGCCTTGGGGTCGAGTTTGAATCGGCCGTGGACGCTCGCGACCACGAAGTCGAAGCGCTGCAGCACGTCGTCCGCATAGTCGAGCGAGCCGTCGGCCAGAATGTCGGACTCGATGCCTTTCAGGATCCGGAAATCCTTGCCGAAGCGCTTGTTCAACCGGTCGGCGTCCCGATGCTGCTGCGCGATCTCTTCCTCCGAGAGGCCGCCCGCGTAGTGCGCGGACTTGGAGTGGTCGGCGACGCCGAAATACTCGAAGCCGCGCTGGCGCGTGGCCTTGGCCATCGTGTCCAAGCTCTCCGTGCCGTCGGAGGCATCGGTGTGGCAATGAAGGATTCCGCGCAAGTCCTTGTCGGTGACGAGCTTCGGCAGCTTGCCCTTCAGGGCCAGCTCGACCTCGCCGCGGCCCTCACGGAGTTCAGGATCGATGAACGGCAGGCCGAGGGCACTATAGATCTGGGCCTCGTCGCCGGCGATCAGGGTGCGACCCTTGTGCAGCCCGTCGCTCTCTAGCCGCATTCCTTTCTCCGCGGCCAAAGCCTGGAGCCTCTCGATGTGAGCGGCTGAGCCGGTGCCGAAAAGAAGGGC
>NZ_JBVVPA010000062.1:0-2321 GCF_055807555.1 Bradyrhizobium sp. Ken64 | reverse complement strand
ATGGCAACGAACCAGAAGCTATCGGCATGAGGGCCGAAATTCCTCGAATATGCCTCTGCATGGCCCCCGACGCCGTGCAGCGCCAGGACGAGCGGCTTGGACGGGTCGCCCGACTCGATGCAGCGGGTCCGGATTCCGCCGGCCTCGATGAAGTGCTGCTTGAAGGACACGCCCCGCAGGTCGGCCCAGACGCTGGAGAAGTTCGCCGGTCTTGTGTCGCTCATGACTCGATCTCGTTGGTTTGTGTGTCAGGCGAAGAGCGGGGTGCCGCTGGGCTTCGATGGCGGCTGCGGCTTCTCGCGCGGGATCGCCGAAAGGTCCGAAACATCGAGGACTCTCCGTATCGCAGCGCTCAGCCGGTCCACGGCTTCTCCGGGGTCCGAAGTCCCCTCCATGTCGCGCCAGGCGACCACACCATCGGGGCGAACAAGAAGAACTCCAGCTTCCTCGATCTCGCGAATGCGCTGCCACTCGCAATAGAGGTCCTGCGCTTCGGGCGAGCCCGTCACGACGACCCGGAGAAACGGGAGGTCAAGGCGCAGTGCCGCTTCCTTCCATGCGACGCCGGCGAGGCCCGTCACGACGGTAAAGAGGCCCTTACCCGTCACGTCGAGGGTCGACACCCGCAAGCCGTCGCGATCGACGAGCCACGCATGCGGGATCTTGGCACCCGGGCGCGACGTTGGCTGATTGTAGAGGCCGCGATCTCGCCGCCATTGCTCTGGCTCGCCGCCGACGTCGGGAATCACGGCCGAGGATTGGTACCGCTGGTTCATCTCGGTACCCTGGGCATTGAATTCCGTCTGCTTGAGATCAAGCGCGGCCTGCGCCGCCTTCCGGGCCGCGACGCCATCCGGACCCGGATCGCGAAAACGCGCGATGCCGGCGGCGACCGGATTCTCGGCGCCCGGCACGCGGAAGCATGCGTTCAGCGGGGCATAGTCGAGCCGGGACTGGTTGGCGCGCAGTACGATCTGCTTTCCAACCGGCGCCCGCTCCTGCGAGTAGCTTTCCAGAAGCTTCGGACCGGCCCAACCCTTCACGGCGTACGCAAGCTTCCAACCGAGGTTGTGACTGTCCTGTACGCATGTGTTGTTGCCGAGCCCGCTCGACGGCGGATGCCGGTGGACCGCGTCGCCGCCGCAGAGCACCCTACCCTTCGAATACTGGGTCACGTAGGCCTGGTTGACGTACCAGATCGAGGTTCTCACGATGTCGATGTCGACCGAAGGGTCGCCGATCAGCACCTTGATCTTCGGAATGATCGCTTCCGGCGCAAGGTCCGGCTCGCCCTTGCTGATATCGAAGCCCCAACCGGCGATCCACTGCGTCCACGGATGCACCGCCCGCAGCAGCCCCATGCCAATCTCCCCGAAGCTCGCGTCCGGAGTGACGATCCAGTTCAGGATGCTCGGCCGATGTTTGCTGTACCTGGACAGATCTGCGTTGAAGATGGTGTAGACAGTGCCGGCGCGCGCCATCTGGCCTTCGATCGGAAGCCCGAGATGGTCGACCACCATGGATCGAGCGCCGTCGGCGCCGACCATGTAGCGTGCGCGAATGGTGTACTCACGCCCATCCAGGCGATCTCGCAGCGTCGCCGTTACGCCGTCCGCATCCTGCTCATGACGGACATACTCGGTGTTGAATGCGAAGGTCGCACCCTTCTCGGCCGCCTTCTGGAACAGGATGGGCTCGAGCAGCGGTTGGATGATATCGACCATTCCGCACGGACTGGCACGCAGGTAATCGCCGCGGCGATCGTCGCCAGTTCCCCACGTCCGCATCCGGATCAACTCGGAGCCGGCCAGGCTAGTCGTGAAGGTCGTGTCGCCCATCAGTTCCCAGGGGCTCGCGTACCGCGCCACGTCGTCCGCGATCCCGAGATCGCGGAAGACCTCGTTGGCCCGCTGGTTGGTGATGTGGGCTCGCGGACTGTCGGCCATCCAGTTGCCGCGTGAGACGATGTGACTGCGAACGCCGCAGTTCGCGAGCGCCAGAGCGGTCGTCGAGCCCGTTGGCCCGGCGCCGATGATGAGCACGTCTGTTTCGTATGCCATTTGCCTGCTCCGCGATGCTTCCGCATTCGCGCGGTGTTTTCGTGATCAGTGAGCGCTTTCAGCCTGTTTGGCCGCCATCATCGCCATGCCGGCAATCCAGCCCGGAATGGCCTCGTAGAATTCCTGCTCCATCTTGAAGCGGCCGCCGGTCGAGAAGGCGCCGAAGGCGGCGACCCATGCGAGCACCTCGTTGGCACCGCGTCCCGCAACTTCGCGGACCTTGTCGGTGTCGAGCGCGTCGGCACGCCAGATCTGGCCGCT
>NZ_JBVVPA010000061.1:0-2538 GCF_055807555.1 Bradyrhizobium sp. Ken64 | reverse complement strand
GAGCTCGAGGACGCGGTCGACGTCGAGGACGACCATGAGCTGGCCGTCGAGACGGTGGACACCGCCGGCGAGCTTGGCCATGCGGGGGTCGAGATTGACGGGGTTTTCTTCCATGCCGTCCTCGGCGAGCCGCAGCACTTCGCCGATCTGGTCGATCAGCAGGCCGTAGGATTCACCGCGCAGGTCGACGCCGACCGCCATCGGGATCTTGCCGTCCTCGGGCTTGGGCAGGCCGAGCCGGGCGCGCATGTCGACCACGGTGACGATGCGGCCGCGCAGGTTCAGCACGCCCGCGATCTCGCGCGAGGACAGCGGCACGCGGGTGACGCGCTCGGGCATGAACACGTCCTGGACGCGGGAGATCGGCAGGCCGAACAGCTGGCCGCCGATCATCGCGGTGACGTATTCGACCATGGCGCCTTCGCCGGACTGGGTCTTCTTGGTCATGTTAGTTTCTCCTGATCCCGCTGGTTACGCTGCTGCGCGGCTCAGCTCGGAGGCACCGGCGGCGCCCGCGGTCTGTTCCTTCAGCGCCGCGATCAGACCGGGACGGTCGAACTTGGCGACATAGTCGTGGAAGCCGGCCTGACGGCCGCGCTCGATCGCCGCCGGCGACACCAGCGCGGAGAGCCCGATGATCGGCATCGCGCCCAGATTGCTGTCGGAGCGGATGGTCTCGGCAAACTCGAACCCGTTCATGTCGGGCATCTCGATGTCGGTCAGGACCACGTCGAAGCTCTGCGCGCGCAGAGCAGCTAAGCCCTCCTGCGCGGTCGGCGCGGTGCGGACGCGGTAGCCGGCGGCCTTGAGCACCGGGGCCAGCATGTTGCGGAAGAACGCGGAGTCGTCGACCAGCAGCACCGATTGCGAGTGCAGCGACGGCTTCATCTCCTTGCGGGTGAACCAGTCGGAGAACGCCATCGGCAGGAAGTGGCCGACGTCGATCACTTCGGTGGCCTGGCCCTTGATCACGGCCGAGCCGAGAATGCCGGAGGAGGATCCGCCGACCTCGATGTTGAGCCGTTCCTCGACGATGTCGATGATCTCGTCGACGACGAGGCCCATGGAGCGGCCGTCATCGGAGAACACCAGGATCGGCTGGGCGCCCTGGCTCGCGATGGTGACGCTTTCCATGGCCACGAGCGGCATCAGCTGCTCGCGGTACTGCACCATGTAGCGGCCGTTGCTGAACTCGATCTTGTCGGCCGGCAGTTCTTCCAGGCGCGTGACGAGCCCGAGCGGGACCGCCTTGGGCTGGGACGAGCCGGCGCGGAACACCAGCAGCGAGGTGGTCTGCTCGCCCGATCCGATGTGGTGAGCCCCGTTCTCGTTGTTCATGTCATGGGCCGAGGAGCCGGCGGCGCCGAGCGCCTTGGCAATGCCGTTGGGGTCGATGATCATGATGACCGCGCCGTCGCCCAGGATGGTATTGCCCGAGAACATGTCGATGTGACGCAGTTTCGTCGACATCGGCTTGACCACGATTTCTTCGGTGTGGAACACGCCGTCGACGACGATGCCGAAGGTCTGGCTGCCGACCTGCGTCACCACGATGAAGCCGTTCTCGGGATCGGAGACCGCGCCGTCGTCGATCTTGAGCAGCTTCTTGAGATGGATCAGCGGCAGCAGCTTGTTGCGCAGCCTGAGCACCGCGGTGTCCTTGATGCGCTCGATGCGGTGCTCCGAGTTGGCGCGGGCACGCACCAGCTCGACCACGGAGAGCTGCGGGATCGCAAAGCGGTCGCCGGCGGCTTCCACGATCAGCGCGGAGACGATGGCGAGCGTCAGCGGGATCTTGATGGTGACGGAGGAGCCTTCACCGGCGACCGACTTGATGTCGATGGTGCCGCCGATCTGGTCGATATTGGTGCGCACCACGTCCATGCCGACGCCGCGCCCCGACACCGAGGTGATGGCGGCCGCGGTCGAGAAGCCCGGCGCGAAGATGAACTTGTGGATCTGGGCTTCGCTCATCTTCTCGAGCTCGGCCTCGCTGACTAACCCTGAGGAGATCGCCTTGGCCTTGATCCTGTCGGTGTTCAGGCCACGGCCGTTGTCGGCGATGCAGATGATGATGTGGCCGCCCTCGTGATAGGCGGACAGGCGAATGGTGCCCTGCTCGCCCTTGCCGCCGGCGAGACGCTCGGCCGGGGTCTCCAGGCCATGGTCGGCGGAGTTGCGCACCATGTGGGTGAGCGGGTCCTTGATCAGGTCGAGCACCTGGCGGTCGAGCTCGGTGTCGGCGCCGTGCATCTCCAGCTCGATCTGCTTGCCGAGTTCGCTCGAGAGGTCGCGAACGATGCGGGGCAGCTTCTGCCAGGCATTGCCGATCGGCTGCATGCGCGTCTTCATGACGCCTTCCTGCAGCTCGGCGGTGACGTTGGACAGCCGCTGCAACGGCACCTTGAACTCGGTGTCCTCGTTGCGGCGGGAAATCTCCAACAGCTGGTTGCGGGTCAGCACCAGCTCCGAGACCATGGTCATCAGATGCTCCAGCGTATCCACGTTGACGCGGATCGACTGGTTGGCGATGCTGGC
>NZ_JBVVPA010000060.1:0-3721 GCF_055807555.1 Bradyrhizobium sp. Ken64 | reverse complement strand
TCTGCGAGTCGGCGCTGGACACCGAGCTCGCGTTTCTCCGGACCGAGATCTACCTGCGCGACGTGGAGCCGCGCCTGGAGACGCTGACCGCCTTCACCCGCTTCTCCTGCAGGATCTGATGGCCGCGAACGGCCATGCTACGCGCGCGAACCTGCCCTCAGCGGCCGAGACGTTTCTCGACCCGCTTGCGGCTGTTGCCGACCTTCTTCACGGCCTTCTTCACCGCCGAGGCCGAGCGGCCAGTCTTCTTTGCTTCGTACCGCAATTCGTAGTCTTGGCCTTTAGCCACGCGGGCGCGATCCTGTTTGCGTCCCCGAGCGGTCTTCTTCTTCGCTGCCATCTGCTCCTCCGTCTGCGAAACTAATGGCAGTGCAACGCTTCAAGGAATCGCGGGGTTCCCTCAAAGAAGCTGTTGCGGGCTGAAGCCGATCGAGCGCCGGCAGCATCTAGGCTTCACCCTTGTTGGCCTTTCCATTTCGTTTGCTCGACCGCCTGCACGAAGGCTTCGTCGCACCGCATGAGCGCAGCGGCCCTTTGGCGTACGTCGCCCGGGTTGGCCAGCTCCGAACGCTCCGCCCGAATGACCTTCAAGTACGCGCCCGGAGCCCGCTCCCGTTTTCTTGCAGATGCTTTTCTACATCCTCCATTCAAACCCAAGAACCGGGAAAACTTGGAACTTCTCAGTCCAGCGCATGTTTGTGCCGTGCCACCTCTGGAGGACGACATGAACAAGAGACTGCTTCTTTTGCTAACGGCTGCTTCGCTTCTGGCGGGTCCGTCGTTTGCGCAAAACCCGCCGGCCACTGATCGGCCCAACAATAACGCGGTCAACAGTTCCGGTCAGAACAATTCCAACAAGCCGGTCGCAGGGGCCAACAGCTTCACCGAGGGCCAGGCCAAATCGAAGATTGAGGACGCGGGCTACACCAACGTCACATCCCTGAAGAAGGACGACAACGGCGTCTGGCGCGGAAAGGCCACCAAAGGCGGCGCCTCGACCGATGTGAGTCTGGATTTCCAAGGCAACGTGAACGCGGCGAAATAACCTGCGCCCAGCAAAATTGAGGGATTCAAGATGACCGTCACGATTTCACGTCTCTACGATAACTACTCCGATGCGCAGCGCGCGGTGAGGAGCCTGGAGGCTGCGGGCGTGCCGCATTCGGATTTGAGCATCGTCGCGAACAATTCCGACAACTGGTACAGCACCGACAAGAAGGTCGATCGAGATCGAGATGGGGTTGATGATCGGGCTGAAGGTGCGGCCACGGGCGCGGGCGTCGGCGCAGGCCTCGGTGGCGCGGCCGGCTTGCTCGCGGGCCTTGGCTTGTTGGCGATACCTGGCTTGGGTCCGGTCGTGGCGGCCGGATGGCTCGCATCGACCGCGCTCGGTGCAGTTGCCGGCGGCGCGACGGGCGGGGTCGTCGGAGCGTTGACGCAGGCCGGCGTATCCGATGAGGAAGCACCACTCTACGCCGAAGGTGTTAGGCGCGGCGGCACCCTGGTTTCGGCTCGTGTACCTGATGCGGACCGCGCGCGCTACGAAGCGATCCTGAACCAGTCCGCCGTCAATCTCCGCGAACGGAGCGCAGCCTGGCAGAAGGCCGGGTGGAAGAGCTACGATCCCTCCGCCCAGCCTTATGGCGCGGACGAGGTCCGCAGAGAGCGCCAACTTTACGGCACCGGAGTGCGATGAATTAGCCGGCGGCCCGCCCTAGGCGGGCCGCCCTTTTTGCACGTTACTAATGATCGAACTGAGGAGCCGAATATGAGCCGCGGAATGCCATCGATGACCGCCCTCTTGGGTATGCTCGCAATCGCCGGTTACCAGAATCGTGACAAGTTGGCCGACATGTTTCGCAGTGCGACCTCCGGTCAGCCGGCGGGTGCCAAGGATTCCCTGAGCGGCATTCTCGGCAACCTTGGTGGCCTTGTGGGGGGCGGCGGCGTGGGTTCGCTCCTGAACGGCGGGATCGGCGAGTTGCTCGAGCACTTCAAGCAGAACGGACAGGGCGAGGCGGCTCAATCCTGGATCAATCAGGGGCCAAACCGGGAAGTCACCCCGCCCGAACTCCAGCAGGCTATCGGTCCGGACGTCCTTCAAAAGCTGGAGCAGCAGACCGGCCTGTCGCAGCAGGAGATCCTCGACCGATTGTCCCGAGAGCTTCCGACGGCCGTGGACAAATACACGCCTGATGGACGTCTTCCGGCTCCATCGGCGGGATAATCACAGCGATAGAGAGAGACATGGGCATTATCTGGACGATCATCATTGGCTTCATCGCAGGCATCATCGCGAAGTTCATCATGCCCGGCGATAACGAGCCGTCGGGCTTCATCCTGACCACAATCCTGGGAATAGTAGGGGCGTTCGTTGCGACCTATCTTGGTCAGGCTCTCGGCTGGTACCGGCCAGGACAAGGCGCGGGGCTAGTGGGGGCAGTGCTAGGCGCCATCATCGTGCTTTTCATCTACGGTTTTGTGGCCGGTCGCAGCCGTCGGGCCATCTAACCACAGCGAGCGGAATTCTGCGGGTTAGCGGAGAATTCGCCCGGCGCGAAAGGCGAAGCAAGATGAAATGGATGCTCGTTGTGCTGGCGGGAGGGATGACACCGGTTAACACCGACCTGGTCTTCGACAAGTTTGCCGATTGCCTCGCCGCCGAGGAGCAGATGCGAAAGCACTATACGGACGCTTTCGAGGCCTGGGACAGATGGGCCGCGGCCAATATCGAGCGACGGCGCGAATACTCGAAGGTCCGCGATCTCCAGGCCAAACGCCTGCTCAGCAACATCGGTACGTGCGTTCCTCACGCAGGCGGCGAAGCCGCAGCGCCTCAGCAGCAGAGTAATCCCGCACCTTCTCAGCCTTCCCAAGGTCTTCCCACTCCGCAGCCAAGTCCCAAAACGTGACGTCCGAACGTTTCGAACAGGCCCGGCCGCAAACGAAGGTCGCAGCCGCGCTTTCATCGCCCCTGCCTTGATTGTTCTCGCCACGCGCTGAGCTGTAGCCTGCTGACGATTATAGGTGCACGCCAAATGTCGCCCATAGCGGTCCTGCGGGGCTGACGATGTCGACCGAACTATAGGCCAGAATGGGCGTTTACCCAGACCATGTCTGACGCCTTCGATTACTTCCGCGCCTACGCCGTCCGGGCTCTTTGCAAAGCCCGATCGATGCCGCGCGGCAGAATGAAGCATCTGCAGCTGGTTGCGGGGCGAATTTACAATCTCCTCAAGAAGGAGGCCGCTTATAGCCCGAACACGCAGCACCTTGAGGACTTCCGGGCAGCGCAAAAACTTGAGGCATCTCTCGATCGCCGGCGCGATGACTGCCCACCCCCTAAACGAGCCTTTGCTCCGGTGAGGCCGGGCGCTGAACGGGAGGCTCGTTGAGTGGCTTCCGTTGACTTACGCACCATCGTCAGTCTCCTGCGAGAATACGCACAGCGGACGGCGTTGCGTGGCGGCAACCCGTACAGGGCGAAAGCCTACACGCGGGCCGCAGACAGCCTGGCGGCCCTTGCCGTCCCTCTGGACGTGCTCATCGCCGAAGACCGGCTCACCGAGATTCCCGGCGTCGGAGATGCGATCGCCGACATCATCACCAAGCTTCACAAGACGGGCTCTCATCCGAGCCTTGAGAAGCTCCGGAAGGAGATACCCGAGGGCGTGCTCGAGATGCTCGCCGTTCCCGGCCTCCGCCCCGAGAAGGTGCTGCG
>NZ_JBVVPA010000059.1:0-4173 GCF_055807555.1 Bradyrhizobium sp. Ken64 | reverse complement strand
ATCTGCCCGACGAACATGGCTGCGAAGATAGCGATGCCCCACAGTGCCGTGCCCCAGAATTTCCAGACGCGCGGTGGGCGCTCGACCTGCTTGCGGGGCGGACCGGCGGCACGGTGCATCTCGGCGCGGTCTCGACCGCAAAATATTTCGTGCCGCACGCGATCGCGGCATTCTCGAAGCGCTATCCGAAGATCGAGCTCAAGCTCACGGTCGGCAATCGCGAGGAGATCCGCGAGGCGATGCACGGCTATGATCTCGACTTCGCGGTGATGGGTCGGCCACCGGCCGACGTCAGCGTCGACGTCCGTCAGCTCGGGCGTAATCCGCACATCATCGTCGCGCGCAAGGGGCACTGGCTGGAGAAGGATTCCGGCCTCAGCCTCACCGACCTCGTGCACGAGACTTTCCTCACCCGCGAGCCCGGCTCGGGCACGCGGACACTGATGGAAGGCATGTTCCAGAGGTCGGATCTCGAGCCGATCATCGGCATGGAGATGAGCAGCAACGAGACCATCAAGCAGGCGGTGATCGCCGGACTCGGCATCGCCTTCATCTCGGCCCACACCGTGGCGCACGAGCTCACCGAGGGCCGGCTCGTCGTGCTCGACGTCGCGGGCCTGCCGATCGTGCGGCAATGGTACGTGATCCGCCGCAGCGACAAGGTGCTGTTGCCGCCCGCGCAGGCGATGTTCGATTTCTTGGGATCGGAGGGGTCGAACTATCTTCCCGATGTGCCCGAGTTCGGGGCGCGATAGCCCCTCGAATTTCAGCCCATCAGCTTCATTGCGACCGTCGCAGCCAGAATGACGATGATCTGGAGCAGGCGCTCCGTCGTGAAGATGCGGTTGAAGGTGGTCATCGCTTGCCCCGGCCGAATTGGGATGTCTCGGTCGGGAGGTTGCTAGCACAGACGGGCGTCGAGAGAACTCCGTAATCGCCCCGGGTTTTCCGTGCGCGACCCGACGACCGACGCGGGCCTGCCCCAGGCCGCGCCGATGGTTAACGATCAGGCCGCACGCGTCGCAGCGTAATCCATTCGCGCGGCGAAATAGGCTTCCAGCTCCAGCAGCGCCCGCGCTTCCCAATCCCTCGCCTGCTCGAGCAGCGACCAGCTCTGGTCGGGGCGGAATGCAGCGGTCTGGCGATAGAGCGATGCGATCCCGCGGTAGCGGCGCACGTTCTCCAAGATGGCGTGACCGGTGATTTGGCCGTTCATGTCCGAAAACTCCCTCGTCATTCCCAGGGGAGAAATTGCGGCCAAATCTTTTTCGAAAAGTTAGCGCGGCGCGGCAAGCGCGCGAATGGTTTCCGGACTGTTGCCCGCGCGCAACGTGCGCGGCCCTACAAGGCCGTCTATTGCGAATTCGTTGCCGCGCTCTCGCTCCGCGGCTTCAACCCGCCGCGGCTGATGATCGCCATCGTCGCGCGGCAGAGATCGGCAAGGCCGATCACCAGCACGGCGAGCAGGCAGAACAGCTTGATGGAATCGGCATGCGCGCCGGTCAGCGAATTGAATTCGAAGAAGGGCGGCATGAACGCCCACCACACCAGCGGAATGGTGAGCACCGCGGCGAATGCCGCCGCCGGTGCGCCCACGACAATGCCGAGCACGAACAGGCTGGGCAGGAACGCCGCGAAATAGAGTTTTGCGCCGAGCGCGACACAGGCGCCCTGGAGCGCAGCCGACATTGCGACAACGACGAAACCAAGTAGAAACGCCTGCCACGACCAAGGTCGTATCCGCGCTACGCCAACCAGCTCCGCACGCCTCATCAGCCTCCCCCTGCCGCCCGTTAACCAGGCTCGCTTGCGACCAAAGTACTACAGCGGCAGGGAAACTGCGAGGTGGAAATTGCCGGCCGGACGGCCTTGGTAAACGGGCCGAATCGCACGACTTGGGCGACCCCGGCCGCTACTCGGTGGCCGCATAGACCAGGCCCGCGACGGGCAGCGCGAGGCCAATGGCCGATGCGAGCATCCAGCCGCCTTGCGCAAACGCCCAGGCGCCGACCGCCGAGCCCGCCGCGCCCGCGGTGAAGAACGTCGCCATGTAGAGGCCGTTGAGGCGACTGCGGTGCTCATGCCCCAGCGCGAAGATCGCGCGGAAGCCGAGCACGACGTTGCCCTGCACGCCGATGTCGATCGCGATCGCGGCCACGACCAGGCAGGCGAGGTTCAGCACCGATCCGGCCGCGCCGACATGCGTGATCAGGAAGCCCACGGCCGCGAGCAGCAGCGCGACCAGTGTTGCCATGCGGCTATGGCCGCGATCGGCAAGACGCCCCGCGATCGGGGCCGCGAACACGCCGGCGACACCGGCAAGCGCGAACAGCGCGATGCCGCGCTGGGTGAAGCCGAATTCGCTCGCGAGCAACAGCGGCGTCACGGTCCAGAACAGGCTGAAGGCACCGAACAGGCTGGCCTGGTACAGCGCGCGGCGGCGCAGCAGCGGCGTACTCCGCACCAGATGCGGCATCGACAGCAGCAACGCGCCGTAATGCATGCGCGCGACCGGCTTACGCTTCGGCAGCGTGATCCAGAGCACGGCTGCGAGCGCGATCATCAGCGCGGCCGAGCAGAAGAACACTGCGTGCCACGACAGCATCGCCGTGACGAAGCTCGAAACCGGCCGCGCCAGCATGATGCCGAGCATCAAGCCGGTCGAGACGTTGCCAACGACGCGACCGCGAATCGCTGCCGGCGCAAGGTGCGCCGCATAGGGAATGATGATCTGCACCGCGACCGAGCCGAGCCCGATGAACAGCGCGGCGATCAGGAACGGCAGCGCGTGGGACGCGAACCCCGCGGCGAGCAGGGCTGCGGCGCCGAGCGTGATGACGGAGCAGATCAGGGTACGGTTCTCGACGAGGTCGCCGAGCGGCACGATGAAGAGAAGCCCCACGCCGTAGCCGATCTGCGTCATGGTGACGATCAGCCCCGCCGCCGCGTGCGACAGGCCGAGCGCAGCGCTAATCGGCGCGATCAGCGGCTGGGCGTAATAGATGTTGGCGGCGACCATGCCACAGGCCGCGGCAAGCACGAAGGTCAGTCGCTGCGACACCGCATCCGGCCCGGGCGCGGTCTCGATCGTGGCATTCATCGTCATTCACACGGTCTCCAGATATAGGAAACGTTTGTTCCCTAATATGACAAAAAATTCAGGCGAGCAGCTTCATCGCCACGGCGACCAGGCGCTTGCCGTCGAGCGACAAGCGCGCCTTGCCGACGACGCGCAGACCCTGCGTGATGCAGATCATCAGCCGCGCGGTGTCGTCGGCGGCCACATGGCGGGGTATAGAGCCGTCGGCCTGCCCCTCGCGAATGAGGCCGGCGATGAAGCCTTCGTTGGTCTCGAGCCGCGCGCTGACGAGGGCGGCGACCACCGGATCGACCGCGGACAATTCGACCGCGCTGCCGACCACGAGACAGCCGCGCCGCCCCTCGCTGCCCTGGGAGTGCTCCACATACGACAGCAGCAGGTTGCGCAGTCGCTCGCGGCCATTGGCGCCTTGCGCCGCGGCGCTGCGCGTCTGCTCCTGGCGCAACGCGACGTAGCGCTCGAAGGCGGCGAGAAACACCGCATGCTTGTCGCGAAACGCCTTGTAGACGCTGCCGGTCGCCAGCCGCATCGCCGCGGTGAGATCGCCGATCGAGGTCGCATGATAACCGCGCTCGGAAAACACGCGGACGGCCCTGTCGAGCGCCGTGTCCATGTCGAATTCCCGGGGACGGCCGGACGGACGGGCAATGGAGCGGGATTTGCGGGCGGTCTTTTGCATTGCGGGATAATAGGGAATGATTGTTTCCGAATAAAGACACTTGAAGGACACTTGGTTGTGATGGAGGTGTAAAGGGAGTGAGTGCCGTGTCCCGGACGCGCTGCAACGCGCGAGCGTTGCTGCGCAGAGCCGGGACCCAGAGGGCGACACGGAGTAATACGGCGAGATGGGCCCCGGCTCTGCAGCGCACCGTCGAAGTGACGCTGCGCTGCGTCCGGGGCACGAGAGCGGATCTTCTTCGCGTTCATCTTCGACTTGCAGACACGCCTTCTCATCCTCGCGGCGCATTTCGCCCGAGCTCTGCTTGGTCGCTCCACCCCTCAAATCCAAGAGGGCGCAGGGAAGGCCGGGTGCTGACCTCGCACCCGCGGTCCGCTGCGCGAAAAGCACACGC
>NZ_JBVVPA010000058.1:0-4313 GCF_055807555.1 Bradyrhizobium sp. Ken64 | reverse complement strand
CGAACTGATCTCGATCTATCAGCGGCTGCGGAGCTTTGAGGCAAAGATCCACGGTGGGCCACTGCCGTCGATCGAGACACAAAAGGAGCCAGCCTCATGATTGGCGTAGCTGCAGGAGTTGACGAAACCCGGCCCTTGAGCCGCTTGCCGCACACCCGATCCGACGCCCCCACACTGCGGTCATCGCGTCCTTGATCGTAGCCCCATATCCTCGCTTGTGCTCTCGCGGTGCCTCGACCGGCCTCGGTCCAACTGTTGCGCGTGCCCGAATTGCACGCACCGCATACTTGCGATGCCAGCCGGTCGTCGCGCATATCGCATCGAGATGCGCCTCTTTTCCGGCCGGGTGGCCGACCGGCAACGATCCCTTTCGGCCGACACCACCTGCCGCCGCGCGCCCATGCTGATCTTTCCCGCCATAGACGCCACCGGACCAATTCGATGGCAGCCACCCAATCACCGGCGAGAAGTTGTCCAGTAACCATCCGGATGAGGCAATGCGCCTCAGTTCGTCTCCAAGGACGCTTCGGGAGCCGCAGCATGCGAAGCGTCTCCGAAATTCCGTTCACCGCGTCTTTCGCAACATCGGCGTAAGTGGCGGTGAGCAACCGTGCTGTATCTCTCCAATAATCTTGAACCCGTGGCGTTGGTAAAACGGAATGTTTTCAGGATTCGAACTTTCGAGGTAGGCAGCGAGGCCCTGCTCATCACAGCGTTGAAGAGCGTACTTCATCAGCAATGTGCCAAGCCCTTGTCCGGCCCAGTTCGGATCGACAGCGATCAGGGGCAAATACCAATGTGGCTCGGAGGGATGATGTTCGGCCATTCCCTGGCGCAGGTGTGCCATATGTTCGCTGATTTCAGGGCGCAGGGACAGCGCCATGATTGCGTCCAGCGCATCCTCATCCTGCTGCACGCCCGGAGGCAGCCACAGGGCCGCCGCGCGAGTCTCTCCCGTGACGTATGCTGTGCCATGCTCGAATGCTCGTCCGCCACAGGCCTTGATGAACTGAGTCATGCTGCCAAGATATTGCCCAGGGTCCGGCCAACTCCAACGCATCAAAGGATCGGCGGCAAAGCCGAGGACAATCGTCCAGACGATTCTTGCCCGAATACTTGCGTTCGCCGAGGTGACGCCCGGCTCTCTAGTCATGATGCACCGCTTTTCAATCACAGAGTTGAAGGTTGGAGCACAGGACCGATACCTTGGACGTGAGCGGAATGGATGTGCCCCCGAACATTCATCGGATCCCTTTAGTTTCCGTCTCCCGCTCTCATCCTGCCTCAGAAGACCGCCTTCGACGGCCGCTTCGGACGGAGGTTCCTCGCTGGAGGCCCTGACCCTTGGGGCTGGATCTGGATCTGGCGAGGACTTGTGCTTTTCGCCATGAGAGCGTCATCCCAGCGCTTTCCGGAGGAAGGGTCCGTTTTATCGGCGTCGACAACTCTGCCAGCCTTCCGAAAGCAGCGAAAAGACGATTTGAGTTACAAGGTGATCTTGTTTCGCCAAATGTTGCGAGTTGCATTCGCTCGACGAGTCTAAGCACCGCAGTATAATTTGGAACCTGCCAACCCAGGTAGGTGCTTGGCATTCGCCCTAAGGATTGCCAACGACTTCCCCTTCGGCCTTGCCGCAGCGATCACCCGTGACGTCGCCCGCGCGCATCGAGTTGCCCCTTCGTCGGCCGGCGTCGTCTGGGTCAACGATCATCACCGGCTCGACCCCGCCTCGCCTTGGGGGGGCCTCGGCTATTCCGCCACCGTCCGCGAATACGCACCGAAACCTTCGACAACCACTTCAACACTAAGAGCGTGATGATCGCCACGCACGAGCAGCCGTTCGACTGGTATCGCAACACGGCCAACCAGAAGCGGCTGAACAGTGTTGCTCCAGGTGCGAACTGCGTTTGCCACGCCCACAGGCTCCGGCGCAAACCGATGCGATTGTCCCCGAAGCGGCCCCACTGAGCGAAACCTGCGGGCCAAAACGTCAGCGCCTCACCTTTGGCTGCGATTCTTTTTCTGCTTTAGCATTGGCGCCCGGCGCAGATACCGGGATGCGATCATCGGGCGAAGCCGAAGCCATTGGAGTATCCTTAGACTGTTCGCGTCCGACTTCGCGGCGCGGCCAGACAAAATCGTCGGCGCGACCGGCCGGTGCCGACAAGGGCTCACCTTTGACCAAGACACGCGCTGCTAGCGCATCCATTGCCATCGGCGCCCCTGGACCGCCGAGCAATTGATCGGCGCCGAAAGAGGGGGCCACCAAGGGAAGGATCGGTCCGGCGAGCGGGCGCAGGTCCGGTTGACCCGGCAGCGCATTGACGTCGGGCTTTGCCGGTTCCGTCGGCAGCGCGATCGGCGCGGAACGAGTAGCCAACAACCGGTTGATTTCGCGTTCGACATAATGCGCAAGCTTGCGGGCGCCGGGCTTGGTGAAATACACGCCATCGGAGGAGCGCAGCTGACGGATCTGGCCTTCGAAGTCGGGACCGCGCTGCATAAAATGGCCGGCTTCATCGACAAAGCTGTCCCAGACATCGACATAAGTGATGCCGGCCTTGCCGGCCGCCTCGCGATAGAGCGAATCCAGAAACAGGGTGTCGGCTGTTGCCTTAGGGCCACGTACCACCGGCAGGCCAACCCACAGCACCGGCACCCCCTTAGATTTGAGCACGCCGATCATCTGTTCGATCTTGTTTTTGTAGAGCTCGATCCAGCGTTTCTCGCGATACTCATAGAGGCCGTTCGGCGAGCGCGTGCTACTCTCCGGCTCGATAGCCGGCGCGTCGGCGGCGTCATTTGGCGACAATTCCGTATCGACCAGTCTGCCATCCGGCTTCGCGTCGACGTTCGTACCGCCCTCCGGCTTGACGCCCGGTTTGCCTCTGGCTTCCTTCTTGTCTGCGTTTTTGTCCGACGGCTTGATATCGGATTTCTCAGCCGGCGGCTCGCGCATCCCGACTCGGTCATCGAGTCCGAGCATGACGACGATGACGTCCGCTTTTTCGGTCGCGAGAATGCCTTTGGCAGCGGCGGCCCAATCGGCCGGATTGCCCTTCGGCTGATATTTGATAAGGCCTGAGACGGTCTTATGTCTGCGGATCACGCCCATGTCAGGCTGTTCGGCATAGGCGTCTTCAAGACCATAGGCGAGCCAGTCCGCCATGGCATCACCGAGCACAAGAACATGGCGCTCCGGTACAGTATCGCGCTTTCCGGCCGCGGGCGCCCTCGAAAAATCCTCGCGCGCGGGCGGCAAGGTTTGCCGCCGATCCCAACGAGGCTGGGGAGCAGACGGCTCAAACATGTCGTTACCAAACCAGCCGCCGCCGAATCCGCCACCGCGTTGCGGCTGCGGCCGTTGCTGATATCCACCGAAATTGAAGAACTGCGCCGACGTCGGGCCGACAACGCCGACCACCATCCCCCCAGCGATGGTTAGCGCAATCAGGGGACCTCTGTCGGTAAAGATACGCAATTTTCTTAGTTTGTTTGACATGCTCTTGGACCGCACAAGACGAAGAACTGCCGCGACAGAGACTAGGGTTCAGACTCAATTGATCCAATAGGCGACGACGGCGGCGAGGTGGACGGCGGCCAAGAAGTTTCTAGCAAGTTTCGTCGTAGCGAGTAGAGACACGCCTGAATCCTTGAGCCGGCAGAAGCAGCGCTCGATAACGTTGCGTCCTTTATAGGCGCGTTTGCTGAAGCTGTGGAGGGTCACCCTGTTGGACTTGTTCGGAATGACGAGTTTCGCGCCGCGATTGACGATTTCGGTGCGAAAGCCGTCGCCATCGTAGCCTTTGTCCCCAATGAGGGAAGACATGGGCGCCGCGAGTTTCAAAAGGGCCGGCCCTGCGGCAAGATCTGCGTCTTGTCCCGGAGTGAGATGAAATGCGCAAGGTTTGCAATCGGGGTCGCTCAGCGCGTGGATTTTCGTGCTCCGCCCGCCGCGTGAGCGGCCGACGGCCTGTTCATGCTCCCCCCTTTTCCGCCGCTCGCGGAGCGATGCGCTTTGATCGAGGTGGAGTCGATCGACAAAATCAGGCGGTCCTTGCCGCAGCGGGCGAGCGCTTCAAAGATAGCCTGCCAATGTCCGCGCTTAGCCCAGCGATTGAACCGATTGTAGATTGTCGTGTAAGGGCCATAGTCGGGCGGGCAATCGCGCGAGCGTGCGCCGCACTGGAGCATGTGAACGATACCGCTGATGATGCGTCGATCGTCTTCGAGCGCGGGGATGTCCCGATCGGTGTTGAACTACGTCGGGCCGACGTTGCCGGGATGAATGTTACGCGGCCCTCGAGACGTGG
>NZ_JBVVPA010000057.1:0-4379 GCF_055807555.1 Bradyrhizobium sp. Ken64 | reverse complement strand
TCGTCTCGTCTGTAAGTTTCCGGCTCCGTCGACAGGGCTGGAAAAACTGCGGCGAAAGGGCGGGCCGTGCGTACGGCGAAACCGTGTGGTCCTGTCGTCCAGCGATTTCGCGCGGTCGGACAAAACCAAAAAGCCTCGACCAATGAATGGCTTATTAGGATCGGCGCTTGGCGTTGCCTCCGGCCCGAAACCGCCGGGCCCTATTAGGCCCTAGTTTCACAGCCTGCTGTTTTGGCGGGGTTGACGCTTGCGCCCGACGAGGTTTGACGTGGTCGGCTGCGCCCGCGGCTCGGAGGACGGCGGTGCGCGACGGCTGGATGCGATGGCCGGGCTTGCCCGCTGGTCCGTAGCCCGGCCCTGGCGGCGCGCTGTACGGGCTTCCTTCGGCGTTGCACCCGGTGGCCTGCCCGCGTGATGCCGTCGAGAAGCTGGCGCTGTCGTGATGATGACAACTGCGATAGTCTGTGACCGTGTCTCCGGCCCAAAATGGGGGAAGCCAAAACTATGACGAAGCTCCCGAAGAACCGCAAAGTGGTGAACGCATCAATGCCGGACGCCTTCAAAGAGACGAACAACCGCGCGGCGCGGCGACGTGAAGCGAAGCTTAAAAAGAAGATCGCCAAATGATGGTGGTCGCTCTCCTGCGCTCCGGCAAATCATTTATCGGCGGCTACGATAGTGACCACGGACATAAGTGCCGTCGCGTCTATAATAGCCACTCACGGCGATGGTTTTAGGCTGTCCGGTAATAGTGCTGACGTCCCCGTAGCATGATCCATTTTCTGCACACGTCCCCCCCGGAACATAAGTAGGAAGCGGTATGACGCCAGGCGGAGCTGTGGTCTTTCGCTCATCATCGCGTGCGGTAACCTTGTCTTTTTGTTCCTGCGAGAGGTCTTCGGGTTTGCAATTCGAGTACCCTGCAAGGCATGCCGAATAGTTTCGCTCGGCGCGGCGCACCGTAACCGCCGCTGTCTCCTCCCTAGAGAGCACGTCTGCTCGGCAGTTAGAGTATCCGGCTAAGCAAGCTTGCAGGTTTCTAGCCCGACTTGCTGCAGCGACACGGACCTGTTCGTCGGCGCTCAGGCTTGTGGGCTGACAGTTCGAATAGCCCGACATGCACGCTTGTACGTTTCGGTCGTGGTTTGCCGCAGCTACGCGAAGCTGCTGGTCTGTGCTTAGGATTGTGGGCTGACAATTCGAGTAGCCTGCTAAGCAGGCTTGCAAATTCCTATCCCGACTTGCCCCAGCTACTCGCAATTGTTCATCTGGGTTCAGACTTGTTGGCTGGCAATTAGAGTATCCGGCTAAGCAAGCTTGCAGATTTCTAGCTCCATTAGCTGCAGCAACTTGGGCGGCGCAGGCGACGACGACGTTTTCCGGCGTCGATCTGGTGCCCTTGCTTGAGCAGGCCACGCGCCTGCAACTCGGAGGTGGGGTGAGTGTGAGGATGAACGCCAACGTCAGCTTCTACGCCAATGCCGACTACCAGTTCGCTGTCGGCCACACTGACGGCGGCAGGCGTGATAGCATTCGCGGAGCAGCTGGCGTCCGGTATACGTGGTGAAGCTGTTTGCGGTTTGCGCCTGAGGCAAGCTCTAATGAGAGGCAAGCTCTAATGAGATGCAGCGACCGCGAAATTTCATCCACGAGCTCCGCTTACTGAACCAATGCGGAAGACATCTGCTCACGTTCAATTCTTCCATTTTTGATCCCGAGCGGACTTTGCAATTTGAAGACCCAAACTGCGGACCATGGAACTCAATTCTTAAGCTGGATTAACAACTTGCGGGCCATTTCGTTCGCAAGTGTGACTTCCACGCTACATCCCACAGGCAGCATCTCGCCTAAAAAAGGAGCAGGAATCATGAGGGGCGCTCCTGCCTAGCCTGACGCTTCGGGGACAACGGAAGCGGACTGGGAGAAATTCATATGAAGAAGATTTTGGTTGGTGCAATTGGCGCTGTGGCGCTGAGCATGTCCGCTCCTGCGAGCGCTGCAGATATGGCGGCCCGTCCCTACACCAAGGCGCCCCCGATGGTTGCGCCGATCTATGATTGGACCGGCTTTTACATCGGCGCGAACGGTGGCTGGGGTCAAAGCCGCAATTGCTGGGATTTCGTCGGTGCGGCCGGCGTGGTGACTGCTGATGGCTGTCGCGAACGCTCTGGCGGCCTGATCGGCGGTCAGGTTGGGTATCGATGGCAGGCGAGCCAGTGGGTGTTTGGCCTGGAAGCTCAAGGTGACTGGGCGGACCTCAGCAGCCAGCGTGTCAGCCTGATCAACCCGGCGTTCTCGACCCGCACGAAAACGGACGGCATCGGGCTATTCACCGGCCAGATCGGCTATTCCTGGAACGCGTCCTTGCTGTACGTCAAAGGCGGCGCGGCGGTGACGAGCAACCGCTTCAGCATCCTGGGCACGCTCAGCGGAGCTGAACTGGCAGCTGCAAGTGCAACCCGCTGGGGCGGGACGGTGGGTGTCGGCTGGGAGTATGGTTTCGCACCGAACTGGTCAGCTGGCATCGAATACGATCATCTGTTCATGGGCAACGCAAACAACTCGTTCTCGGTTGCCAACCCCATCGTTGCTGGTGCGCTGAACCGGATCAACCAAGACGTAGATATGGTCACACTGCGCGTCAATTATCGCTTCGGCGGGTACGGTGCGCCGGTGGCGGCGAGATACTAAGCCTCGTCCTTCCATCCTTTCTCCAGTAAATTAGGCCGGCAGAGATGCCGGCCTTTTTTATTGGAGAGAACATGTCCGAACGATCTCTCAAGCTGCCAAGCCGCCCCTTAAGCCGCCGCGACGCGGCCGACGCCATCAATCGCGCCTTTGAGAGTTCGGACATCACCGAGGTTTGCCAGGCAATCGGCTCTGCTCTCCGCGATTACAACGTCTCCGACATCGCCAACGAATGCGGGATCGCGCGGCAGACCCTCTATCGCGCCTTTGTCGGTGGTCTAAAGCATCCAAATTTCACAACCGTTTTGACGGTCCTGGACGCGCTGGGCTTGCAACTGCATGTCACGGTGCGCCGGAAGGCTCGGGCACGGTGGGCTCTCCCTAAGGCGGTTCCACCACCGGAATCGTAGTCGTCCTGCCTTGGCCCGGCGCTTATAGTTCGCACATTGTGCAAGCATTTCCAACGAGCCCTCGCCGTTGCGTCGCGTAGTTCACAAGTGCCGCCCCATTCGCCAATGCTCCCCCTTCTAGACTGACGGTTAATATAGCCGCGCCGCAGTGCACAATTGTCTGACCGAGAGGAGCGCAGGAACGCTTCGGCCGATGGGGATGCCGAACTCGTTGGAATTGATGGTTGTTCGGACAGTGCTCATCTCCTTGATGCCAGCGTAACCTCCGCAAATCCACAGCGCTTCTTTTGTCGGGGTTTAGATGTGAGGTCCCAACCTAAACCTATCCTTCGGCTCTGCTTGGGTTCGATTGCTTGCCGAGCGACGAGGTCCCAGGCTGCATTCTGCTTGACGTGCGCCTCGCCGGAAGGAGAGGTCCAGAATTGCAAGAGCGGTTGATGGCGTTAGAGCCCCACCACTGTGCGGACCATCAAAGCGAGTGGTGAGAATTTGATCACCGACCCGGTCACGGCAGACGAGTTGCTGAGCGCCAGAAGAAGTAGAGGCCGCGCTAGGGGATGTCGATGGCGGCGGCGCCGTAGCCGGTGCCAACCGGCGATCCACGCCGCGCCTCCTTCAACCGGCGAAAGTGCTGGCCACGATGATGGGGCCAAGCACGGTGAGCACAACGTTTCCGACAGCGTAGGGCACCGCGACGCCGAGCACCGGCGTCTGGCTTTCTGCGACATCACAGGCGCCGGTCACGGCGGCGTCGACCGTCATGGCGCCGGCCAGCGCGCCGCAAATGATGACCGGGTTCATGCGAAGCACGCGATGCGCGAATAGGGTGGTCACAATCAGCGGTACCAGCGTGACGACCAGGCCCATGCCGACCAGCAGCATGCCATGTGACTGGATCGCGACCCAGGCCGCGTGGCCGTTGCCGAGCCCGATCGCCGCGATGAAGCCGCCAAGGCCGAGATCGCTCAGCGTCTGCTGCGCTGCAGGCGGCATTGCGCCCATCGTCGGTCGCCGCGACCGTAGCCAGCCGCAGAAGAGCCCCGCAATCAGGGCGCCGCCGCCACCTCCCAACGTCAGGGGCACCGACCCGATCTTGACGCTCGCGAGTCCGGCGAGCAGACCCACGGCGATGCCTGCCGCAAGGAATGCGATGTCGGTACGGTCTTCCGAGCTCAGGATCTGTCCAACCTGCGAGGCGGCGCGTTCGATGTTGCGGGTGCTGCCGACCAGCGTCATGACGTCACCGACATAGACGCGGGTATCGGCGCTCAGGGGGACCTC
>NZ_JBVVPA010000056.1:0-8217 GCF_055807555.1 Bradyrhizobium sp. Ken64 | reverse complement strand
ACCCAGGGGCGACACGGTACAATGCGGAGACATGGGCCCCGGCTCTGCAGCGCACCGTCGAAGGGACGCTGCGCTGCGTCCGGGGCACGAGAGCGGATCGTCTTCGCGTTCATCTTCGACTTGCAGACACGCCTTTTCGTTCTCGCGGCCGATTTCGCCCGAGCCTTGCTTCGTCGCACCACCCTCAAATCCAAGAGGGCGCAGGGAAGGCCGGGTGCCGGCTGGCACCCACGGTCTGCTGCGCGAAAGGTGTAGCGCAAGAAGACCGCACAGCAGCATACAGGTGTAGCCAATCACTCGGCCTTCCCTGCGCAGTGGTTGGACGGCTTATGCCGTGCTCTCCCGGGAGCCGAGTTCCTTTTGGCCTCCCTCGCCCTCGCGAAATTCACCGACACCACGCCGGTTGGCGCAAGTGCCGCATTCGCCGGGGCTTGACCGTAGCAACGACGGCCAGGACCACACGGTTTTGCCGTACGCACGGCCCGCCATTTCGCCGCAGTTTTCCCAGCCCTGTCGACGGAGCCGGAAACTTACAGACGAGACGAAGCCTAGCAGCGCCGCTCGTCGGAACGAAGCCTTGGGCTCACGGAGAGCAATCCGCCCTGCCCACGCCTTTCGCACCCGAACGCTGCCGCGTCCACCGCAAGCCCGGCTCGCGAACGTGACGACCACAAGATCGCCCCTCAAGGATGAGCCGGGATGGGCGACACATACGCCATTTCCGAATTTCGGTAAAGTGGAATATTTTTACGCGGGCGGATTGACAGAGGCGCGACACAGGCGAGGTCCCGTAGCCCGGATGGAGCGCAAGCGTAATCCGGGAAGGTGCGAAACACGGCGCGAGTGGCCCCGGATTGCGCTCCGCTCCATCCGGGCTACAGCTACGGGCTAACGTCTCACGCGTCCTCGACGCCTGCCTCATCCGGTGTGAACTCGTACACCGAGCTGCAGAACTCGCAGGTCACGACGACCTTGTCGTCCTTGACCATGGCGGCCCGGTCGTCGGACGAAAAGCTCTTCAGCATCGATGCCACCGCATCGCGCGAACAGGAGCATTGCGCCTTCAAGGGCAGCGGATTGAACACGCGCACGCCGCGTTCGTGGAACAGGCGGTAGAGCAGCCGCTCACCGGACAGCTCGGGATCGATCAGCTCGACGTCTTCGACGGTTTCGATCAGCGAGCGCGCCTCGACCCAGGCATCGTCCTCAGCGACGGCATGGACCTCGACGCCCTCGGGCGCGTCGCCGGGATGCAGATCGGCCTGCCGCGCGCGCTCGGGCGCCTTCGGCAGGAATTGCATCAGCATGCCGCCGGCACGCCAGCGATGCTTGCCGCCGTCATTCGAACGCCATTCCTCGCCGACGGCAAGACGCACGCGGGTCGGGATCTGCTCGGAGCGCAGGAAATATTCGTGAGCGGCATCTTCCAGGCTGCCGCCGTCGAGCGCGACCAGCCCCTGGTAGCGGCTCATGTCGGGACCCTGGTCGATGGTCATGGCGAGATGACCGTGGCCCAGCAGCGCGCCGGAAGTCTTGCCGGAATCCTGGACTTCGCCGAGGCGCGCGGCGTCGTAGCGCGCATAGGCGCGCAGGCGATCCGGCGCCTGGTAATCCACGACCAGGAACGACACCGGACCGTCGGTCTGCGCCTGGAGGATGAAGCGGCCCTCGAATTTCAGCGAGGAGCCGAGCAGCGTAGTCAGCACGATGGCCTCGCCGAGCAGCTTGCCGACCGGCGCGGGATAATCGTGCTTGGTCAGGATCTCGTCGAGCGCCGAACCAAGCCGCACCAGCCGACCGCGCACGTCGAGCGCGTCGACCTCGTAGGGCAGCACGGCGTCATCGATCGGAACCGCGGATGGCGCGCGAACCGGGCCTTCGGGCCCGGTTTTCATGTCAGGGGATTGGGAAACCATGGCGCTTATCTGGGGTCGGAAGGCGGAATTGGAAGGGGGGTTGGGGAACTGTACGAAGCAACCTCAACCTCGGTGTCGTCCCGGACAAGCGCTAGCGCAGATCCGGGACCCATAACCACAGGATTACGCTACTGCGCGAGATGACAACTCCGAATCCTCGCCAAACGACTTCCTGTGGTTATGGGTCCCGGATCGGCGCTCCGTTCTGGACAACGCTGCGCGTTGCCAGAAGCTGCGCTTGTCCGGGACGACGATCATATGTGAGGTGGCCGCCGGGATTCCAGCGAGATCACTTCACCTCGTCGAAGCACCAGGCCAGAATGCCCTTCTGCGCGTGCAGGCGGTTTTCGGCCTCGTCGAACACGACGGATTGCGGACCGTCGATCACCTCGTCGGTGACCTCCTCGCCGCGATGGGCGGGCAGGCAGTGCATGAACAGCGCATCGGGCTTGGCCAGCGACATCAGCTGGGCATTGACCTGATAGGGCTTGAGCACGTTATGGCGGTGCTCGCCTTCCTTGTCGCCCATCGACACCCAGGTGTCGGTCACGACACAATCGGCGTCGCGCACGGCGGCTTCGGCATCCGTTCCGAGCATGATCGGCGCGCCGGTCGCCTTGATGAAGTCGCGCATCGCCTTTTTCGGCGCGAGCTCCGGAGGCGTCGCGACATTGAGCTGGAACTTGAAGCGCTCGGCGGCGTGCGCCCAGGAGGCGAGCACGTTGTTGTCGTCGCCGGTCCAGGCCACGGTCTTGCCCTCGATCGGGCCGCGATGTTCCTCGTAGGTCATGAGGTCCGCCATCACCTGGCAGGGATGCGAGCGCCGCGTCAGGCCGTTGATGACGGGGACGGTAGCGTTCGCCGCGAGCTCCAGCAGCGCATCGTGATTGAGGATGCGGATCATGATGGCATCGACATAGCGCGACAGCACGCGCGCGGTGTCGGCGATGGTCTCGCCGCGGCCGAGCTGCATCTCGGCGCCGGTGAGCATGATGGGCTCGCCGCCGAGCTGGCGCATGGCGACGTCGAAAGACACCCGCGTCCGCGTCGAGGGGCGTTCGAAGATCATCGCCAGCGTCTTGCCTTCGAGCGGCCTGACCGGCTGATGCGCCTTCTGCTTCGCCTTCATCGCGGAGGACGCGGCCAGCATGCGCTTGAGCTCCGACAGCGGCAGCTCGTTGATATCGAGAAAGTGCTTCGGTGTTTTCTTGGGTGTTTTATCGGGCGACTTGCTCATCAGCTTGCCGCCCGCTTGTTGCCGGACAACGCGGTGCAGGCGCGCTCGAGCCGCCCGACGCTGTCCTCGATCTCGGCTTCGGTGACGATCAAAGGCGGCAGGAAACGCACGACATTGTCGCCGGCACCGACGGTGAGCAGCTTTTCGGCGCGCAAGGCGGCAACGAGATCGCCGGAAGGCACCACGGCCTTGATGCCGATCAGGAGGCCCTCGCCGCGCACTTCGCTGACGACATCGCTATGACGGTCGATCACGGAGGCGAGTTTCTGCTTCAGCAGCAGCGACATCCTCTGCACGTGGTCGAAGAAGCCGGGCTTGAGCATGACGTCGAGCACGGCGTTCGCAGCGGCGATCGCGAGCGGATTGCCGCCGAAGGTCGAGCCGTGCGAGCCCGGCGTCATGCCGGACGCCGCTTCCGCGGTCGCAAGGCAGGCGCCGATCGGAAAGCCGCCACCGAGCGCCTTGGCCAGCGACATCACGTCGGGTTCGACGCCAAGGCGGCGGTACGCGAACAGATCGCCGGTGCGGCCCATGCCGGTCTGCACCTCGTCGAAGGCGAGCAACAAACCCTTCTCGTCGCAGAGCTGGCGCAACGCCCTCAGAAAGGCGGGCGTTGCCGAACGCACACCGCCTTCGCCCTGGATCGGCTCGATCAGGATGCCGGCGGTCTGCGGACCGATCGCCTTTTTCACCGCCTCGAGATCGCCATGCGCAACCTGGTCGAAGCCCTCCATCGGAGGGCCGAAACCTTCGAGATATTTTGCCGAACCCGTCGCGGCCAGCGTCGCCAGCGTGCGGCCATGGAAGGCGCCTTCGAAGGTGATCATGCGATAGCGGTCGGGATGGCCCTTTGCCGCGTGATAGCGGCGCACGACCTTGATCACGCATTCCAGCGCTTCGGCGCCGGAATTGCAGAAGAACACGAAATCCGCGAAACTTTCATTGCACAGGCGCGCGGCGAGCTTTTCGCCGTCCGGGCTCTGGAACAGGTTCGACATGTGCCAGAGCTTCGTGGCCTGCTCCTGCAACGCCGCGACCAGCGCCGGATGGGCATGGCCGAGTGCATTCACCGCCACCCCTGAGGTGAAATCCAGATAGCGCTCGCCATTGGTCGCGATCAGCCAGCAGCCTTCGCCACGCTCGAAACCGAGGTCGGACCTGGCGAAAACGGGGAGCAAATGCGGCGCTGCGCTGTTAGTCATGACGGTCACTTGAATGTTGCGGACGGCGTGAGCGTGCATTGCGCAACGCACCATCTACCGGCCCGGAAAACGAAACGTGCCGCCTCTTGAGGGCGGCACGCACGACTATCTTAGGCCTGGTGAAACGGGTGTCAATGCCGCCCGGAAAGCCTCGCGAAACGCTGAATCCGTAGTCTTGCGGTGCCGATTTTGCGGGATTTAGCCACGGAACATGTGGAAGCGAGTCGGCGGACTCTTGCGCGGGAGTCACGCCATATTGTAGCGTTTGGATTGTCAGATACGACATCTCGTGCAGTGGTTCTGATCTTTAAGTCCTTATGTACCGGCGTAAACGTTCGGGCGTTCAAGACGCGCCCGGCGAGCCTTAAGGGATTCTGGCGGCACGGGTTTTTGAAGGCTTAGGCATTCGCTGCGAGGCCCCAGGATGGCTGGCGCGCAGCGAGGGAAAGGGTGCAATGACGGTTTTGACCTGGTCCGATGATCGCGTCGAGCAGCTGAAAAAGCTCTGGGAGGCCGGACTTTCGGCCAGCCAGATCGCGGCGGAGCTCGGCAATGTGACCCGCAATGCCGTGATCGGCAAAGTGCACAGGCTCGGCCTTTCGGGCCGCGCCAAGAGCCCATCATCGGCAGCGCCCCGGCCGCGCAAGGCGCGCCCCGCGCAGCACATGATGCGGGTGAGCCGCCCGATCTCGCGCGGCAACACCGCGCTGGCGCAGGCGTTTGAGGTCGAGGCGGAGCCGGATCCGGTCACCTACGACAACGTGGTGCCGATGAGCCAGCGGCTGTCGCTGCTGGAATTGAACGAGGCGACCTGCCACTGGCCGGTCGGCGATCCGTCGAGCCCGGACTTCTTCTTCTGCGGTGGACGGGCGCTGTCCGGCCTGCCCTATTGCGCCCAGCACTCGCGCGTCGCGTACCAGCCGGCGTCGGATCGGCGCCGCGCACCGGTGAAGCCGGGTCCGCGCTAATCCGGCAAGTCGTCGCGCGAAGACAGTTCAATTGTAGTGTCGTCCTGGCGAAAGCCAGGACCCATACTCCGAGCACGCAGTTGTTGCGCGAAAGGGGTCACTCCGAGTCTTCGCCAAACCACTCCCTGTGGTTATGGGTCCCGGATCAGCGCTCGCTTCGCTCGCTTGTCCGGGATGACGGCTGAGAACCTCAAGCCTGCAACCCTACACCTGCTCCGCCTTCGCGAAGCGATCATCCAGCGCGTAACCGGCGCCGCGGACGGTGCGGATCGGGTCCTGCTCGCGGCCGAGATTGAGCAGCTTGCGCAGGCGGCCGATATGCACGTCGACGGTGCGCTCGTCGATATAGATGTCGCGGCCCCAGACGCTGTCGAGCAGTTGCTCGCGCGAGAACACCCGCCCCGGGTGCTCCAGGAAGAACTCCAGCAGGCGATATTCGGTCGGACCGAGATCGATCGGCCGGCCCGAGCGCGCCACGCGGCGCTTGTCGCGGTCGAGCTCGATGTCGCCAAAAGCAAGGACGGTGGCGAGCCGCTCCGGGCTTGCGCGCCGCAGCAGGCCCTTCACGCGCGCCAGCAGCTCCGGCACCGAGAACGGCTTGACGATGTAATCGTCGGCGCCGGTCGCAAGACCCCGCACCCGCTCGCTCTCCTCGCCGCGCGCGGTGAGCATGATGATCGGGAGCTGCTTGGTCTCGGGACGGGTGCGCAGCCGCCGGCACAATTCGATGCCTGACAGGCCCGGCAGCATCCAGTCGAGCACGATCAGATCGGGGATGTGCTCCTTGAGGCGGGTGTCGGCGTCGTCGCCGCGCATCACCGTCTCGACGTCATAGCCGTCGCCTTCGAGGTTGTAGCGGAGAAGCTCGGTCAGGGCTTCCTCGTCCTCAACCACCATAATGCGTGCGCCCATCGGGTCGTCGCTCCTTAAGTGTTCGGTACCGTGTTGGCGAAGGTCGTCATGTCGCCCTTCGGCCGCTTGTCGGTGATCGCCTGGCCCTCGATCATGTAGAACACGGTCTCGGCGATGTTGGTGGCGTGGTCGCCGATCCGCTCGATGTTCTTGGCGCAGAACATCAAATGGATACAGAACGAGATGTTGCGCGGATCCTCCATCATGTAGGTGAGGAGCTCGCGGAACAGCGAGGTGCAGATGGCGTCGACTTCCTCGTCGCCCTTCCACACCGCCATCGCCGCTGGCAGATCATGCGCGGCATAGGCGTCCAGCACCGACTTGACCTGCTGCTGCACGAGGTCGGTCATGTGCTCGAGGCCGCGGAACAGCTTGAGCGGATGGAAGTCCGTCTCCAGCGCCGCGACGCGCTTACCCATGTTCTTGGCGAGGTCGCCGATGCGCTCGAGATCGGTCGCGACGCGCATGGCGCCAACGATCTCGCGCAGATCGACCGCCATCGGCTGGCGGCGGGCGATGGTGAGCACCGCGCGCTCCTCGATGCGCTTCTGCAGCGCGTCGAGCTCGGTGTCGGTTGCGACGACGCGCTGCCCGAGCGGGACGTCGCGGCGGATCAGTGCGTCGACGGACTCGACGATCATGCGTTCGGCGATCCCGCCCATCTCCGCAACCAGGCGGGTGAGTTCCTGGAGGTCGGTGTCGAAAGCCTTTGCGGTATGTTCGGAAGCCATGTCGCGTCTCCTAGCCGAACCGGCCGGTGATGTAATCCTGCGTGCGCCGGTCGGTCGGCGACGTGAAGATCTTGCTGGTATCGTCGAACTCGATCAGCTCGCCGAGATACATGAAGGCGGTCTTGTCTGAGACGCGCGCCGCCTGCTGCATGTTATGGGTGACGATCGCGATCGTGTAGTCCTCGGACAGCTCCTGGATCAGCTCCTCGACCTTGGCGGTCGAGATCGGGTCGAGCGCCGAACAGGGTTCGTCGAACAGGATCACCTCGGGCCGCACCGCGACGGTGCGGGCGATGCAGAGGCGCTGCTGCTGGCCGCCGGAGAGCGACAGGCCGGAGGCGTTGAGCTTGTCCTTGACCTCGTTCCACAGCGCGCCGCCGCGCAGCGCCTTCTCGACGCGGCCGTCCATCTCGGACTTCGAGATCTTCTCATAGAGACGGATGCCGAACGCAATGTTCTCGTAGATCGTCATCGGGAACGGCGTCGGCTTCTGGAACACCATGCCGACGCGGGCGCGCAGCAGATTGAGGTCCAGCTTGCCGTCGAGGATGTTGGTCTGGTCGAGCATGAGCTGACCGGTGGCGCGCTGGCCGGGATAGAGGTCGTACATCCGGTTGAAGATGCGCAGCAGGGTCGACTTGCCGCAGCCCGACGGACCGATGAACGCCGTGACGCGATTGGCGCCGAGCGTCAGGTTGATGTTCTTCAGCGCGTGGTGCTCGCCGTAATAGAAGTTCAGGTTGCGCACCGTCACCTTCGGAGGCGCCTCCGGCAGCGCCGCCGTCTGCGGCAGACCCCCGGCCGCGCTCATCGACGATAATGAAAGATCACTCATTTTGCGGTCCTCTCGGCGCCAAGGATGCGCGCGCCAATATTCAGGGCAAGAACGGTCAGGGTGATGAGCAGCGCCCCGCTCCACGCCAACTGCTTCCAGTAGGCATAGGGGCTCTGCACGAAGTTGTTGATGGTGACAGGCAGGTTCGCCATCGTCTTGTTCAGGCCGAGGCTGAAGAACTGGTTCGACAGCGCGGTGAACAGCAACGGCGCGGTTTCACCGGCGACGCGAGCGGTCGCGAGCAGCACGCCGGTGATGAGACCCGATCGGGCAGCACGATAGGCGATCCGCTTGATCACCAGCGAACGCGGCAGGCCGAGCGCCGAGGCCGCCTCGCGCAATGCGTTCGGCACCAGCAGCAGCATGTCCTCGGTCGTGCGCAGCACCACCGGGATCACGATGACCGCGAGCGCGAG
>NZ_JBVVPA010000055.1:0-10738 GCF_055807555.1 Bradyrhizobium sp. Ken64 | reverse complement strand
ACCGTAACGGCCAGCGCAAAATAGAGATCAAACCACAGCGCCGAGGCCGACCAGAACGTCGCAAGCCCGACCGGCTTGTCCGGGGCTGGAAAGAGATTGCCGGCAAATACACACCAAAACGCCATCGCCAACGCCGTCCAAAGAATTGACGACGCAAAGAACAACTTTGGTCGAGGGAAGAATGACACGAACATGCTCGCTGTCCTTTATCGACTTAGAACTTCAGCTCAGAAGATGAACTCGCCGCGGCCGCTGGCCACCACCGATCGGCAAGCGTTATCGGCGATCTGGGCATTGGCGGTGTGGTAGGAAGCCTCGGGTGGAGAACGGCTCGCTCAACCAATAAGCAAAATCCTTCGGGCCGCATCCTTCATCCGCCGCGGGCGGAGGTTGTGTTTCGCATGCTCTGTCGACCGCGGGACACAGCGGCATCTGCGACGAACGGGTCAGCATCTGCAGAACATTGATTCAATCGAATAGACTTCATCTGATCTCTCGGACCCGGTGGGTGCAACACGAGCATGGTCGTAACGGGGTCTTTAGTGGCGGCACGAGACAAGAGCAAGAGTTTTGCAAACCGCTTCACTCTTCTCACTTGCGGTGTGGCTTGCGACGATCTGACTTGCGTGCGCTTACTCCGCTGAAATCAGCGGCCGCAATCTATGCTCGCACGCGAAGGTGGATTGCGACGCTGTTGGAGATGATCTGCACCGCAACCTGACGCAGCGTTCGGTTCACGCATTTCTTTCAGCGCAAATGTTGCGATGCAGTTACAGCAATTCGCGCGGACGTGGTTAAGACGCATGAGGCTCGGGGCACTGAAGAGATGAGAGTAGAAATGAAGAACTTGTTGCTTGCGACTGTGAGCATTGTGGGGCTTGGCGCGTTGGTGCCCGCATTCGGCGCGGATCTGGCTGCGCAGCCGGCCAAGCCTCTCTACACCAATGCCCGCGGCCCGTCGCGGCTGCAATCTACGACTGGAGCGGCTACAACGTCGGTATGAACGGCGGCTTTGGTTCAAGCTCGAATTGCTGGGATTCCGATGGTGGCAAGCCTGAGGGCTGCCATGATGCACCGGCGGAAGCGTGGGCGGGCAGATCGGCTATCGATGGCAGACGGGCCCGATCGTGCTTGGTGTTGAAGGCCAGGGGAACTGGGCTCATTTGACTGGTTGGAATCCCAGCGTGGCTTTTTTGGATATCAACCAGACCAAGATTGATGCGTTCCGCCTGGTAACGGGGCAGATCGGTTATGCCTTCGACAACGTACTACTTTACGCCAAAGGTGGCGCCGCGGTGACGAGCAATACGTTTCGGGTCATCTGGACGACGGGCGACTTAGGTGGAGAAAGCAAGCACGTTCTTTGGGGCGCCGCGTTGGCAGCCGGTTTCGAGTACGGCTTCGCACCGAATTGGTCGATTGGATTCGAGTACGCACACCTGTTCATGCGGCCAACCATGGTCGGCTTCACCGAGCCCGCTGGTGGGGTCGACCGCATCCGCCAGGATCTCGATCTTATGACTGCACGGCTCAACTATCAGTTTGGCGGCCCGATTCTTCTCAAATATTGATCTATCGTTCAAAAAGGTGGATAAGGGCTTGGCCTATGGCCCGGGGCCTATTTTGGTGTGCCAGGCAAGGCACGGAGCGCCGCGACTGGCGCGGTTGACCGGCTTTCAATTACCATAACTTTTCCGCTTGAGCTGATCCGCGGATCAGCAAAATCTTGAAGAATCACTTGTGGTCCTTGCTGAGCACCTGATGCGCGAGGGGGTGCTCTATGGGGCTCACATTGAGGGATCGATCGGCAAAAGGCCGTTTGCGATTTTTAGGCGGTGAGGGTTGGATTGATCGCGAGACTAGTGGATGCCAGTTTAGGGACGCGCGGCTCGGCGACAGATTCCGCTGCTCACGCAGATTGGAAGCGCCATCGGACAAAGTATTCCGCTCGTCTGCCAATTGGGCGAATACCAAGGCAGCTTATCGCTTCTTCTCTAATGACCGGGTCAGCGAAGCGGACATTCTGGCGGGCCACTTTCAATCGGCGCGTGAGCGCACGATTGCCGCCGGCGGTCCGGTTCTAGTGCTCGATGATACGACCGAGTTCAGCTATCAAAGATAGAACTCCGACCGATCCGAATCACGAAGAGCATAAACAGCGGCCGGGGACAAGGCGGGCTGCCTGAGCTCGCACACGGTTTGCGGCATCCTGATGCACTCGAGCCTGGCGGTGACGACTGAAGGGCTCCGCTTGGGCTGGCCGCCGTCAAATTCCGGACCCAGAAGAAATTCAAGGGGCCGCCGCGCTTAAGAAGACTAGGATCCAAATTCAATTGAGCCAATATGCGACGAGAGCGGCAAGATGCGCAGCGGCCAAGAAATTCCGGCCGAGCTTGTCGCACCGCGGGGCGATGCGCCGGAAGTCCTTGAGCCTGCAAAAGCAGTGTTCGAGACGTTTCGGCCTTTGTAGGCGCATTTGTTGAAGCGCTGGATGGCAACACGGTTAGATTTATTGGGGATTACGGGTTTCGCGCCGCGACGAATGATTTCGCCGCGAAGCTTGTCGCCGTCGTACCCTTTGTCGGCGAGGAGCGCACTGATAGGTGGCGCGAGCGCCAGGACATCGGGAGCCGCTGCGATATCGACATCCTGGCCTGCCATCAGATGCAGGACGACCGGCCGGGAAAGGGATTGCTCAGCGTATGGAGTTTCGTCGTGCGGCCTGCGCGCGAGCGGCCGATTGCTTGATTGTGCTCCCCCCTTTTCCGTCGGACGCACACCGGTGCGCTTTAACCGAGGTCCCAATCGAGCTACAGCACAACACCATCTTCGCCAGGCTTGGCCAGCGGTTCGAAGATTGCGCACCATCGTCCTCGCTTGGCCCAGCGATGAAGCGATTCGTAGATCGTCGTGTAAGGGCCATTGCTGTGGAAGGAAAATAGAAAACAGCAAGTGTGAATATGGTTGGCTGCGTCAACCGATCGGCGGAGCGGTGAGGAGGCGGTTTGATCGGCCGCAGGTTGATCGGGCCGTTGCTTTTGCTGAAAGAGGCTTAGGGTTGGTGGGGCATAGTATGTTGCAAGCCCTAGTCCGCACTGAAGGACATTCAGCAATCCATCGAACGTTCGAATACGCCAAGCACGACACTGCACGGCCCTGTGAAATATCCCCAACGTGCCGCTAAGTCCCGATCTATCTCAGTATAGGCAAGAGCCTCAAAATGTTCGACGACTGGCCTTGAGCGGCCATGCGAACAGCGCCGGCCACGCATCTGGGTCGGTTCTTGCACAATCGATGTCATCGCTTGCGCGCCGCAGCCGACCTGCAGCACCAGACCATTATCCAGGCGCCGACAAATGCAAAAAATCACAAGTTAGAAGAAGTCTCGCGTGCATTAGTCGCGGGTGCCATGCAGAGCGCACGTCTACTACAACATCCGGTAGGTGCCAGCGCCGACGAATGGGTGGCGTTTTTGTGCGGTAACCCACGCGCGCTCGTGGTGCGCCATGACGCAGTGAGTCGGTCGGTTCAATTTAAGAACAAGCTCATTGCGTTCGCGAAGCATTGGGGCTTCGGTCCTCGCGCCCGCGCTGCGTATCGGGCGCGCACGTAGAGAAGATGGAGAATGGCCTCGGCTACGTGAAGAAGAACGCGATCGCGGGTCATTCATTTGCGGGTTGGTCGGACCTCGACCTGCTTTGCAGGGTGGCGGCAACCAAGCAGGCCAGCACCCTGCGCTCTGACATCGCCGACATCGCTCGCCAAGCGCTGATGCGGCTCGACCAAGAGATCATTTGTGCCGCGGGCAGCGTGCAATGGCGTGAGCCAACAACCGCGGAAACGGCCGAACTCCTGGTGAAGCGTCAAGGCGGTGTCGACAGCATGACCTGAGTCCGCGGGACCACTGACCCGGACCCTGACTGACCACAGCTTCACCTTTCCGCCACTGGAAGACCATAAGCTAATCGCAGCGCTTCGGCACGACTAGATCGGCGCCCCCTGCGTCGTCCCGTGCGCTCTCATCTGGAATGGCTCCGACGCCCCAGCGCGCCTTGAGGCGCGGCGTGACTCAAGGTGCTTCCACATGACAATTTGAATTTGGAAATTCTTGCTTGGTGGTCGCGCGACCATTGGAATGTTTGTGCACTCGGTCGCGACCTTGGAGACATATGTTTCTTTCTTCCTTTCACTGTTGACAGTTTTCTCTTGTCCTCCATACGAAAGCATGGTCCCAGGATGCGCGTAATACTCAGCCGCGTCGCTCGCAACATCGGATTACCGTTCGCCTAGTTGATGGAACGCATCAAAAATGAGCCACGCTTCGGAAGTGTCAGTTGAGCGGGTCACAATTCCAATCTTGCGGCGGTGGAGGCAGGAGCGGCGGCGTGTCACCATGACCACCGCCTATGATGCGGTTACGGCAGGCATCGTCGACCCCGTCGTCGACATCATTCTTGTGGGCGACAGTGTTGGCAATGTCTGTCTCGGATTCGACAACACGTTGCCGGTCAGCATGGCAATGATGAACCATCATCTGGAGGCTGTTGCACGCACAAGGCCCCGTGCTCTGCTCGTGGCCGATCTGCCGTTTCTTAGCTTTCACCTTGGTCCGGAGGAGACGATACGTAACGCTGGAGGGTTCCTGCAGCGAGGCGCAGATGCCGTGAAACTCGAGGGCGGGGCCAAGCGCGTGGAAATGGTGCGTGCCTTGGTCGATTGCGAAATTCCTGTCATGGGCCATCTCGGCCTCACCCCGCAAAGCGTCAATGTCATGGGCGGATTCAAGGTGCAGGGCCGGAACGCCGATGACGCTTTACGGCTGCTCGATGACGCTCACCGTCTGCAGGAGGCCGGATGCTTCGCGTTGGTGCTTGAAGGCATTCCGGCCGAGCTAGCCCAGCGAGCGACCGAATCGCTATCGATACCAACCATCGGAATCGGCGCGGGGCCCGACTGCTCGGGCCAAGTGCTCGTATTCCATGACGTGCTGGGGCTAACCATAGGTCATCGGCCCAAATTCGTTCGCGCCTATGCAGATGGTTTTCAGATGTTACAAGAGGCGCTCTCGCGCTGGGCTGCCGATGTCCGCACCGGTGCGTTCCCGGCGCCGCAGGAGTGTTATCGGCTTCCTGAAAGCCTGAGTGACATTATCGCAACCTGGGCTCCTCCCAACCCAACCTGATGTAAGGTGCAACGATGCAGACGATTACCACGGTCGCTGAGCTTCGTCGTGAGCTAGCGAAGGCTTGCAGCGCGGGCAAACGCGTCGGGTTAGTGCCTACAATGGGGTATTTGCACGATGGCCATCTGGCCCTGGTCGAGGCGAGCCGAGCGCAATGCGATGTCACCGTCGTTAGCATTTTCGTCAATCCGGCTCAGTTCGGACCAAACGAGGATCTCAGCAGCTATCCTCGCGATTTCGTGCGCGATGAAAAATTGTGCCGCGATGCCGGTGTTGAGATTGTGTTCGCGCCGGGTGCACAGGAAGTCTATCCGGCTCAATTCGAGACCTTCGTCGAGCCGGGCGAACTGGCGAAACCACTCTGCGGGGCTTTCAGGCCTGGGCATTTTCGGGGCGTGGCGACCGTCGTGTGCAAGCTGTTCAACATGGTGCATCCGGCCGTCGTGTTTTTCGGGCAAAAGGATTTTCAGCAATGCGCGGTCGTGCGTCGCATGGCGACAGATCTCAATCTTCCCATCAAGATCGTCACCGTGCCAACCGTTCGGGAACCGGACGGGCTCGCGATGAGCAGCCGCAATCGGTATCTCAGCAAGGAAGAACGTCGGCGAGCCGTTGCCATCAGTCGTGGACTGTTCGCCGCGGCGGAAGAATTCCGCGCAGGAGTGCGCGAGGTGGAGAAGCTGATTGCGCTCGCCGAGCGGCAACTTGAGACAGTTGATCGGCTGCAATATCTTGAACTTGTCGACGGTGATACGCTCAAGCGTGCCGAGAGTCCCCTGCGGTTTCCGGCGGCGCTCTGTGTCGCAGCCTACGTTGGTTCGACCCGACTGATTGACAACGTCCTACTGGGACTACCAACTCCGTAGCGCAATTCAGAACCAAATCGATAAACCTATCTTCTCGTCATAATCCACGGATCGGCCGACCGATTCACCTGTTCAGGCCGTGGGCCCAACCCAGCAATTTGAGACGGTGTAGGTCCGGGATTTGAGCGTCGGGCACTCCGCGACCCTTGTTCCGCCGACGCAGCGCAAACCTTAGCATCTGGATGTGGGTCGGACATGGATTTAGCGATGAAGGGCTGGGTGCGCAAAGTTCAAGCCGCTCAGCGCCGTCAGACCAGAACTGCCCCGATTTTGAACGAATATGAACCTTACTCGTGAGTGGAGGGGCGTGAATTGTCTCTCCCGAGCAGCACAGAACTTTCCGTGCTGTCCTCCCTGAGCCAGAGCGGCGAGTTGGGCGATGGCGGATCGCGAGATTCGGAGCACCTTGTCTGGGATTAGGATCGTCCCTATGAGGGGGATACGGCCTGGATTATGCGTCGATGTGAGAGGTTCTGACGAACTAGCCGGACTCGGCTCTGCTTTATGTGCTACCGAAATCATTGGCCTTTGCCATGTCAAACACCATGGACGTGGAAGCGAGGAATTCGCGATGTCGCAGATGAATAGCGCCCGATTCACGGACGATCCGCGCTCGTTATTGTGCTCCAACCTTGATGAGCTTGAGCAGCGCATAAATCGGGCTTGTATGCGGGCTCGCCGCAGCCGTTCAGAAGTTCGTGTTTTGCCTGTCAGCAAGACCGTACCCGCCGCGATTATCCGTATCGCATCCGAACTCGGCCTTTGCGAGTTCGGCGAGAACAAGGTCCAAGAGGCGGAGAGCAAGGTCCGCGATTTGGCCGACCTGTCGTTGAACTGGAGTGTCATCGGTCACCTCCAGACGAACAAAGTGAAATCGATGGTCAAGTTCGCGAACGAGTTTCATGCGTTGGATACCTTGAGATTGGCCGAAGCGCTCCAGGCCCGCCTGAGCGCCGAAGGCCGGCATCTCGACGTGTTCGTCCAAGTCAACACCTCGGGTGAGGTGAGCAAATACGGTCTGCTGCCCCACGAGGTAGAGGATTTTGTTCTTCGGCTGTCCGACTATCCAGCCCTTGTCCCTCGCGGCTTGATGACTCTCGCCGTCCTGAGCGGAGAGGCGGACAAGGTTCGCGAATGTTTCAAGTTGCTGCGCGGGCTTCGAGACGCACTCCGCGATAGAACATCGACGCGACTTGATCTCCTCTCAATGGGGATGACAAGCGACTTCGAGATAGCAATCGAGGAAGGTGCCGATGTCATAAGAGTTGGTCAGGCGATATTCGGACCTCGGCCGACCAAGGACGGACAGTATTGGCCAGGGCTTCCTCTCCCCACCAGCGCGCTATCCGAGTGAGGCCGCGGGACCTGCCGCGAGTTCTGTTTCGTCCGTCGCCTGCCAACAGCAGAGTAAAATCACCACACCAATGCTAGCAAGTCGCCCCGTCACGTTCGGCATGACGCCCCTTGTGAGCTGACCAGGCTCGATGGCGGACCCACTCTAAGTCGACACGCCGGAGCCTCGCCGATTGCAGGCGGGCCGCCCAACGGAAAACACGGCAAATTTCTCCGCGACCAGGAACACTAAAGTGCGCCGCGAGGTTCTTCTGCGTCAGGGATAGGGCTTGCGGAGTTCTCTTCCATGGTGAACGCCTCGCGCAACTGTCTCCGTGAGCAGGGCTCGGTGGGTCACTGAGATATTCGATTGTTAGCCTGCCCTAAAGATACGTTAGGGTGCTGGCTTCGCAGAAGCAGGGATTTGCCGTCCCATATCGATGAGCTCGAGCGCTCCATCTCTTGACGCCCGCATCAAAATCGAGCGCACGGCGCGTGGCCGGGCAACGAAGCCGCCGCGCCGAATATAATGGCGCGCCGGCTTCGCATTGGGTGAACCCGGACGGGGCAATGTCCGGTGCGTGAACGCAACGCTACGATGCGTTGCCGCAATCAAAACCCCCGGATTAATTGATGCCCTGGGTCGAGGTTAATTCTGGAACCGAGATTCGAGCGTGCAAGCGAGCAGGAACCTTCTGCTTTTCAGCCTCCGCGCCCCACCGATCAAAATTCATGGTTTGCCGGATCTTATCGCTAGAGGATTGGACATGACACTGGACGTGCAAGAGATGGACTGCGAGAGCGCCTGGAGAAGCTCTACGCGAAGTGCCGCCCACGGCGTTTCGCTCGTTTTGAACCAGAGCGGAGGGAAGTGAGACCGCTGGCGCGCGTGAGCGAACTCTACGGACGCTCGCCCGATTTAAGCGTCCGCGGCTAAACCAGGTCGGGCTACTCTGATCATGGGCGGTGCCACGGGATGGTCGCATCCAATAATTACAAGATCGGCACGGCAGAAGCAGAGCCCGAAAACGCGCGAGCAGATGCCGCTTATCCTGAGAATTCTAGAACGGCATCCGGAAATTTCAAACGTGATAGAGTTCTATTGATCCGAGCACCTGAAAGGTATTGATAAGTTCAACCGGCCTAGCGGTCTGTGTGCTGCCCGCATCAAATGAACTCGACCCATATTTCCGCAATACTGCTCTTTTCGCGTTGACCGGTATGTTATCGAGCTGCGCATTTGTGAAACCGATCTATACGACCGCGTTTAAGGAAGCTCTGCAAGCCGTAGGAAGATTGCGAATACTGCGTCCCCTTGCGGTGCGAGTATCGACTCCGGATGGAACTACACCTCGTATGTCGCTTGATGCCGATGGGCAAGAGCATGATCGCCCTATCATCCCAGAGTGCTGTCACTAGCAGAGCGCGAAGTGTCACCCTCGGATCACCCACAATGGTCTCTCCGTTGCAAATACCTTTCCTGTCCGCGATCATATAAGCCCAGAAGGGATCGCACGTCATATGCGAATGCTGCCCGAGTACCGCGTCTCTCGATGCGCTATCCAGGCACGTTAGGTGCCTCCGATGCGAGAGGCCTCGCATGGCTGTGACGGGCTCGATCCACTGCAGTTCCACTACTGAATGACTCTGTCGCTCAGCGATATATGTAAGATCGTAATTCGGCCCGCCGAAGGCGAGCGTTATATCACCCCAAAACCCCTACATGCCTGTCAGCTTAACCACGCGCGTAGCGAGGGCCTGCCGAACATACTGGCTCCGCATCTGCAGACAAGCTGTAGGCGGCCGCGAGACGTAGCTCTCGCAGCGGCTTACCTGCCGGATCGATTGCTGGTAAAGCTCGGCGCTTTATAGGCTTCGAGGTGCCTTCGTCGTCGAACTCACCGTAGACGATCACGTCAATTTCGTTTGGCCGGTCACTCTTGCGGTTGCGAGCGACTTCAAGCCGGCGTGCGTACGGGATTTTGGCGAGAACGGAAAGGGCTTCGATTACTTTGTCGATGTATGCCTTGTCTTTTGCGGTGAAGAATACGACGTATCAAATCATAGTTGGCCGTCGGTAATCCCGAACAGTTGCGGTTTGATTTCGTGGAAAGCGAAGCGTCCTAGCCAAGTCATGCAGGACTCGGGCAGCCGTCCAGTGGCCACCGCACGGTAGGCGCCCTGCACGATCGCACTGCCGGGTGTTTAGCTGAATCTCCTTCGGCCGCTACTGCGCAAGGTGGACCATGTCTGAGACCAATTTTCGCCATGCAGCAAGAAAGCGCCTGATCATCAAGCCCCCGAACAAGTTTAAGTATATGACTGCGTGGACGCCATTCGCTTTGCGCGGAGGTCGTGCATGAAACGATCTCACTTGCTGGATTGAGGCATAAGAACTGCAGGAAAATGCGCTCGCTTCTCGAATACAGGCGAGGCGCCGTCATAGAGCTGAAGGAAAGAGCGCCGCCAAGCCCTGGAGCGTTGATGTCGAGGCATGACTTCAACTCTTTATGCATCCGGCTGATCACCGCAGAGAGATCGCTCGTGAAACTACACCCAACTTACGGAACGTAGCGATGGTCCACCCTGCCGCCGTGTTCGTTTTACAAGTGCGCGATCTCGTAGCGTAGCGCATCGAGCCCGCAACGCTATCTCCCCCACAGCGTCAGCACCGCTCACGCGCAATGGCTGCGCGGAGCCTTCGAAAATGCCATGCAGAGGTTGAGAAATGCCTGGCGCGAAATGCGCGCAGGGCATCTCGCCAACGGCTAATAGCCGGATCGCATTGCAACAAAACGCCAGTCTGGCGAGGCTTACCTGCTGTCGCGAAAGAGCCGTCGTTTCACGTACAGGCGCTTTTCGCCGGCCCGCACCAAGGGGCCCACCCATGAGCAACGCTAGTAGGCGCGGCGCACCAGTCGAGGGAGGTCGAATAGGATTCGGATAGAATTTATTCGCAACCGCGAGCACTGCCATTTCATCGGTTTCGAGCGCGATCTTTGAGCGAGCATGATGTCGCCGGTCACCAGGGGGCGTTCGGGAACAAAGCACCACCCGATTTTTGGCTGGCCGTTTTCGTCGATCTCGACAACATTGCTCACGCTGCCCTGGTGAATGCGATATCGTCGACCCGTGTGAGAGCCCGTGACTTCGAAATAGCCTCGGCATCAAATTGCGCACGCTGCTCTGGGGATAGCCAATCCCGCAGAAGACGCCGCGCACGCGCTTCCGGGCCGTTTTGCTTAATGAAGCTCCAATAGACCAAACGCAGGGCGCGCAAACGCGCGAGGGGATGTCCCGGGTTCTGTTGAATTTCTGAAGAGGTCGGCGTTGCCCACCTTGAGCCGGTAGGCTCGGG
>NZ_JBVVPA010000054.1:0-11785 GCF_055807555.1 Bradyrhizobium sp. Ken64 | reverse complement strand
GCTGCCCGCGTCCACCGCAGCCCATCCCACGTTTCGTGACGATCGCGATACGCCCCTCTGACCGGGATGAGGTGGCGGGATGAATACGCCAAAGCCGAATTTCGGTAAAGTGGAATATTTTCGTGGCGGCGGATTGACCCGTCATTTGTGTGTTTTGCGCGTCGGGCAACGCAAGGGATTGTAGCCCGGATGAGCGAAGCGACATCCGGGACTCGTTCGCGCGGCGGTCCCGGATATCGCTTCGCTCATCCGGGCTACGAAAAGCCGAACTCACGGCCTCCGGCACACCAGATCGATCTCGATCAGTGCGTCATAGGCAAGCCCCGTTACGCCCACGCAGGTGCGGGCCGGCAGGCGGTCGGGCGGAAAGAACCCGCGATAAGTCTCGTTCATCGCGGTGTAGTCTTCCTTGAAACGCGTGAGATAGATGCGTGTCATCACGACGTGTTCGAGAGCGAGATCGACGCCCGCCAGGACGACCTTCAAATTCTCCATCACCGCCCTTGTCTGCGCGACGATGCCGTCGGGCAACACGCCCGGTGTTTGCGGCGTGTCCGGCATCTGGCCGGTGACGAAGACAAAACCGTCGGTCTCCACCGCGTGGCTGAAGGGCGCGACCGGCTTCGGTCCGCCGCTGATCATGTGGAATTTCACTGGGGTTCCTTGTTACGGCGCGTCTCTTAAGGGAAGGTTTGAAACAGGCGCTTGCTGATGATCGCGTGCACGCCCCAATTGCCGTCGACCACCTGCGTGACGCCGAAATCGACGGCGGCCGACATCAGCGCGATCGCCTCGTCCTCGCTCAGCCCCTTCACGTTCATCAGGAAGCGTCGCATCTTGCGAAACGCATCTTTCATGGCGAGATCGAGCGAGGACTTTGCGTAGACCTCGCTCTGGCCCTGAGCGCCGAACTCGGCGAGGTAGTTGGGATGGCTGAATCCGGTCAGGACCCAGTCGGCTTCGGTCTCGATCAGGGGATAAGAGAGATCGGCGAACGGACGACCGGCAAGGTCGGCCTTCTTGTGCAGGATCACCTCGAACGTTCCCGTCATCGAGCATTCGATCGCGGTGCCGCTCAATTCACCGTCGCCTTGCGTGGCATGGGGATCGCCGACGGACAACAATGCGCCGGGAACGGAGACCGGAAGATAGACCGTCGCTCCCTTCCCCAAGCGCCAATTGTCGAGATTGCCGCCAAAATAGGACGGCGGCACCGAGTCGATGAAATCGACCTCGCGCGGCGCCACCGCGATCACGCCGAAATGCGGGCGCAAGGGAATGCGGATGCCGTCGAGCACGGCGTGGCGGCGCTTCACCGTGCCGGGCAAGACCGGAACGCCGGGATAGTCGTAGGTGGCGTGCACCACGCCAAACGGGTCGGTCTGCGACTCCCAGCGGTAGGAATACAGCGCGCGCGCATACGGCGCGTCGGTGTCGTCGAAGATTTCGTAGATCGTCACGACCTCGCGCGGCTTCGGCCCTGAAAGAAATTCGTCGTAATGATAGCCCCACCAGGCCGCAACCGAGGAGCCGAACACGCGCCCTGAATGTTTCGGATGGCGACTTGTGCGCGGCACGATGTCGAGGATCCGCACTTCCAGCACGTCCCCGGGCTGGGCGTCCTTCACCGACACGGGCCCCGTGCAGATGTGCACGCCAAAGCCTTCGCCGGCGCCGCGCCCGAATATGCTGGCATCCATCGGACCCGCACCGCGGCGATCCACGTTCTTCCTCGCCTTGGTCCAACCGAATACGCTTTCGGCGGCCGCGTCGCCCGCGATCATCAGCTCAGGATCGTCGGAGGCATGCTGAGTCAGCGTTTCGATCGTGATGGTATCACCCGAATTGATCTCGAGCTGCGGCTGTAACGTGCGACTGAAATATCCCCAATGAACACGGTTGGCTTCGATCGGAAGATGATGATGCTTGCGTTCGGCCGTTCTCGGCTCATCGATGTCGGTGCGGGCGAGATTGCCGCGCGCCTCGGCGCTCGTCGGGTGGGCGCGAAGCTGCGCCAGCGCATCCTGCGGCCAGCCGCGCTGACCGGCTATCCCGTGCTGCGTCGTCGCCCGCTCCGCCTCCTGCTGGCGAAATTCGCGCGGCGGCAGTCCGAAGCGATGGCGGAAGGCGCGGCTGAAATGTGCGGAATCGCCAAAGCCATAGGCGTAGGCGATCTCCGAGATCGAACGATGCGCCTCGGACGGATTGGACAGATCGGCCCAGGCGCGCTGCAGCCGCCGCTCGCGCACGTAGTGAGTAAAGTTGTCGCCGACCGTCTCGAACAGCTTTTGCAGATAGCGCTCGGAGATTCCTTCGGCCTGCGCGACGCGCGCCGGCACCAGTTCGGGATCGTCGAGGCGGCGTTCGATGGTCTGGCAGATCCGGTGCAGGAGTGCCGACTGCGTCGCGCTCGATCCGGCGTCCGACGTCGAAGCCGCCAATTGATGGGCGAGCGTCAGCAGGAGATCGACGAGCGACTGCGTGACCGCATTCCATTCGGCATCGCTCAGCGTGTCGAGCGTGCGCGCAGTCGCGTCCAGCAAGCGCGCAAAGATGTCGGCAAAGCCGCTGGGCGGAACGACCCTGGGCTCGCCCAGCCGCGGCCTGCCCGAGAGGCGGCCGTGCAGCGCCTCCGATGTCACCGACAGCACGATGGCACGCATGTCGCGCTGGAATACGATGCTCCAGTCCCCGCTCCGGGGCAGCAGCACGAGATGGCCGACCGGAACGATGCGATGGCCGCCGGCGCTCTTGAGCACCATGCCGTCCTCGACCGGCATCAGCGCAATCGGCAGGTCTTCGTTGGCCGGCGAACTCGGACCGATGGTCTGGGCGCCGGCCGCCATGCGGGTCAGCGCAACGCCCGCGGCGTGGCGATGTGACGCCGTTGCGTGCCCATCCAGGAAGGAATGGCCTGCCGCCGGCTGCAGGCCCACCGCTGCCAGCACGTCCCGCCAGGCTTCGGGGCGGTCGTCTTGCGCGTAGGACTCGCTCGTGAAGGGACGGAAACTCATCGGATCGACCCAGATTGCAGTGGATCGAAGCAACCTCTGTGCCAGACGCAATTGGTCGTCCGTCGCAGCGACGGGCCGCAAATGCGGTTCAATGGTCACGTGCTCATCCTGGAAACGAGATGCTCTTCAGAGTGTTAGAGCGGGATATCAACGTCGAGCGCGATTCGTAGCCTGGATGGAGCGAAGCGTAATCCGGGACCTTCAGAGTCCGCCGTGACAAACCCGGATTGCGCTTCGCTCCATCCGGGCTACGGCCTATCAGTCACAACGGAAGATGTTCTTGCGGATCGTGCCGTGAACGCCCCAATTGGCGTCGACCACCTGGGTGACTCCGAAATCGGCGCCGACCGATAGCAGCGAGATGGCCTCGTCCTCGCTCAAGCCGTGCACGGTCATCAGGAAGCGGCGCAGTTTTCTGAACGCGTCGCGCATCGCACGGTCGAGACTCGAATGATTGGCAATCTCGGTTTGTGCGTCAGCGCCGAGCGCGGCGAGGTAGTTCGGATAGGTGAAGCCGTAGAACGACCAGGCCTGATCGGTCTCCAGCATCGGATGGTCGAGACCTTCGAGGCTGGTGCCGGCGAGATCGGCTTTCTTGTGCAGGACGAACTCGAAATCGCCGGTCAGTGAGGTCTCGATCGCGGTACCGCCAAGCTCGCTGTCGCCTTGCGCGGCGTGGGGATCGCCGACCGAGAAATAGCCGCCGGGGACCGCGACCGGATAGAACATCCGCGCGCCCTTGCCGATGCGCCAGTCGTCGATGTTGCCGCCGGTATAGCTCGGCGGGATCGAGCTGACGAAATCGGCCTCCGACGGCGCGAGCCCCATGGTGCCGAAATGCAGCCGTGCCGGCACCTTGACGCTTGCGAGGATGTTCTCGCGCTTCTTGATGGTGGTGTGATCGACCCGCACGCCGGGATAATCGATGGTCGGATGCACGATGCCGTCAGGGTCGGTCTGCGGCGTCCAGACGTAGTTGTAGACCGCCTTGGCGCAGGGCTCGCCTGACGTGTCGAGCTCGAAGATGGTGACGACCTCGCGCGGCTTCGGCTCCTCGATCAGATCGTGATAGTGAAACCCCCAATTCGCCGCGACGTTGGAGCCGAAGCAGCGCCCGGCATGACAGGCGCTGCAGCTCGGCCGCGGCCGGATATCGAGGATGCGCACTTCGAGGATATCGCCCGGCTCGGCGCCTTCGATCGCGACCGGACCGGTGAGGAGATGGACGCCGATCCCCTCGCCTGCGCCGCGGATGAACGGACCTTCCGTCGGGCCCGAACCGCGTCGCGCGACTGCCTTGTGCTCGCGCGTCCATTGGAACACGCTCTCGGCTCCGGGATCACCCTGGATCATGCGCTCGTAGTCATCATTGGCGTGGTGGGTCAGCGTCTCGATGGTGGCGCGATCCCCCGAGCGCAGCGTCAGGGCCGGCGCGACCTTCTTGGAGAAATAGCCCCAGTGGACGGTCTTCGGCGAAACCGGCAGCGTGACATGCTTCATGAGGTGGCCTCTTCTGGAAACGCGGTCTTGAACGTCGTGGGTGCGGCTCTCATCGCACCGCCTCCGGAGTCTTGTCGGCTTCCATCACGCTGAGGAAACGCGCGGTCAGCGGATTGCGGGGGTTGGAGAGCACCTCGTGCGCAGGCCCCTCCTCGATGATCGTGCCGCCGCTCAGGAACGCGACACGGTCGGCGACCTCGTCGGCGAAGCGGATCTGGTGCGTCGAGATGATCATGGTGAGGCCGTCATCGATGGCGAGCCGCCGGATCACCTCCAGCACCTCGCTGACGAGCTCGGGATCGAGCGCCGAGGTCGGCTCGTCCAGGAGCAGCACGCTGGGGTTCGGTGCCAGCGCTCGGGCGATGGCGACGCGCTGCTGCTGGCCACCGGAGAGATGCCGCGGCAGCGCGTCGGCGCGGTGCGACAGCCCGACCCGGTCGAGCAGCTCGGCGGCGCGGCGATCTGCATCGATGCGGGTCATGCCGTGCACCCAGCGCAAGGGCCCCGCGATGTTCTCCTTCGCCGAGAGATGGGCGAACAGGTTGAATTGCTGGAACACCATGCCGACGCCCACGCTTGCCCGCTCATTGGCGATCGCGCGGGGCGGCAGCAGCTTGCCGTCGTCGTCGAAACCGAGGCGGCGGCCGCCGACACGCACGGTGCCTCCGTCCCAGCTTTCGAGATGATTGATGCAGCGGAGCAACGTGCTCTTGCCGGAGCCGCTGGGCCCGAGCAGCGCGACGACCTCGCCGACGCGCACGGTGAGATCGAGGCCGCCAAGCACCTTTTGCGCGCCGTAGCTCTTGGTGAGGTCCCTGGTCTCGACCGCGATGTTGTTGCGCGAGATCGTCGCGGCACGCCGGGTGCGCTCCTCACGGGTCAAGGCCAGCGGCGGCGTGTCGGTGAGCTCGGCCTGTGCGGACACCGGGACGTCGACGGTCGCTGCGGCAAGTTCGAGCTTGGTGGCGAGATCGACGCGGCGCCAGGGCAGATAATCGGCGAGCTTGCGCTGGCGTCCCTTCGCGCGGTCGAGGTCGAGCAGCCACTCGACAAAAAGCTGGATGATGCTGATGGCAAAGGTCAGCACGAGGTACAGCAAGCCCGAGGCGAAGAAGATCGAGAAGAAGTCGAAGGTCGAGGACGCAAGCTGGGTCGAGCGCAAGGTCAGCTCCTGGACCGCGACCACCGAGGCCAGCGAGGAATTCTTCAGCGCGCTCACGGCCTCGTTGCCGAAGGCCGGGATCATAGTGCGGATGGCCTGCGGCGCGATCACCCGCCACATCAGGATTCGCGGCGTCATGCCGAGCGCCTGGCCGGCCGTCACCTGCCCGCGATCGACGCCGAGCACGCCGGCACGCAGCATCTCGGCGATGAAGGGCGCCTCGTTGCAGGCCAGCGCAAGGCCGGCGGCCAGCACCGCCGGCAGCTTGATGCCGATATGCGGCAACGCATCGTAGGCGAACACCATTTGCAGGATCAGCGGGGTGCCGCGGAAGATCACGGTGTAGGCCCTGGCGATCGCCGCCAGCAGCCAGAAGCGGGAGAGCTGCATGCCGGCGAGGATCAATCCGAGGATCAATCCGCCGCCGAGCCCGAGGGCAGTCACCTCGAGGGTGAGCTCGATGCCCTCGAGCAGATACGGCATGCTCAGGTAGTGGAGGAACAGCGACATCAGTCGGCCGTCAGAATGTCAGGCTCCTTGAAGTTGTTCACGTCGAGCCCATGCTTCTTCAGAAGCTCCATATGCGTGCCGGCCTTCTGCACCTCGATCAGGGCGGCGAGCACGGCGTCGCGGAATTTCGGCTTGTCCTTCGGGACGGCGATGCCGACCGAATACGGGATCGTCACCGCGGTCGCCTTCTCCAGCTTGTCCGGATAGGCCTTCACCGCGCTGTCAACGGTGTTGACGTCGTTGACATAGGTGTCGGCACGACCGGCGAGGATCGCCTGGATGCAGTTGGCGTTGTTGTCGTAGAGCTGGACGGTCGGCTCGGCCTTGCCGGCCTTCTTGCACTCGGGCATCAGCGCCTGGATCAGGGGCACCTCGACATAGCCGGTGTTTTCGGCGGCAGCGGCGCCGCACATCGACATGTTGATGCCGTTGATGCCCTTCGGATTGCCCTTGGCCACCAGCACCCCGTCGAACACTTTCGAGTAGGTGATGAAGTCGGCGGCCTTGGCGCGCTCCTTGGTGGCGTAGATGTCGGAGATGACGATGTCGGCTTGCCCTGCGGCGAGCGTGGTCAGGAGCGCCGCGAACGTCACCGGCTTGTAGGTCAGCTTGAAGCCGAGGCATTCGCCGATGGCTTCGCCCAGATCAATGTCGAAGCCGATATATTTGCTCGGATCCTTCGGATCGATGGTCTCATAGCCTGGCGTGTGCGGGTTGATGGCGTTGACGAGGGTCTTGCCCTTCCAATCCGGATATTTGTCCTGGAGTGCGGCGCAGGCCGCAGGCGCCGCAGCCTGCGCGCTCAAGGGCGCGGCTGCCAGCGCGCCGAAAGTGACCGCGGCGCCGAGCGCGGCCTTGCGCCAAGACAGCGATGCACGCGCGTTCCCCCGCGCCTGGGGCAATACCGGTCTCTCCATCTCCAGCTCCTTCGAATTGTCATGGCAATGGCCATGTTCCAGATCTCGGAAGCGAGCCTAGGAGGAGAGCGGACCGGAAAGCTTGTCCGCGGGCGTACAAAAAATTGGATGGAGGGAGCCCGCCATTTGGGCAGGCGGCTGCTCAAAAACTGTTCGCGCGTGGGGATGCTCGCGGCACCCAATTCCGAATTCGGGGGAACCAAATAGTCTTGCCGCTACGCCGCGATCTGCACGATCAGGGAATCATTCGGTGAGGTCATTTGACGGAGATATGACAATCGAAAGACGCACCTGCGCCCGACATCCGAAGCATATCCCCCGCCGTCCACAGCCTGTCCGCAGCATACCCACAGGTCTATCCACAGGCCGACTATGCCGGATTCGCGAGCCCGCGCGAGCCACTTGCTGCGCACAAACCCACAGGCCCGGTATGTCAGCCGCCGGCCTGATCGAACACGGCGCGGCAAGCCTCGCTCAAGCTTGACCTGTTGCGGCGCAGGCACGCTGTGATGGCGCGAACGTTGGGGATTTCGCCGGCGCAGAGCCGGTAGACGTCGGGGGTACAGGCCCGGCGCTGCTCGGGCGTTCCCTGCTGCGCATGGGCGGCGGGGGCAAACAGCGTCAGGAACAGCCCGACGGTCGAGGCGCGGCGCGCCCGGTTTTTCACACCCGCAAACCGCAAGAACCTCGCCTTCATGACCAGTCTCCCTTTCCGCCCTGCCCGCCCGGCCTGTGTTGGCCGGTGTGCGAAGGGGTAGGAGAAATAAACAGCCGACGATGTGACCTGCTTCACACTGCGGGCACCCGGCAGGAACCTAACATCCCCAAGGGGATTTTCATGACTCGCTAACCAATCGGGACCCGATTGGCCGATCGTTAAAATGCGAACGATCGGCTCAACCGGGAAACAAACCGGCTTTGCGACATTGCGCCATCCGCGGTCCGGAGGGTGTGATGAGCGAAGCCGAATTCAACTTGCTGCTGGATGCCGTCCAGGACGCCATGGTCCATGACGATCTGGCGTTCGTGCCGGGGGAGGATTTCGTGCCGCGCTCGTGGACCTATTACGCGAAGCCCAACGCCTCCGCGAAGCCCAAAGCTGCCAATGACAATGAGGGCGCCTGGCCCCTGCTGCCGTTTCCCGACGGCTGGTACGCGGCCTGCTAAGGCCAATTCACCGTGAGCCGATGCGCCCGCGCTCCGCGGGCGTTTTGCCAGGGGGGCTACGCCGCGAAATCCCGCGTGCCCGCGATCAGGTCTTGACGCGCTCTCCGCCGTCCTGCGGCGCCTGGTCGGGTGCGGCCGGCGGAAAGATGCTGTCATAGATCGCGCGGGCCTCGCGAATGAGGCGGGCCCGCTCCAGCTCGGATTTCGGGACAAATCGGACGATTTCGCTCACGTGCTCTCCAGCGCTCGATCGTTGGGATGCATCACTTCGCAGATGCGAAGACTATGCCAGCGGGCTGAATGGCGGGTTTCCGCCGGCCTCCGGGTAAACCCGGGGTGCGCAGCCAGCATGGATCGCCCGCGCGGGCCCATAGCAGCCGCGACACGATCGAATGTTGCTGAGATATCAGGAGGTTGTGATGGAGGCCACGTCGGGACTCGAACCCGAGTAAACGGTTTTGCAGACCGGCGCGTAACCACTCCGCCACGTGGCCCCAACGAGGGCGGAGCAATATAGGGGATCACGAGTTTAGGCAACCCCGACCGGGCAGCTACCCCTCCCCGCCGGCGAGATATTGGCTGAGAATCTCATCGGTTGTGCCGGCCGCCACGATCCGCCCCTCCTCCAGCAGGATCGCGCGGTTGCAGGTGCTCTTGATCAGCTCGATGTCGTGCGAGGCGAGCACCAGAATGCCGGCGCGCACGACGATCTCGTCGAGCCGCTGCCGCGCCTTCTTGCGGAACTGCTGGTCGCCGGCGCCGATCCATTCGTCGAGCAGCACGATCTCACCCTCGACGGCGGTTGCGACCGCAAAGATCAGGCGCAGCATCATGCCGCTGGAATAGGTGCGCAGCGGCAGGTCGAGCCGGTCGCCGAGCTCGGTGAATGCGGCGATCTCCGCGCGCTTGGCGTCGATCTCGGAGCGCCGCGCGCCGATCACGAGCCCGCGCCGCATGATGTTCTCGTAGCCGGTCGCTTCCTCGTCGAATCCGGCCGAGAGATCGAACAGCGGCTGGCAACGGCCCAGCACGTCCACGCTGCCCGACGTCGGATGGTAGATGCCGGCGAGCACCCGCAGCAGCGTGGTCTTGCCGGCGCCATTGGCGCCGATGATGGCGACGCGGTCGCCGGCACGGATGTCGAGGCTGACGTCATTCAACGCGGAGACGATGTGCGGGGTCGCTGTGTTCCGCCGCAGTGTCACCGCGCTGACGAACCGGCTGCGTAGCGAGCGGTCTCGGAACGACAGCACCGGAAACCTCACCGAGACGTTGAGAAGCGCGATATGAGCTGCGGAGGTCATATCTCGTGCCTCACAGCCAATACGCCACACGATGGCGGTATTTCGCGTAGCAGCCGAGGCCGATGACGGCCACGACGGTCGCATAGACGATCCCGAGCAGCCATTGCTCCGCGTCGGTCGGCTGCGAGAGCAGCGGCCTGCGCACCAGATCGAGCAGCGTCGCGAACGGATTGGCGCGGATCAGCCAATAAAACGCGGTGCCGCGCACGCTGTCCTCGGTCCAGATGATCGGCGTCAGGAAGAAGACGAATTGCAGGCCGCTGACGATCGCCGAGCCGATGTCACGAAACCGCGCGCAGAGCATGCCGAGCGCGACCGAGCCGCCCAGCAGCACAGTGACCAGGATCGCGAAGCCCGGTACCGCGAGCAGCATCCTCCCATGCAGCGGCCACGGCATCACGACATAGAGCAGGACGACGATCACCAGATGATGCACGAAGATGAGGACGTTGCGCGCGATCATCTGAAGCACATGCACGATCAGCGGCGCCGGCACCGCCTTGATCAAATGGCCTGATGCCACGAAGATGTTGGAACCTTCCTGGAGCGTCGTCGCGATCAGCGTCCAGACGATCAGGCCGACGGCAAACGGCGGCAGAAAGCTCGCGACGTCCTGTCTGAACAGTGCCGCATAGACCGTGCCGACGCTGGCAATGGTCGCCGCGAGCGTCAGCGTGATCCAGAGCGGGCCGATCACGGTGCGCCGGTAGCGCAGCGAAATGTCCATCAGGGCAAGCGTGCCCCAACGATCGAACCGCGCCGCCTGGGCAAGGATCTCCTTGGCTGCAAGCTGAATGCGACGGCCCCTTCCGCTTCCGGCGTTCCGATGGTGCGACAGGATAGCAGACCGCGGCCTGTTGGCCGATGGTCTCTATCCGCCCGCCTCTCGCGGGACAATCGGCCGTACGGATGATCCGGACCGGACTCAGGACCGGACTCAGGCTCGCTTGCCCCGCCGGACACCGCGCCGGCGGTCCTTCACCGGCGGCTTCGGCGCCAATTCGGGCATCTCGGTCTGGACCTCGCGATAGCGGGTCAACATCCGTTCAAAACTGGCATTCAGCGTCTCAGCGATGTCCGGGCGCTTCTCCAGAGCTGAGAGGATCGTCGCTGCGGCCTCGATGGTCGACAGTCCGTCCTTCCGAGGCTCCTTGCGCAGGCGCCCGTAGCGCGATGGGGCGGCCGGGTTGAGGATGACGCGCTGGCATTTCAGCATCCACGGGTTACGCCACCACAGGGCCTTGGCCTGGCTCCATGTGCCGTCGAGCAGCACCACACCTTCGAGCTTGCCAAGGCGCGCGCGCTGGTTGTCCGCGACCTCGCCCTTGCGGTTGAGGGCCAGGATTTCGCCCTCGGCCTCGAGATCGGTGGCGTGCGCCGAGCCGAGATAGAGCACGGCCCAGTGCGAGGCGTTCTCGATCGGTTGCCCCAGTGCCTTGGACAGGCTCGGCCAGGACAGGCCGACCCGCAGCGTGGCACCGGCGAAATGCTTCGCAAGCAGCCGGGCGGTGCCGAGCGCCCTGTCCTGCTCCTGCGGATGCTGAAGGATCAGGAGCGAGAGCCGGTTCTTGATGGGCGTGACGCTGTCGCAGATGCACAGCGGCATCGGCTTCTGGCAGTGCGGGCATTCGGGGATCGGATCGGCCGGCGCGGCGGCGGTGGGGTTCGACATGGTCGCCGCTATACGCTTTGCAGGGCGGTTCAACAACCCGCCTATTCCGCCGGCGCAGCCAGCGGGCGCGGCTCGCGGCGGCGGCGCAGACGGTCGATCAGCAGGTAGATCACGGGCGTGGTGTAGAGCGTCAGGATCTGCGAGACGAACAACCCGCCAATGATGGTGATGCCGAGCGGGCGGCGCAGTTCCGTGCCGGGGCCGGTCGCAACAACCAGCGGAATGCCGGCGAACAACGCCGCCATCGTCGTCATCAGGATCGGGCGGAAGCGCGCCTGGCAGGCCTCGAAGATCGCCTCCGCCGACGACAGGCCGCGCTGGCGCTCGGCATCGAGCGCGAAATCCACCATCATGATGCCGTTCTTCTTGACGATGCCGATCAACAGGATGATGCCGACGAAGGCGATCACCGTCAGCGGCGTGTTGGTGAGCTGCAAGGCCAGCAGCGCGCCGAGGCCCGCCGAGGGCAGCGTCGAGATGATCGTGAGCGGATGGGCGAGGCTCTCATAGAGCACGCCGAGCACGATATACATCGCCAC
>NZ_JBVVPA010000053.1:0-11849 GCF_055807555.1 Bradyrhizobium sp. Ken64 | reverse complement strand
CCGTCATCGAATCATAGCAAAGCGGCTACGGCAAATGCCCGTTTAGACGAAAGATTCTCACCCTCTCAGGATGAGGATCGAGTGCGTAGCAGGACTATCTCACCAGCTTGCGCACGGCCTCGTCGACGCTGTGGAAGACGTGCTCCCGGGGCAGCGCCTCGAACAGTTTGAACCGCTCGAACGCGTCCTGCGCACGCACCGATTCCAGCCGGGCCAACGCGACCGTGACGCCCTGTTCGCTGCATGCCCTGAACACGTCAAGCAGGATCTGCGCGGCGGTGAAGTCGATCTCGACCATGCCGCTCGCCTCCAGCACCAGCAGCTGCGGGGGCGTCGTGCCGAGCACCTTGGTCACGTCGCTGCGAAAGCCGGGCGCGTTGAGGAAGGACAGCGGCGCCTGCAGTCCGATTACGGCGACGCCGGCGATCCGCTCGCCGGCGATGTGAGGATGCGCCGGCCACCAGATTGTGGTGCCCGGCACGCGCTCGAACTCGACCAGCCGCGCGCGCGTCGTGCTCCAGATGCCGTGCAGCAGCGACAGCATGATGCCGAGGAACGCACCCTGCTGGATCGGCAGCACGACGATCAGCGCGGCGGTGGCAGCGATCAGCAGGAATTCGCTCGGGGATTGGCGAAAGATCGTGACGATCTGCTTCACGCGGATGATGCGCAACGCGACGAACAGCAGGATGCCGCCGAGGGCTGCGTCCGGAACGTGCTGCAGCAATCCCGTTCCAAACGCGAGCAGCGCCAGCACGATCGCAGCGGCGGCGAGGCCCGCGAGCTGCGATTGTCCGCCGGTCTCGGCGACGATGCCCGTCCGCGGCGGGCTGGCATTGACCGGAAACGCGCCGAACAGGCCCGACAGCACGCAGCCTACGCCCGCGCCGAGAAAATCGCGATCGACATCGGCCGGCTTGTCGGGATCGGACGGGAACGAGCGCGTCGTCGCCGCAGTCTGCACCATCACCACGACCGTGATCACGAACGCGAGCGGCACGAGGCGGATCCATTGCTCCGGTGCAAGCTCGGGGAAGGTCGGCCGTGGCAGCGTTCCCGGCACGGCGCCTACGACATTGACGCCCTTGCTTTCGAGGCCGAGCACGATCGTGGCCAGGGTCGCGGCGACGAGCCCGATCAGCGCGCCCGGGATTTTTGCGCTGACCTTCTCGGCGACGAAGACCACGGCCAGCACACCGAGGCCGATGCACAGCGTGAAGGGATTGGTGCGGCCGAGCTCGCTTGCGAGCACACCGATGCGATCGAGCGTCGGCCCGCCCGGCGAGTCCAGACCCAGCACGCCCGGCAATTGCGAGACGATGATGTGGACGGAGATGCCGGCGAGGAAGCCGACCATGACGGGCACGGACAAGAGATTGGCGATGCCGCCAAGGCGGAAGGCGCCTCCGGCCAGCATCATCGCGCCGACCATCAGCGCCAGCGCGATCGCGAGCCCCTGATACTCAGGCGAGCCGGCGGCGGCCAGCGCCGCCAGTCCGCCGGCGAAGATCGGCGTGATCGTGGAATCGGCGCCGCAGGACAGGAAGCGGTTGCCGCCGAGCATCGCAAAGCCGAGCGACCCTGCCATGAAGGCGAAGAAGCCGATCTGCGGCGCGAAGCCGCCGAGCCGCGCCGTGGCCATCTGCTCGGGTATCGCGATCGCAGCCAGCGTCAGGCCCGCCATCAGGTCGCCCTGGAGGGAATAGGACGCGAGTGAGCGAAACAGCGGCCAAGCTGGCTTGGCGTGAGCGTCGTGCGGCATTGATGTGGAATCCCCGGAAGGCCTTCGTCAGTCGGTTAGACTACAGCAATTCCGGATCGGAAGGCGGCGGACGGGGGAACTCTCTCGTGTCCCGGACGCGCTGCAGCCCGTAGCGTTGCTGCGCAGAGCCGGACCCAGGATGCTGCACGCTTCGCTGTTGCATGGGCCCCGGCTCTGCAGCGCACCGCCGAAGAGCGCTGCGCTGCGTCCGGGGCACGGGAGCCGCATCAACAGAAATGTCCGCAAGCCATGGGCTTGCGGACATCTCTTTCGACGTGGACGGAAGCCTCAGTACCGGCCGCGGTCGTTGTGATAGTCGCCGCCGCGGCCGCCACCCATTCCCATGCCAATCCCGACACCGATGCCGATGCCTTGCATGATGGCACCGGGCGGCGGGCCGCGATCCGGTGGCGGCGCGCGCTCGTAGATCACCTCATCAGGCGGCGGCCGGCGCTGCCTGGGCGGCGTGTCGACCACCTTGCGCTTCGGCGGCGTGTCGTCGACGCGCTTCTTGATCACGGGCGCGATTGTCGGGTTGACCGGCGAGGCCGGCGCTGTGGGTGTCGAGCAGGGGCAGGTCGGGGCCAGCGCGACGGCGATCGGGGCAGGAGTCGCAGCCGCGGCGACCGGCAAGACGTAGTTGCGGTTCTGCACGCGGAGCAGCAGCCTGCGTGCGGTCGCAGCCAGGTCGCTGTTGTCCCAGTTCGCCAGATACGCCTCGAACGAGGCGCGGGTGTTGATCGCGGTGGCGCGCTCCCACGCCAGCATCTGGCGCCGGCGTTCCATGATCGTGCGCAGCCGCGGCGTACGTGTATCCTGAGCATACAACTCGATATAGGCCTGATACGCAGGCACGGTGTCGTCGGTGATCACCATCTCATAGGCGACCATGGCCGGCTTGCCCTGCAAATCCTTGCGCCAGTCCTCGAGGCTGCGCGTGCCGCCGGCAAGTGCCATGGAGGATGCGCCAGGAACCGCAGTCTGAGCGCTGCTGTCGCCCCCGAAGAACTTAAAGTCGGTCGTCAGCGACGAGCTTTCCCAGGGGATCTGGCGTCCGTCGGTCGATTGCGCCACGGCGACGCGAATGCGCTTGAACACTTCCTCGATCGGCAGATTGGGCTGCTTGGCGACGGTCAGCGCCGCGGTGGTGTAGGGACTGTCGATGCCGGAGCCATCCTCGGCTTCGGAGCCCGGCGAGGTCGAATAGGAAATGAAGGAGCCCGGCGCGCCGGCCTTGGTGTCGACGATCGCAAGCCCGTGTCCGGCGCCGCTCAGCGCCGGGAACGGATTGTTGCGGCAGGCATCGAGCATGAAGATGCGGGCTCGTGTCGGCAGCGCGCCGAGCGTGTTAAGCAGGTCGTTGAGCCGCACACCCTGCAGCGGAATGTCGGCTTCGCGCTTGGGGTCGAGATCGACGGGAACGAGATAGTTCTCGCCGTCGATCTGGAGGCCGTGGCCGGCATAGAACACCAGCGCGACAGTGTCGGCGCCGCTGGCGCTGACCTTGCCGGCGAAATCCGAGATCGCCTGACGCATATCGTTCTGCGCCAGATTGGATGCCGTGGTGACGGTGAAGCCGGCATTGCCGAGCAGTTCCGTCATGCCCTTGGCGTCGTTGGCCGCGTTGGGCAGTTCTGGCACGGTGCGATAGGCCGATTGACCGATCACGAGTGCGAGCCGCGCTTCGGCCGCGGCCTCCGTCGGAATCGTCAATTGCGTGAGCGCGAGAAGACCGGATGCTAGAAACAAATTGCGAAGAATTGGACGGCGCATGGTGTCACCTCCATCGGCAATGCGCGCGATAATGTCACCTTTTCTAGGTGGCCGCCATGCGTCCGTCTGTGCACTGGATCACGTTGAGCTGCGGCAAAAAGGGGCAGGGGGTCTGCCAGAGCTGGTGCGGCATCGTTCTGGAGCCATCCATGTGAATCGCGCATTGATCCATGCGCCAATTGGATTGATCGCCGATGTCGCGCGAAAGCATCCTCGCGCACAATCGGCCCGATGCAGGTCTGGGCGAGAATCCCGCAAAAAACACGGTTGTTTCGCCGCGCGCTGAAGTCGTCGATGTTCGCGACATGCCGCTTTGCGACGACCGGCCGCAAGCCTTGCCTGCGGCGTCGCTTTGGCCATACAGTCCGCGCAACGGGCTGTGGCAACGACCGTCGCTCGAAAAACAATAATCGGGGAGAGACCGCACCATGTCCATCGTGCCCGTGAACCGTCGCGCGTTCATCAAGTCGTCGACGGGACTTGCCGCCGGCCTCGTGTTTTCCCCCGCACTCATCGGCCGCGCCGAAGCCGCGACTTTGAAGCTGAAATGCTCCTCCTCGCTGCCGAACGATCCCAAATTCGCCAACGGCCGCGTCTATTACGACAATCTCGTGAAGAGCCTGAAGGCGAACGGCCTCGGTGAGCAGGTCGAGGTCGCGTTCTTTCCCGACAACCAATTGGGTCAGGAAATCGATGTCATCAACTCGGTGAAGCTCGGCGTCATCGACCTCATGGTGTCGGGCTCGTCGATCTCGGCCAATCTGGTGCCGCTGGTCGGGACCTTCGATCTCGGCTTCCTGTTCTCGAGCTTCCCGCAGCAGACCAAAGCGTTCGATTCGGGCGCCGCCAAGCCGATCGAGGACGCGCTGCTCAAGGGCAGCAACATCCGCATCATCGCCTGGGCCTATAATTTCGGCTCGCGCAGCGTGCTGGCGCGGAAGCCGGTGAAGACGCCGGAAGATCTCGCCGGTCTCAAGATCCGCACGCTGCCAAATCCCGTCATCACGGAATGCCTGCGCCTGATGGGAGCCGCCGCGACGCCGCTGGCGTTCGGCGAAATCTACACGGCATTGCAGGCCGGCGTGCTGGACGGGCTGGAGCACGATCCGCCGACCATCCTGGCCAGCAAGTTCTTCGAAACGGCGAAATTCTATGCACTCACGCAGCACAATTTCTCGCCGCTCGCGATCTATTTCAGCGACGCGACCTACAACCGCATGGATCCGAAGCTGCGCGAGGGTTTTCTCGATGCCGCGAAGAAGGCCGCGGCCGACACGCGGACCCACGGGCTCGCCGTTGAGAAGGAGGCGCTGTCGGCTCTGACCGAAAAGGGCGTGACGGTGGCCGAATGCGACCGCGAGGCGTTCAAGAAGCGCGTCGCGCCGCAAATCGAGAACTTCATCAAGGCGCGGCCGGACTCCAAGGCCGTCATTGGCATCATCCGCGCCACGCAGGCCTGACGTGGCAATGACAGCTGCCGTACCTCTCTCGGGCGGCCGCCACGGGAGCATCGCCCTGCTGCTTCGCGTCAGCGACGCGGTCGCGGCCGTTTTGCTGGCCGCGGATCTGGTCGTCGTCTGCGGTTCCGTGGTGCTGCGCTTCTGCTTCAACGCGCCGGTGGAGTGGTCCGATGACGTGGCGCGCGGCCTGATGGTCGGCTCGGCCTTCTTCGGCGCGGCGAGCGCGCTCGCGCGCGGCGAGAATGTCGGCGTCTCCTTCTTCCGCGATCTGGCGCCAGTCCGGCTGCGCGCGCTGGTCGATGCGGCCAGTGCATTGCTGGTGGTGCTGATTTCGGCCTATGTCGCCTACAATGCCATCAAGCTCGGCTCGCTGACGGCGGGGCAGACCACCGGGTCGGGCCTGCCGCTGGAGCTGACCTTCTACCCGATGGGCGCCGGCGCGCTGTTCATGACGGTGTTTGCGATCGACCAGCTCTGCGCCAGGCCGCTTCCCGATATCGTCAGAGGTCTCGTTGCGGTTGCCGTCGTGACCGGCCTCTATCTCGCCTGGGATTATCTGTCGCCCGCCACGGTGCCCTCGGCGGGCACGCTGATGCTGATCGGTTTCTTCGCGACGTTGGTCGGCGGGTTGCCGATCGGCTTTGCGCTGGCGCTGGCCGCGCTGATCTTCATCTGGGTCGAGGGCGCGCTGCCCGGCGTCATCTTCGCGCAGCAAATGGCGCGCGGCATCGACAATTTCGTGCTGCTCGCGATTCCCTTCTTCATTCTCGTCGGCTACCTCATGGAAGCCAACGGGATGTCGGTGCGGCTGATTGAGCTGTTGCAGCGCGGGGTCGGGCGCATGCGCGGCGGTTTGAACGTCGTGATGGTGGCGTCAATGGTGCTGTTCTCCGGCATCTCCGGTTCGAAGATGGCCGATGTCGCGGCGGTCGGCTCGGTGCTGATTCCGGCCGCGCGCCGCTCCAAGCAGAATCCGGGCGGCGCGGTGGCGCTGCTCGCGGCCTCCGCCGTGATGGCGGAGACCATTCCGCCCTGCATCAATTTGATCATCCTGGGCTTCGTCGCGAACCTGTCGATCGGCGGCCTGTTCGTCGCAGGGCTGTTGCCGGCGGCGCTGATGGCGCTGGCCTTGATCGCCGTCTCGATCATCTTCGGCAAGACTCCGGCTGAGACTGCGGCTGATGCCGAGGAGGTCGCGCCGCAGATGCCGGTGTCGGGGCTGTGGAGCGGCGCGATCGCCTCGTTCGGGCTGATCTTCATGATCTTCTTCGGCTTCAAGAGCGGCTTTGCCACCGCGACCGAGATATCCGCCTTCGCGGTGGCCTATGCGCTCGTCGTCGGCAGTGTCGTGTTCCGCGAACTCAGCTTTACATCGGCCGCGCACAGTTTTGTGCAGGGGGCGACGCGCGCGGGGCTCGTGCTGTTCATCGTTGCCGCAGCGCAATCGCTGGCGTTCACGCTGACCTTACAGCAAGTGCCGCATGCGGTCGGCGATTTCATGCTGGGATTGTCCAAGACCAGCGGCACCTGGCTGTTCATCCTGCTCGCGATCGGCGTGCTGATCGTGATGGGCTCGGTGCTGGAGGGCGCGGCCGCGCTGATCATCTTCGGGCCGTTGCTGCTGCCGGTGGCCGTGCAGCTCGGCATTGATCCCCTGCATTTCGGCGTGGTGCTCGTGATCGCGATGGGCATCGGCCTGTTCGCGCCGCCGCTTGGGCTCGGGCTTTACGGCGCCTGCCTGATCGGCAACGTGCCGATCGAGCAGACTGTGAAACCGATCATGGGCTATCTCGGCCTGTTGTTCCTTTGCCTGCTCGTGATCGCGTTCGTGCCATGGCTCAGCACGGCATTGCCGCGCGCGTTCGGCTACTGAGGGAGTGTTGCCGTGAAAGTCCTGCTGGCCCACACGCCGGAGATGCGCCGCAATTACTACGGTGATCGCAGCCTGAACGGTTTGCGCGCGGCCGCCGAGGTGATCCTGCACGAGAGCGAAGAGACGCTGGTCTCAGCCAGCCTCGTGCGCGCTGCGCAAGATGTCGACATCATCGTGGCCGATCGCATGACCGAGGGACGCGGCGAGATCTTTGCGCAACTGCCGCGTCTGCGCGCCTTCGTGCGTTGCGCCGTCGACATCCGCAATGTCGATGTCGAGGCCGCCTCGAACGCCGGCGTGCTCGTGACCCGCGCCGGGCCCGGCTTCGTGCAGGCGGTCGCCGAGCTCGCGCTCGGCTTCATGGTCGATCTTTCCCGCGGCGTGTCCCGGGCGACGGCCGACTACCACGCCGGCCGCAAGCCGGAAGCGCGGATGGGCCGTCAGCTCGCCGGCAGCAAGATCGGCATCATCGGCTATGGCAGCATCGGGCGTTACCTCGCCGACATCGCCAAGGTGATGCGCATGGAGGTGCTGGTCGCAGATCCGTTTGCGACCGTGAGCGACAGCGCCGTCCGCCAGGTCAGCCTCGACGAGCTCCTCGCCGCGTCCGACTATGTCGTCTGCCTTGCCATCGCCAACGAGCAGACCGAAAATCTGATCGGCGAGGCGGCGCTGGCGCGGATGCAGAAGCATGCGGCCTTCATCAATCTCTCGCGCGGCAACCTCGTCGATGAAGCGGCGCTGGCGAAGGCGTTGCTCGAGAATCGTATCGCGGGTGCCGCGATGGATGTCGGCCGCGCGCCCGACCAGATGCCAAGTCCTGAGCTCGCGAAGCTTCCCAACGTCATCGCCACGCCCCATGTCGGCGGACTGACGCCGCAGGCGATCGAATATCAGTCGCTGGAAACCGTGCGCCAGGTCGAAGCGATCGTCAAAGGCGAGTTCCCGCAAGGCGCCGTCAACGCCGAGCGCTGGACGCGCCGGCCGTGATCCGGCTCTACAGCCGGTCCACCGCTTTGAACGTCCCGTCCTTCTGGATCACCGTCAAAAACACTTTTGGTGGCGCGTCGAGCATGCGCATGCCGACCGTGATGGTGCTGCCGCTGATGTCGAAGCGGCCGACATCGTTGATGGCGCGCAGCAGGCCCGCGCGCGTCGGTTGCGGTCCGGCTTGTTCCAGCGCCGCGGCCGCGAGACGGCCGGCGATATAGCCTTCGAGCGACACGAAATTCGGCGTCAGCGCCGGGTCGAACGCCGTCTGCGCCGCCTGGTAGTCGGCGACCAGCTTGAGCGAGCGGTCCCAGGGAAACGGCACGACCTGAGAGACGACGACGCCTTCGCCCTCGGGGCCGAGCTCCCGGGCGAGCGCCACGGCGCCGACGAAGGAGATGTTGACGAAGGTCGGACGAGCGCCGCTGCGGTGCGCGAGCTTGATGAACTCCGCGCAGGGACCGTAGGTCCCGACCATGACGATTGCCTCGGGTTCGACGCGCTTGATCGTGCGCCAGGCCGAAGCGACCGCGCGGGTGTTGCGCTCGAAGGTGCCTTCGGCGGCGAGCTCGAGGCCGCGTTTGGCAAGCGCGCGCTTCACGCCGGAAAGACCGTCGCGCCCGAAGGAATCGTCCTGGTAGAAAATGGCGATGCGGGTGAAATGGCGATCCTCCGTGAGGTGCTTGACCCATGCCTCGGCCTCGGCGCCATAGCTCGCACGGATGTTGACCACGTTCGCAAGCTCGAGGTCGCGCAAGAATTCAGCGCCGCTGAACGGACCGATGAAGGGCACGTTCCTCGCGCTGGTGATCGGTATGGTCGCCACCGCGGTCGGCGTGCCCACCGCGCCGATCAACGCGAACACCTTGTCCTCCTCGATCAGCCGCAGCGTCTGCGCCGCCGAGCGGTCCGGATCGTAGCCGTCGTCGCGGCTGATGAGCTGGAGCTTGCGGCCGTGGACGCCGCCCTTGGCGTTGACCTCGGTGAAGGCTGCGACGATGCCCTGCCGCATCCGCTGCCCGAGTGCGGAGGAGGGACCTTCGAGCGCTGCGGCCTGGCCGAACAGGATCGCATCCTCGCTGACGCCGATCTCGTCGGCTTTCGCCGGGAGCATGGTTGCTGCCAGGAGGACGACGGTCGTGACGAGGCATGTCGCAGATCGAGATCGATACATCAGGAAAAGTCTTGCCGGGTGCGGGGAGTGGTTTCGGGAAAGCTATCTCCGCAGGATGAATCGGCGATGTATCGGCTGCTCCGTACTACTCCGGGGAAAACCGGCAACTTATTGCGACAAAGTCCGCATCATCCTGCATTTCATTAACTAAGGCAGGTCATGCGGAACAGCCGTGTTCTGAAATTGTGCAGTTCTTAACCGCGGTCCTGTTCCGATAGTGGCTCCGGCGGCTCAACCAGAGGTTCGGTCGATCGGGAAGAGGGGACGGCGGTTTCTGGAATGGGCGGTCGGGATCAGAACGATCAGGATCGGAGGCGTATGACCGGATGGTGGCGTGCCGCGCCGCTGCTCGGGCTCTATCGTCCTGCGCTCGTTGCGGTCGGAATCGGTCTTTTGTTCTCGGTGGTGGCTGCGGCCGCCGTGGCGCGATGGGAAGGCCGCGTCAACAAGATCGAGTTCGAGAACGCGGCCGAGACCGAAGTGATCGTCATGCAGAACGGCATGGGCGAGTACATCTCCAGGCTCGTCGCGCTGCGCACGCTGTTCGAATCGACCAACCAGGAGATCACCCGCAGCGAATTCGAGACCTTCAGCGCCCGCCTGTTCGAGCGCCATCCCGGCATGCTGCGCATCTCCTGGGTCCCGCGCGTGAACCGCAAGGAGCGCGCCGAATACGAGGCCGCGGCAATCACGGATGGCGTGTCCGGCTATCGCATCAAGTCGCTCCAGGGCGATGCGTTCGCGACCGCGCCGCAGACCGACGAATATTTTCCGGTGCTCTACTCGACCCAGCCGAAGACGTCTCCGGTCTACGGCATGGACTACGCGACCGTTCCGGAGCGCCGCGCGGTCCTCGAGCGCGCGCGCGACACCGACCGCGTCTCGGCCATTCGCACCCACCTCTACGAGCCGAAGGCGGGCGGCCGATTGCCCGACGTACTCGTCGCCATTCCCGTCTACGCCAAGGGAACGTCGCGCGACACGGTCGTGGACCGGCGCCGCAATCTCGCCGGCTTCGTCGTCGGCGTCTTCGACCTGCCGCTGCTGATCCAGTCCATTCGCGTGACCACCGGAGCAAGCCCCGCGGTCAGCGTGAACGTCTATCCGCCGTATACGGGGCAGATCGTCGGCCTGGAGGACATGCTGCCGGATTATTCGTCGGCCGCCATCGCGCCGCAGTCGATGCGAGACGTCGCGCGGACCCTGCACTGGTCGGGTAATCTCAAGATCGGCGACATGGATTGGCAGGTGCGGGCGGTTCCGGCTGCCGGCGGTCCGCTGGAGACGACCTACGATCGCGCGGGCGCGGTGCTGATCGTCGGCATGCTGCTGACGCTGTCGCTTTCGACCTATCTCGTGCTCGCAAGCCGCAATTCGCAGCGGCTGTCGCTGGCGAACCGGCGGGTGCTCGAACTCGCCCAGACCGACATCCTGACCGGATTGCCGAACCGCGCCTTCTTCCTTGCCCGGCTCGACGAGCTCAATGGCCGTTTGAAGGACGGCGGTCCGACCTTCTCGATCCTGATGCTCGACCTCGACCGCTTCAAGAACGTCAACGACTCGCTCGGTCACGGTGCCGGCGATGTGCTGCTGCGTCAGGTCGCACAGCGGCTGAAATCGGCGCTGCGCCCCAGCGACGTGCTGGCCCGACTCGGCGGCGACGAATTCGCCGTCATCCAGGAAGCTTGCGAGGATCAGCGCGTCTGCTCAACCGAGCTGGCGGGGCGGATCGCCAAGCTCGTGGCCGAGCCGTTCCTTCTTCCCGGACACCGCGTCGAGATCGGCACCAGCATCGGCATTGCGATCGCGCCCGATCACGGCAGCGATCAGGAGCAGCTGCTGAAGAAGGCCGACCTTGCGCTCTACCGCTCGAAATCGTCGGGCCGCAACTGCTTCACCATCTACGACAAGGCGATGTCGGCCGAGCTCGAGGCGCGCAGCACGCTGGAAGGCGATCTGCGCGACGCCATCGCGCGATGCCAGCTCGAGGTGCACTACCAGCCGTTTGTCGACGCCCTCAGCGGCGCGCGGCGCGGCTTCGAGGCGTTGGTGCGCTGGCGGCATCCGACGCGCGGCTTGATTGCGCCGGACCAGTTCATCCCGCTTGCGGAGGAGACCGGGCTGATCGTGCCGCTCGGCGAGTTCGTGTTGCGGCGCGCCTGCGCGGACGCGGCCGGCTGGCCGTCCGACCTCGCGGTCGCCGTCAACCTGTCGCCGATCCAGTTCAAGGAGGCCGAGCTGTTCGAGATGATCAGCGCGGCGCTCGCGGATTCCGGGTTGCCGCCGCAGCGGCTGGAGATCGAGATCACGGAATCCGTGCTGCTGGAACGTGGCGTCGAGAACCACGCCTTCATGGAGCGGCTGAAGAGCATCGGCATCGCGCTCGCACTGGACGATTTCGGCACCGGCTATTCGTCGCTCAGCTATCTGACCGCGTTCCCGTTCGACAAGATCAAGATCGACAAATCGTTCATCCGCAACCTCACGCATCAGCCGCGCAGCTCCGCCATCATCTCCTCGATCGTGACGCTGGCGCGCGGGCTGGACATGTCGGTCACCGCCGAAGGCGTCGAGACCCGCGAGGAGTACGAGCGGCTGAAGGCGCTCGGCGTCAATTTCGCGCAAGGCTATCTGTTCGGCCGCCCGCACCCCATCGAACGGATTCTGTTCGACGCGCCGGTCAAACCGTCCCAACGCGACGCGGCCTGAGCGCCCGCCTCGTCCTTCGAGACGACCGCTTCGCGGTCTCCTCAGAGCTTGAGAATGTTTTGCTCCCGCCGGGAGAGTTTTGCATTGCCTGGAGAGCGGTGACCCCAA
>NZ_JBVVPA010000052.1:0-13448 GCF_055807555.1 Bradyrhizobium sp. Ken64 | reverse complement strand
CGTGAGCACGCCGATCTTGACGACATCGTCGGAAATCTGCGCCCGCGCGGCGCCTGAGGTGGCGGCGAGAGCGCTTCCCAACAAGCCGTTGCGCACGAGCGATGTGCACGACAGCAGCGTCCGACGCATCGACACGATCACGCCTGACATAGTTGCCCCAAGATCGCACGAATTTGCGCGCGGCGACCCCCGTCGCGCGCGAATCAAACGACAATACCCTCACCGTGACTCCACCGGTAAGAGTCCAGATCGTGAACGCAAAGGCGGTCCCAAAAAAATGCGGGGCGCGGTGTTCCAGTTCACGTAGTTCCTCGGGTGGTTCGGCGGAAATTGCCGTGCGCTAGCGTGTCGGATTGCTTGCCCCCGAAGCCGGTGCGCTCCCTCCCTCGCTTGCGGGGGAGGGTCGGGGAGAGGGTTTCTCGGCAACGGGACAATTCCCCAGAGGGTAGAACCCTCACCCGCGCCTTCGGCGCGACCTCTCGCGCAGGCGGGAGAGGTACACCCAACGCTCAGCTCGGCTAGCGGCCGGTCGAGCCGAATCCGCCGGCGCCGCGGTCGGTCGCGGACAGGGTCGCCACGGGAACCAGCGCGGCCTGCACCATTGGCGCGATCACCATCTGCGCGATGCGCTCGCCGCGCTTGACCACGAAGGCGGTCTGGCCGTGGTTGATCAGGATCACCTTGATCTCGCCGCGATAGTCCGCGTCGATCGTGCCCGGTGAGTTCAGCACGGTGACGCCGTGCTTGGCCGCAAGCCCCGAACGCGGCCGCACCTGCGCCTCGTACCCGGGCGGCAGTGCGATCGCGAGGCCCGTCGGCACCAGCGCGTAGTGGCCGGGCGCGAGCGTCAGCGGCTCGTTCTCGGGCACTGCCGCCATCAGGTCGAGACCGGCGGCATCATCGGTCTGGTAGGCCGGCAGCGGCAGCCCTTCCGCATGGGGCAGGCGTTGCAGTTCGACGATGACTTTGCTGCTCAAGATGCGGGCTCCCGGGATTTGCCGGTCACGCTCTTTGCGATATGCGCGACCAGTTCGATGGCGACCTGTTCCTTGGTCATCGCCGGCCAGGAATCAACTGCAATCTCGCCATCCTTCTCATCGTTCTTCTCACCGCCCTTGCGGCTGATGAGGTGCACGGTGTTGCGGTCCCCGCCCATCACGCCGGTTGCGGGGGAGACGTCGTTGGCGACAATCCAGTCGCAGCCCTTGCGGGCAAGCTTCGACTTGGCGTTGTCGATGAGGTGCTCGGTCTCGGCGGCAAAGCCGATCACCAGTGGCGGACGCTGGTCGGTCAGTTTCGAGATCGTCGCGAGGATATCGGGGTTCTCGACCAGCTGGAGCGGCGGCATGCCGGCCGAACTCTTCTTCAGCTTCTGCTCGCCTTCGTTGACGACGCGCCAGTCGGCGACGGCGGCGGCGAAGATCGCGATGTCGGCGGGAAGCGCCGCCTGCACCTGTTCCAGCATCTGCCTTGCCGATTCCACATGCTTAACCGTCACGCCCTGGGGATCGCCAAGCTCGACCGGGCCGCTGACCAGGATCACCTCGGCGCCTGCGGCCTGTGCGGCGGCAGCGATCGCAAAGCCCTGCTTGCCGGAGGACCGGTTGGCGATGTAGCGCACCGGATCGATCGGCTCGTGGGTTGGACCCGCAGTGATCAGCACGCGCTTGCCGGCGAGGGGGCGCGGCATCGGCGGCCGCAGCAGGCGCTCGGCGGCGGTCGCAATCTCGATCGCCTCGGACATGCGGCCGATGCCGGCTTCACCTGCTTCCGCCATCTCCCCGGAATTCGGCCCGATCAGCATGATGCCGTCGCGCTGAAGCTGCGCGACATTGCGCCGTGTCGCCGCGTTGTTCCACATCAGCGGATTCATCGCCGGCGCAAGCAGGACCTTGCGGTTGGTCGCGAGCAGGATAGCACTGGCGAGATCGTCGGCATGGCCGTTCGCCATCTTGGCCATCAAATCCGCGGTCGCAGGCGCCACCACGATCAGGTCGCACTCGCGCGCGAGCCGGATATGACCGGCGTCGAACTCGCTCTGGGGATCGAACAGGTCAGTGTAGACGCGCTCATGCGAGAGCGCGCTCACGGCCAGCGGCGTGACGAATTGCTGCGCCGCCTTGGTCAGCACACAGCGCACCTCGATCCGTCGCTCCTTGAGCCGTCGGATCAGGTCGAGCGATTTGTAGGCCGCGATCCCGCCGCCGATGATCAGGGTGACGCTGGCTTCTGAAACGGTACCGGTGCGTTGGGGTATCGCGGCGGTGGTGGTCGCGGGCGGCGCCGTGAACGGCGTCAGCGGCTCCTCACGGCCTTCGATCAACTCCCCGAGGATGACCCGGACCTCTTCCTCGACCGACCTGCGGTTCTTGGCCGAACGCAGCCTGAGGTAAGTTTTGATGCCTTCATCGAGCTTGCGAATGGTCAGGCTCGCCATGATGGCCCTCCAACACAAATGATAGCGATGCTATCATTCGTATGATTGCACTGCAATCACAGATTCCGGACGGCGATCAGGATGCCGATGAAGGTCGCGGCGATGATCCAGAGCGCCACGGTGCGCCAACGGTTCTTGCGGCCCTCGCTGCGGCCCATCGCCGCGATGCTCTCCGGCGACAGCCGGATGCCCTCCCGGGTCATGGTCTCCAGCTGTTCGAGCACCGCAACCGAGCGCTCGGCGATATCAGGCAGACGCATCAGGATGCGCGCGAGATCACCGGTGCCGGAGATCGCGCCCTGGACCCGGCCGATCGGACCGAGGTTGCGCTCGATCCATTCCCGCACCACGGGGTCGGCGACCTTCCAGATGTCGAGCTTGGGATCGAAGCCGCGTGCCACGCCCTCGACCACCACCATGGTCTTCTGCAGCAGGATCAGCTCGGGCCGCGTGGTCATGTCGAACAGGCCGGTGACCTCGAGCAGCAGCGTCAGCAGCCGCGCCATCGAGATCTCTTCCGCCGTGCGGTTGTGAATGGGCTCGCCGATGGCGCGGATCGCTTGCGCGAAGTTCTCGACTGAGTGATGCGCGGGCACATAGCCGGCCTCGAAATGCACTTCCGCGACACGACGATAGTCGCGGGTGATGAAGCCGAGCAGGATTTCGGCGAGAAAGCGCCGCTCCTTCATGCCGAGCCGGCCCATGATGCCGAAATCAACCGCGACAAGACGGCCCGCGTCATCCAGGAACAGATTGCCCGGGTGCATGTCGGCATGGAAGAAGCCATCGCGCAGCGCGTGGCGCAGGAAGCTCTGAATCACCTTGCGGCCGAGATCGGGCAGGTCGACCTGCGACTCTGCCAGGCGCTTGTGATCGTTCAGCGCGATGCCGTCGATCCACTCCATCGTCAGCACGTTGTGCGTGGTGCGGTCCCAGTCGACATCAGGCACGCGGAAATCAGGATCGTTGCGCGTGTTCTCCGCCATCTCCGACAGCGCCGCAGCCTCGAGGCGCAGGTCCATCTCCATCGCGACCGAGCGCGACATGGTGTTGATGACCTCGATGAGGCGCAGGCGCCGCGCCTCGGACGAATAGGATTCGGCCTTGTATGCGACGAAGAAGAAGTCGGAGAGGTCGCGGCGGAAGCGTGCGGCCACGTTGGGGCGCAGCACTTTCACGGCGACGGCCTTGCGGATGCCGTCGCGCAGGACTTCGCCGCGATGCACCTGTGCGATCGAGGCGGCTGCGACCGGCGCACTAAGGCTCGCGAACACGTCGGTCAGCGGCCGTTCCAGCGAGGTCGCGATCACGGCTTCCGCTTCGACTTGCGAAAACGGCGGCAGGCGGTCCTGAAGGCTTTCCAGATCACGCGCCATGGCAACGCCGACCACATCGGGGCGCGTCGCCAGAAATTGTCCGAGTTTGAGATAGGCAGGGCCCATCCGGGTGAGCGCGCGCGACAGCCGCGGGCCATGCTTCGGACCGCGCCGTTCGATCAGGCGCGCAAGCTTCAGCGCGAGCTGTCCGTGCGGCGGCACCAGGCTGGGATCGACGGCGCCGAATACGCCCTCGCGCGCGAATACGAACGCGGCGCGCATCAGGCGCGCACTATGGGTTATGGCAGAGATCACAAACGCCAGCCCGAATGCAGTGCGACGATGCCGCCGGACAATATCTGCCAGTTCACGCGGGCGAAGCCGGCATTACGAATCATATCGGCGAAGGCGTTGGGTCTTGGGAACTTGCGGATCGACTCGACCAGATATTGGTAGGACTCGGCGTCACCCGTGATCATGCGCCCGAGCGGCGGGATCACCTTGAACGAGAACAGGTCATAAAGGCGATCCAGCCCGGGCATCTCGACGGTGGAGAATTCCAGACAGAGGAAGCGGCTGCCTGGCTTGAGCACGCGATAGGCCTCGGCCAGCGCGAGATCGATCCGTGGCACGTTGCGAATGCCGAAAGCGATCGTATATGCGTCGAAGCTGCGGTCGGCGAAAGCAAGCGCTTCGGCATTGCCCTCGACGAAATCGACCTGGGTCTCGAGATGCCGCTTGGCGGCGCGCTCGCGGCCCACCTCCAGCATCCCGGAATTGATGTCGCAGACGGTGGCATGGAAACCCGCGCCCGCCGCCTTGGCGGCGCGGAACGAGATGTCGCCGGTGCCGCCGGCAACGTCGAGCAGCGCGAACGGCCGGTCGCCTCTGGGCGGGTTGAGCGCGCTGATCATGATGTCCTTCCAGACCCGGTGCAGTCCACCGGACATCAAATCGTTCATCAAATCATAGCGCGACGCCACGCTGTGAAACACATCGTTCACCAGCGTCTGCTTGTCGCCCAGGGGAACGTCCCTGAAGCCAAAATGCGTGGTTTCGCCCGGCCGATCCATTACTCTACTCCACGAGGCGGACCATAGCGCGCCCGCCGCAATGGCGCTATCACACCGCCCTCATAAGGTGAATGCCTGACCATGCCCGAATTGCCCGAAGTCGAGACCGTCCGCCGCGGCCTTCAGCCTGTCATGGAGGGTGCAAAAATCCTGGTCGCGGAGGCCCGCAGGCCCGATTTGCGCTTTCCCTTCCAGCCGGATTTCGTGGCCCGACTGAAGGGACAGGTCGTCACGGGGCTCGGCCGCCGTGCAAAATATCTCATGGCCGATCTCGCCTCCGGCGACGTGCTGTTGATGCATCTGGGCATGTCGGGCTCGTTTCGCGTCATCAAGCCGGACAACGAGGTGGCGCCCGGCGAGTTTCACTATCCGCGAGCCAAGGACTCCGCGCACGACCACGTGCTGTTTCGGATGTCCTCCGGCGCCGACATCGTCTTCAACGATCCGCGCCGCTTCGGTTACATGAAAGTGATCGCGCGCAGTGCGCTCGACGAGGAGCCGCTGCTGCGCGGGCTCGGCCCCGAGCCGCTCGGCAACGAATTTGACGCTGCGATGCTGGCGCGGTCCTGCGCCGGCAAGACCACGAGCCTGAAAGCCGCGCTGCTCGATCAGCGCGTGGTCGCCGGGCTCGGCAACATCTATGTCTGCGAAGCCCTGCATCGCTCGCATCTGTCGCCGCGCCGGATCGCCGCGACGTTGTCGACCAAGAAGGGCGAGACGACGGACCATGCAAAGCGACTGGTCGGCGCGATCCATACCGTGCTGAACGACGCCATCAAGGCCGGCGGCTCCAGCTTGCGCGATCATCGCCAGACCTCGGGCGAGCTCGGCTATTTTCAGCACTCGTTCAAGGTCTATGACCGCGAGGGCGAGAAATGCACGACGCCGCGCTGCGCCGGCATCGTGAAGCGTTTTACGCAGAACGGCCGGTCGACGTTCTGGTGTCCGAAATGTCAGAAGTGAGTCAGCATCGCGATGATGGAGTGCCGTAGCCCGGATGGAGCGCAGCGCAATCCGGGTTCTCGTGCAGCGGATGGAGGCGTCCCGGATTGCGCTGCGCTCCATCCAGGCTACGAAAGCAATGACGGCGGAGATAGGGCTGCCAAAAAAAGCGAAGCGAAGCAATCCGGCCGGGCTGGTGGCCGGATTGCTTCGTCGCTAAGGCCCTTCCGGATGGCGAAGGGCCGGCTGGCGTCTGGGCGATTGCCCCGCTCAGGACGCCAGTGTCGTGGTTTCGTCGACCGCCAGCTCGGCGGCGACGTGCAACATTCCGTCCGCGGCCGCGATGACCTGGTCGATCAAGACATTGGTGGTGGCGGCGAGCTCGAGCCGGGTCTCGATCCAATGCCAGAGGCCGCGGATCTCCTCGGTCGACTTGCCGTTCGGCGCGAACTCGCTGACCGCAAGGCCGCTTGCGAGCGAGTCCTGATGGTCGTTGCGCATCACGATCAGGGGACGCGCGAGCACCTCGGCGAGATCCAGCGCTGCTTCCTCGGCGAGGGTGTTGGCGGCATTGTCGATGCGCTGGCCGCGGATCGGAGTCTGGTTCAGCACGAAGCTGTAAGGCCGCTTCCAGGCACGCGCGACGCTCAGCGTCGAAACGGTCGCCTCGATGTCGGCGACGCTCGGGCGGGCCGGGATCAGGCAGAGGTCGCAATGGCGGATCGCGGCGGTGGTCGCGGCGCTGAGGCCGGCTGCGGTATCGACGATCGCGAGCTGGAGGCCGCTTTCGGCCAGCATTTTCAGGCGCGGCTCGATGTCGGCGGCGTGATAGATCGGCTCGACAACGAGATCGTCGGTGGTGCGGCGGCGCTGCCAGTTGGACAGTGTACCCTGCGGGTCGGTTTCGATCAGCCGAACGGTGAAGCCGGCCTGCTTGGCTGCCAGCGCGAGGCCGATGGCGAGCGTGCTCTTGCCGCTGCCACCCTTTTGGGTGGCCAGTGCGATCGTGTGCATTGAAGATCAATCCTTTGGAGTGCTCGGGTCAGGGAAACGCCACGTGAACGTGCATCGATCTCGATGCTGAGCTCTTCTCGCTCAGGACGTGCCGGCCCGATCCAAAGGGGATCGCGGAGGTCCGAATCAGCAATAACGATGATGGCGGAATCGGAAATGCCAGCGAATCCGTACCATTACTGGACCCGTACTCGTACGTGTGCTGTGCTCGCTGCCGTGAATAAAAGGACAAGCGGCATGGGCGGAAACTGGCGCGACCGGACGGCGACGAATTTTGAATGCCAGAAGATGCCCGCGGTATCGAGCCGCGGCATGGTGGTCAGCAACCATCCACTGGCCTCCAGCGCCGGCGCGGAGATGCTGGCCGCCGGCGGCAATGCCATCGACGCCGCGATAGCGACCCTGTTCACGCTGACCGTGGTCGAGCCGATGATGGTCGGCATCATCGGCGGCGGCATGGCGCACATCCGGCTCGCCGACGGCAGCCACCGCTTCATCGACGGGCAGAGCACTGTGCCCGCGGCGATGCTTGACACCAGCTACACTCCCATGCCGGGTTCCGCGCATGACGTGTTCGACACCGTCGGCCAGGAAAATCTCAACGGCCCAAGGGCTGTCGCCACACCGGGTTCGCTGAAAGCCTGGTGCGAGACGCTGCGCCGCTTCGGCACCATGAGCCTCGCCGACGTCATGCAGCCCGCGATCAAGCACGCCGCGCGCGGCTATGCGGCGACACCCTATCTGCACGAATGCATCACCGAGAGCGCCGCCGAGATGCGCAAGGACAAGCCGATCACGGCGATTTACTTGCCTGATGGACAGCCGTTGAAGGCCGGTGAGCGCGTGGTGCAATCAGAATATGCCGAAACGCTCCGCTACATCGCCGATCACGGCGAGACCGCGCTTTACGAGGGGCCGCTTGGCGGCATACTGGTCGACTACATGGAAAAGGCTGGCGGCTTTATCCGGCGCAACGATCTCACCAGCTACAAGACCGTCGAACGGCAGCCGATCCGCGCCGATTATCGCGGCTGGACCATCTTTGGCCCGCCGCCGCCCGCGGCCTCCGGCGTGCATATCGCGCAGATGCTGAACATCCTGGAGGGTTACGACATCGGCAGCCTTGGCTTCGGCACGCCGGAAACGATCCACTATCTCGCCGAGGTCCTGAAGATCGCATTCGCCGATCGTGCCGCGGCCAGCGGCGATCCTGATTATGTCTGCGTCCCCGTGGAGCGGCTGACCTCGAAGGCCTATGCCGAGGAGCGCCGCGCTGCGATCGATCCGGCGCGGGCGCAGGCCTGGGGCGCCGGCGTGTCGCAGCTTGAAGGCACTCACACCACGCACATGACGGCGGCTGACGCGTTCGGCAACGTGGTTGCGACCACGCAGACCATCAACAATCTGTTCGGCGCCAAGATCATGATCCCGGGCCTCGGCGCCATCGCCAACAACTACATGAACCTGTTCGATCCGCGGCCAGGCCACGCCCTGTCGCTGGCGCCGGGCAAGCGGGTGACGACCTCGATGTCGCCGATGATGGCACTCCGTGATGGAAAGCTGCGCTATGCGCTGGGCTTGCCCGGCGGAAAACGAATCTTCCCGAGCGCGATGCAGGCGCTGCTCAATCTGATCGACCACGGTATGAGCTTGCAGCAAGCAGTCGAGGCGCCGCGGGTCTGGACCGAGGGCAATGCACTCGAGGTTGAGCAGAAGGTGCCGGAGAGCGTGCGCGCGAAGCTCGAGAGCCTCGGCCACAAGGTTCAGCCTGTCGCGACAGTCGCCGGCGGCATGAACGGTATCGCCTTCCATGACGACGGCACCATGAGTGGCGCCGCTTGCTGGCGTGCGGACGGCACGCCGGTCGGGATCTCGGGTGGCCTCGCGAATGCCGGGATCAGGTTCAGGCTGAGCTAGGTCTCGTGCCCCGGACGCAGCGCAGCGCTTCTTCAGTGGTGCGCCACTGAGCCGGGGCCCAGAACTTCTTGCATCGAATGTGAGACATGGGTCGCAATTCAGCGAAGCGGCATTTCATGCCGCATCGCGCCCGGGACACGAGCGTTACTTGCGCACGCAGATCACCCGGACGACAGCGGCTTTTGCATCAGTGGACGTGCCGTTCGCGGTGACGGCGTTCGCCTTCAGGAAATCGCGCACCGTCTCCGCGGAGACCATCACCGCCTGCGACGCCGGCACCGACGTCGCGGGGCCCGCGACCATCGTCGGCTTCAACAGCGCAACGCCGGCGAATTTGCCGTCGCCGTCGATGGCGGCGCTGCCGGAGAAGCCGACAGCCGGCGGCGGTGAGAGCGGGGAATCGCCGCCACCGACAGATGCCAGCGCAGCCTTGAGGCTCGACGCGACGGCCGCGCCGCCCTGGCTCTGCGGATCAGCGATACCGATGACATCGACACTCGTCTTTGCCGCGCCGCCGCCGAGGCTGAGCGGCTTCAGGCCGCGCGCGCCGTAGATATGCAGCAGCGCGAGATCGTGTTCCCGGTCCTCGGCGAGACGGTCGGCGCTGCCATGGCCGGCGATCGTGATCGCGAGACAGGAATCGGTGACGAGGCGGTCCGTGACGATCGCACCATCGTCGCTGACGACGAGGCCGGTGCCATATTCGACATTCTTGCGTGGCGGCGGCCCGGCCTGTGGCCCCGACGGAAACGCGCTGAACGCGCTCGACATCGCGATCACGACCGGCTCGACCGTGTTCTCGGTTGCCTGATCGTAGAGGATCGTCATGATGCGAACTTCATCACCCCGAGAAGTGCCGCGCATGTAAAATTTCTTCAGGCCCTGCAAACCGGACAGCACGAAGAAGTCGGGCTTCACCACGGTGTAGTCGACCTTGCGACCCGGCTCCTTCTTCTCCGCTTCGGCAAGCTTGGCTGTGGTCGGGTTCGCCTCCTTGCGGCGGCTGAGCAGCACCTGCACCGTGCCAGTGGGCGAGGTCCATTTCGAGCCGTTGGCGTCGGTCGCCTGCTGCGGCACCAGTTTTGAGGGAATGCCAAGCCGCGCGCCGCTGGTCATCTCCGTCACGATCTTCCAGCCGACGTTGTCCTGCTTCCGGCGCGCGGTCTCAGCGAGCACGGCGCGTTCCTGCGGATTGAGCACGCCAGTCGGCTTGCTACCTCTGAGCTTCTGGTATTCCTTGATGGCATCGACCATGCGCGCGCTGACGTCGCCGGTGATAGCGCCGTTGTACTGGCCGACCCAGGCGAGGTCGGACTGCAGCGACAGCCGCTCCACCTGCGCCATGGCATCGGCCGTCGCAGCCGGCGTCTGCAATGCAGGAGGCCGGATCGGAACGGTCTGGACCGGCTTCGGCTTGGTGCCGGGGATCTGCGCTGTCGTCATCTGGGCGTTCGCGCCTGTCGCAGCCGCAAACATCAGTGTTGCCGCAAGCATCGATCTCATGACAAATCCAGCCAGCCCATTGAACGCAATGCCATTGAAGCACATCTCGTTGGTCGCGAACAATGTTGCGGTGGTTCAGGCTGCGAGAGCGCCCGCGAACTCAAATCCTCATCCTGAGGAGCGGCCTCAAGGCCGCGCCTCGAAGGATGGCGCGGGCGATATCGGGGCCTGCATGGTTCGAGACGCGCGTTCCGCGCTCCTCACCATGAGGGTTGAGAGAACGAAGGACGACCATGCTGAGCCCGGACGAACTCGAACGTTATGCCCGCCATATCGTGCTGCGCGATGTCGGTGGCCCCGGCCAGGCTGCGCTGAAGCGAGCCTCCGTGCTGGTGATCGGGGCCGGCGGGCTCGGTGCGCCCGCGTTGATGTATCTGGCGGCCGCCGGCATCGGCACGCTCGGCGTGGTCGATGACGATGTGGTGTCGCTGTCGAACCTCCAGCGCCAGGTCATTCACACCACGCCCGACATCGGCCGGCACAAGGTCGAGAGCGCGGCCGAACGGATCTCGGCGCTCAATCCGCATGTCCGCTTCGTCGGCCACGCCACCTGGCTCAATGCCGACAATGCGCTGTCGCTGATCGGCGACTATGACCTCGTGCTCGACGGCTCCGACAATTTCTCGACCCGCTATCTGGCCTCGGACGCCTGCTTCTTCGCGAAGAGGCCGCTGATCACGGCGGCGCTCGGCACCTTCGATGGCTCGCTCACCACCATCCGTGCCCACGAGAAGAACGAGCAGGGCGAATTCAATCCGACCTATCGCTGCCTGTTCCCGGAGGCGCCGCCGCCCGGGACCGTGCCGGCGTGCGCGGAAGCCGGCGTCATGGGCGCGCTGGCGGGCGTGATGGGCTCGATGATGGCGCTGGAGGCGATCCGCGAGATCGTCGGCTTTGGCGACGGCCTGGTTGGCCGTCTCCTGATGATCGATGCGCGCGCGATGCGCTTCGAGACGCTGCGCTACGCGCGCGATCCGGCCAATCCGCTCAATGGCGATGGGCCTGTGATCACCGATCTCAGCGCCCATAGCCCTTGATTGCAGATACTAGGCGGCGGCGGACTTCTCGCTGTCCAGATGCGCCATCTGCTCGGCCGTATAGCGCGTGCCTGAGGCGACATTGGGCGGAAACGCCTTGGCCAGCGCCGCAAGCTGAGTCGGCGTCAAATTGACCTTGGTCGCACCGAGCGCCTCAGTGAGGCGGTTGCGGGTGCGGGCGCCGACCAGCGGCACGATCTCCTTACCCTGCTGCGCCACCCAGGCGATCGCGACTTGTGCCGGCGTTGCGCCGATCTCCGCAGCGATGGCGCGCAGCTGCTCCACCAGCGCGAGATTGGAATCGAGATTCGATCCCTGGAAACGCGGTGTCATCAGCCGGTAGTCCTTGCCGGTCTTGCCGGAGTCCTTCGACCAATGGCCGCTGATGAGGCCGCGCGCCAGCACGCCGTAAGCCGTGATGCCGATGCCGAGCTCGCGGCAGGTCTTCAGGATGTCGCGTTCGATGCCGCGTTCGATCAGCGAATATTCGATCTGGAGATCGGCGATCGGATGCACGGCGTGCGCGCGGCGGATGGTGTCGGAGCCGACCTCGGACAGGCCGATATGCCTGATGTAACCGGCCTTCACCAGCTCGGCGAGACCGCCCACCGTCTCCTCGATCGGGACGCTGGGATCAAGCCGCGCCGGGCGGTAGATGTCGATGTAATCGGTGCCGAGCCGTTGCAGCGAATAGGCGAGAAAATTCTTCATTGCGGCCGGACGACAGTCCATGCCGGTGAATTCGCCGGCGGGACCGCGCAGCGCGCCGAACTTCACGCTGATCTGCACTTTTTCGCGCGGCACGTCCTTGAGCGCTTCGCGCACCAGCATTTCATTATGGCCCATGGCGTAGAAGTCGCCGGTGTCGAGCAGCGTGATTCCTGCATCGAGCGCGGCGTGGATCGTGGCGATGCTCTCGCCGCGATCGGAAGGACCATAGGCATCCGACATCGCCATGCAGCCGAGACCGAGGCTTGAGACGGTGGGGCCGGTTGAACCGAGTTTGCGCTGTTCCATGGTGGCTCTCCTCAAAGGCGCTGGCTGCGCCGCGTGACGAGGCCCGATATGCGCCTGATCGATTGTGCCGATAAGCTGGACAATCGAGAATGGCTTGTTCACATTAGAGAACAATGACTGAGCCCGAGCTGCGTGATCTCGACGTCTTCGTGGCGGTGGCCCGCACCCGCAATTTCCGGCGCGCGGCGATCGATATTCGCGTGTCGGTGTCGAGCCTTAGCCAGCGATTGCGGGACCTTGAGGAGCGCCTCGGCGTCCGCCTGATGAACCGCACCACCCGCAGTGTCGCCCTGACCGAGGCGGGCGAGCTGCTGCTGTCGCGCGTGGCTCCGGCGCTGCGCGATGTCGGCGATGCCCTCGATCAGGTCCGTGGCCTGCGCGAAATGGCCTCGGGCCGGCTGCGCATCAACGCGCCGCCGCCCGCCGTCGATCTCGTGCTGGCGCCGATGATCGGGCCGTTCCTTAAGGCCTATCCGCAGGTCGACCTCGACATCGTCTCCGAGAGCGGGTTCGTGGACATCGTCAGCGCGGGCTTCGATGCCGGCGTGCGCTATGGCGAGCATCTCGCGCAGGACATGGTGGCGATCTCGCTCAGCGGCCCGCAGAGCTATGTCGTGGTCGCTTCGCCCGATTACCTCGCGCGCCGCGGCAAGCCTGAGCATCCGAAGGATCTGCTCGATCATGATTGCATCCGCGCCCGCTACTCCAGCGGTGTCATGCATGATCTGGAGTTCGAGAAGGCCGGTCAGCTGGTGAAGGTCGATCCGCCGGCAAAGCTGATCTCGACCAACATGGGTCTTTCCATGCGCGCTGCGCTCGACGGTGTCGGTATCTGGGCGACGCTTGATGGTTATGTCGGCGAAGCCCTGAAGTCAGGCGCGCTGGTCAGCCTGCTCCAGGACTGGTGCGAGCCGTTTCCGGGCCCGTTCCTGTATTATCCAAGCCGGCGACAAACGCCGCCGGCGCTGCGAGCCTTCATTGATTTCGTTGCCGACTGGCGCAAGCGAAACGCCCGAGGATAGCAGACCCTCATGGTGAGGAGCGCGGAACGCGCGTCTCGAACCATGAAGGCCCGGATCTCGCCTGTGGCCATCCTTCGAGACGACCGCTACGCAGTCTCCTCAGAGCTTGAGAATGTTTTGCTCCCGCCGGGAGAGTTTTGCATTGCCTGGAGAGCGGTGACCCCAAGGTT
>NZ_JBVVPA010000051.1:0-15920 GCF_055807555.1 Bradyrhizobium sp. Ken64 | reverse complement strand
GTGTTGGGCTTCACCTGTATGCCGCTGTGCAGCCTCTTGTAGCGCAACCTTCGCACAGTGGACCGTGGGTGCCAGCCGGCACCCGGTCTTCCCTGCGCCCTCTGACGAGGAGGGTGTACGCGACGAAGCAAAGCTCGGGCGAGATTCGTCGCGAGACTGCAATCCTGTGTCTGCTTTTCAAAATGCACGCAAACTTTGTCGAAACCGATCGGGATCGCAAATGTGCAACCGCGAGCAAACGTCATTGGCGCCTTGCCGTCTTGCACACGACTATATTGGCGCAATAATGCCGCTCTACGTTGTGACCGGGAATCAACCCGGCCCAGCCCCTGGAGGGCGACGAGAGTGTTCGCTCGCTACACTGCTGCGGCAGTCGCCGTTACTGCCTTGGCCGTCATCGCCGCCCTCGACGGTGCGACCGCGCAAACCGCCAGCCAGCCGCCGGATACGATGGCGGCGCGCGTCGAGGCTTGCACACCCTGTCACGGCAACAAGGGCGAAGGCACCAGCGACGTCTATTTTCCGCGTCTCGCTGGCAAGCCGGCCGGTTATCTCTACAACCAGCTCCTCGCTTTCCGCAGCGGCCGGCGCAAATACCCGCCGATGAATTATCTGCTGGAATTCCTGCCCGATCCCTATTTGGAGGCAATGGCCGAATATTTCGCCAGCGAGCACCCGCCGCTGCCACAGCCGGCGCCGAGCGAAGTGAGCAACGACGTCCTCGCGCACGGTGAGCTGCTCGCCACCAGCGGCGATGCCGGCCGCAACATTCCGGCTTGCGTAAGCTGTCATGGCCCGGGACTGACGGGCATGCAGCCGGGCATCCCCGGCCTGCTGGGCTTGCGCGCCAATTACATCAGCGCCCAGCTCGGCGGCTGGCGTTATGGCACTCGCACCGCGAAATCCCCTGATTGCATGCAGCTCGTCGCCGGTCACCTGACCGAGGCGGACGTCACCGCCGTCGCAGCCTGGCTTGCGACGCGGCCTGCCCCCGCCAACCCAGCCCCCGTGCCGAAAGGCACCTACGCGCTGCCATTCGGCTGCGGTAGCCAGCCCAACTGACGAGGCGGATGATGGGCTTCAAACTGTCGATCAAGCTCCTTTCCATGAAGTTGCTCGCCCTCGCCGCGTTCACCACGGCAGCAGCAGCGCAGGACAAGGACAAGACTGGTGACGTCATCTCGCGCGGCGAATATCTGGCCCGTGCCGGCGATTGCACCGCCTGCCACACCGCACCGGAAGGACGTCTGTTTGCCGGCGGCCGTGCCATGCCGACCCCGTTCGGTACGCTCTACACCTCCAACATCACGCCCGATCCGGAGACTGGCATCGGCAAGTGGAGCGCCGACGACTTCTACAAGACCATGCACAGCGGCCGTTTCCCGGACGGCGGGTTGATCTACCCGGCGATGCCGTTTGCGTCCTACACCAAGGTCACGCGCTCCGACAGCGACGCGATCTTCGCCTATCTGCGCTCGACTGCGCCGGTAAACCAGAAGAACAAGCCGCACGAATTGCGTTTCCCCTACGACAACCGCCAGCTCATCCTCGGCTGGCGCACGCTGTTCTTCAGCGAGGGCGAGTTCAAGCCCGATCCGAAGAAATCAGCGGAGTGGAATCGCGGCGCCTATCTGGTCGAGGGCCTCGGCCATTGCGGCATGTGCCATTCGCCGATCAACGCGCTCGGCGGCACCTCGCAATCCGACGCCTTCAAGGGCGGCCTGATTCCGATGCAGAACTGGTACGCGCCATCGCTGACCTCGAACCGTGAGGCCGGGCTCGGCGACTGGAGCATCAAGGACATCACGGATCTGCTCCAGACCGGCGTCTCCAGGCGTGGCGTGGTCTACGGCCCGATGGCCGAGGTCGTGCACAACAGCTTGCAATATCTCAACGACGAGGACACCCGGGCGATGGCGGTCTACCTCAAGGGTATCGCGGAGCCCTCGCCTCCGCCGGCGGCGAGCTCGGCGCTGCCGACCAGCGAGAGCAGCCTTCTGATCAGCCTCGGCAAGACCGTTTACGACAAGAATTGTGCGAGCTGTCATGGTGCGCAGGGCGAGGGCAAGCCACCGCACTGGCCGCCGCTCGCCAACAACCAGTCGATCGAGATGCAGTCGGCGGTCAACCCGATCCGCATGGTGCTCAATGGCGGCTATCCGCCGGGCACCAAGGGCAACCCGATGCCCTACGGCATGCCGCCCTTCGCCGGCCTCCTCTCCGACAACGAGGTCGCCGCCGTCGTCTCCTACATCCGCACCGCCTGGGGCAATCGCGGCACGCCGGTCTCGGCGCGCGAGGCCAACGAGCTGCGCTCGGCACCGCTGAACTGAGGGCCGCCATGTTCAATTCCGATCCGCCGACCAGCCCAGCCGCCGCCGACCAGGCCATCGAGGAGGTGGTTGCCCAGGGACCATCGGGCGCGATCGTGCTCGCCGGCATCGCCACGGCCTGCGTGGTGGCGATGTGGTTCGCCTTCTATCTATTCGTGTTCCTGCCGCGCGGCTCGCTGCAATGAGCGCCGAGGGAGCCCACAGCAACGGCAGCGCCAGCGCCGAGGTCGCAGCCCGCGTCGAGCGGCGCTGGGCCACCATCGCCGTGATCATCGTCGTGATGATGGCGCTGCTGGCGGCGTTCGCCGGCATCCATCGCGCGACCATGCCGCAACCTCGCGTCGAGACTACCGATCCCTCGCGGCTGCATCTCTCAGGTGAGTTCGTCGAAAGCAATCTCGGCAGCGTGCTCGAGGCCAATGGCAATGTGACCGTGCGCGCGATCGGCCAGCAATATTCCTTCACGCCGGCCTGCATCGTGGTGCCCGTGGACACGCCGATCACGCTGCGCGCCACCAGCGCAGACGTCGTTCACGGCATCCTGATCCAGGGCACCAACGTCAACACCATGCTGGTGCCGGGCTACATCTCCGAGCAGCTCATGCGCTTTACGAAGAGCGGCGACTATCTGATGCCTTGCCAGGAGTTTTGCTCCTTCGGCCACGAGGGCATGTGGGGCAAGGTCAAGGTGATCGACAAGACTGACTTCGCGAACCGCGCGAAGGGCGGCGGGAGGCTGAGCTGTGTTGGTCAATAGAAAGCTCATCCTCGCTCATTTCTGGCTGGCCTTCGTCGTGTTCGGCATCGCGCTCACGCTCGGCGCCTGGCAGATGTTCATCCGCAGCCCGATCGGCACATGGCTGTCCAATCCCGAGCTCTATTACCGCTCGCTGACCGCGCACGGCACGGTGATGGGCTACGTCTTCCCGACCCTGGTCGCGATGGGCTTTGGCTATGCCATCAGCGAATCCGCGCTGGAGCAGCGGCTGGTCGGCGTGCGATTGGCCTGGGCGGGATTCTGGCTGATTGTGGTCGGCGCGATCATGGCGATGGTCCCGGTCGGGCTCGGCCGCGCCTCGGTGCTCTACACCTTCTATCCGCCGCTGATCGGCAACGTCTTCTACTACCTCGGCGTCGTGCTGGTCGTGGTCGGCTCCTGGATCTGGGTCGCGTTGATGTCGCTCAATCTGCGCGTCTGGCGGAAAGCCCATCCCGGCGCGCCGGTGCCGCTCGCAATGTTCGCCAATGTCGCGGGTTCGTATCTGTGGGCCTGGACCGCGGTCGGCGCCGCGCTCGAGCTGCTGCTGCAGATCATTCCGGTCGCCTCCGGACTGAAGGCCACCATCGACGCCGGGCTTGCGCGCGTGTTCTTCTCCTGGACGCTGCATGCCATCGTCTATTTCTGGCTGATGCCGACCTACATCGCCTATTACACCATCGTGCCGCGCGCGATCGGCGGCCGCATCTATTCCGACAGTATGGCGCGGATCTCCTTCATCCTCTTCCTGGTGGTCGCGATGCCCATCGGCATGCACCACACCTTTGCCGATCCGCAGGTCGGCGCCGGCTTCAAGTTCATCCATTCGGCGTTCACCGCGCTGGTCGCGCTGCCGACGCTGTTGACCGTGTTCACGATCTGCGCCTCGGTCGAGATCGCGGCCCGCCTGCGCGGCGGCCGCGGCATGTTCGGCTGGATCAGGGCCCTGCCCTGGGACAACCCGATGATGCTGGCCCTCGCCTTTTCCTTCGTCATGCTCGGCTTCGGCGGCGCCGGCGGCCTCATCAACATGAGCTATCAGCTCGATGCGTCGATCCACAACACGCAGTGGATCACCGGCCATTTCCACCTGATCTTCGGCGGCGCCATCGTAATCATGTATTTTGCGATCGCCTACGATCTGTGGCCGCATCTGACCGGGCGCGAGCTGATCGATCTCCGCCTGATCCGCACCCAGCTCTGGCTGTGGTTCATCGGCATGATCGTCACGACCTTTCCCTGGCACTGGGTCGGCATTCTCGGCATGCCGCGCCGCATGGCCTATTTCGACTTCGGCGATCCCGCCATCGCCCCGCAGGCACTTTCGGTCACCCTCTCGGCAATCGGCGGCTTCATCCTGCTGGCGTCGGGCATCATGTTTATCGTGATCCTGGCCCGCGCCATGCGTGCGCCGCAGGTCGACGCCGGCCCCTATCGCTTCGCGTTGGCCGTGCATCAGCCCACAACGGTCCCGGTCGCGCTCAACACCCATGCGCTGTGGGTGGCGTTGATGATCGCCCTCACTCTCACCAATTACGGCTATCCGATCCTGAATCTGGCCCTGACCGAGGGCACCTCTGTGCCGGCCGTTTATGTGGGAGCGCAGTGATGAGCACGCGGGAGCTCTTCACCCTCACCAATCGTCATTTCAAGACGAGTGTGGTCATCACAGCCGCGATCCTTATCGTCACGGCGATTGCAGGCTTCCTCGTGCTGCCGTTTGCGCAGCCCTGGGTTCAGTTCGCCAACGTCTGGGACGCAATCTGCAACGCTGCCGGTGTGCCGCAACGCGCGGCGAGCGTGACTGCGCCGGAGCAGACCAAGCGACTGTCGGGGGTCGTACTGACGTCGAACACGCTGTCACGCCCGAGCCAGGAGGCGATCGGCCGCGGCGCCACGCTGGCGCAGCGTTGCGCGATCTGTCACGGCCCGACCGGTGTCAGCCGCGCGGACTCGCCCAATCTTGCGGGTCAATATGCCGCCGTGATCTACAAGGAGCTGCATGATTTCCGCACCGCCGCGCGCGCCAATGCGGTGATGTCGCCATTCGCCGTCAATTTGACGGACCAGGAGATCGCGGATCTCTCGAACTATTACGCCTACCTGCCGCGGCTGCCGGCCTATCACCCGACGCCGCAACTGCCGAAGCCAAACATCGTGATCTACGGCGCACCGATGCGCGGCATCGCGCCCTGCGGCGCCTGCCACGGCAGCCTCGACAACAAGACCGGCAGCCCGTGGCTCGAAGGCCAGTCCGAGGCCTACATGAAGGCGCAGCTGCAGGCCTTCGCCTCCGGCGAGCGTCGCAACGACATCAGCCAGCAGATGCGCAACATCGCGCGTGCGATGACCCCGGAGGAAATCGAGCAGGCCGCAGCGTACTATGCCTCGCAGCCGCCGGATGTCGTGAAGGCGGTGGATTGAAGCTAGGAGTTCGTGCCCCGGATGCAGCGCAGCGCCCCTTCAGCGGTGCGCTGCAGAGCCGGGGCCCATGCTTCCGAGCCGTCGGTGCGGCGTGGGTCCCGGCTCTGCGGAGCAGCGCTATGCGCTGCACCGCGTCCGGGACACGAGAGCGTGCCCGTCCGCAACCACTACGACGACGCCAGCTTCCGCCGTCCGTAGATCGCATCCGCCCGCTTCTCGAACGCGATGGAAAATCGCGCGAACGCGGCGTCGAACATTGAACCCATCAGGAGCGCCAGCATGCGGCTCTTGAACTCGTAGGCGAGAAAGAAACCGACATCGCAAACGCTCTCGCCTTTGGGCTCGAAAGTCCAGCGGTTTTCCAGATTGCTGAAAGGACCTTGCAGATATTCGACCAGGATCCTCAAATTGGCGCGGTCGAGCGTCACGCGGCTGGTGAAGGATTCCCTGACCAGCTTGAACGACACCGTCATGTCTGCGACCAGTACCTCGGTGCCGTCGGGTTTCGCCATGCGCTGTCGGACCTTCAGCGCGCTGCACAGCGGCACGAATTCCGGGTAGCGCTCGACGTCGGCGACCAGATCAAACATCTCGGACGCGCTGTGATCGACACGGCGCTTGCTCGAAAAATTGGGCATGGCGATTCAGCGGGCGCTTGCTGCCCGCGCGGCTTTCAGTTTCGCAAAATCCTCGCCGGCATGATGCGACGAACGGGTGAGCGGGCTCGCCGACACCATCAGGAAGCCCTTGGTGTAGGCGACCTTCTCGTAGGACGAAAACTCGTCCGGCGGCACGTAGCGCATCACGGCGTGATGCTTGCGGGTCGGCTGGAGATATTGCCCGATGGTCAGGAAATCGACATCGGCCGAACGCAGATCGTCCATCACCTGCTGCACCTCGTGGCGCTCCTCGCCGAGGCCGACCATGATGCCGGACTTGGTGAAGATGGTGGGATCGAGTTCCTTGACCCGCTGCAGCAGCCGGATCGAATGGAAATACCGCGCGCCCGGCCGCACGGTGAGATAGCACGACGGCACGGTCTCGAGATTGTGGTTGAACACGTCGGGCTTCGCCGCGACGACGACCTCCAGCGCTCCCTCCTTGCGCAGGAAGTCGGGCGTCAGGATCTCGATCGTGGTCGAGGGGCACGCGGCGCGGATCGCGCGGATGGTCTGGGCGAAATGCTCGGCGCCGCCGTCAGTGAGATCGTCGCGGTCGACGGAGGTGATGACGACATGGGCAAGCCCGAGCTTGGCCACGGCCTCGCCGACGTTCTGCGGCTCGGCCGCGTCAAGCGCGTTCGGCATGCCGGTCTTGACGTTGCAGAACGCGCAGGCGCGGGTGCAGGTGTCACCCATGATCATGAAGGTCGCGTGCTTCTTGTCCCAGCACTCGCCGATATTCGGGCACCCCGCCTCCTCGCACACCGTATGCAGGCCGTTGGCGCGCACGATGTTGCGGGTGTCGGCATAGCCGCGCGTGTTGGGCGCGCGTACGCGGATCCAGTCCGGCTTCGGCGGCGAAGCGGAATCGGGCCGGTTCACCTTTTCGGGGTGACGTGGGCGCAGCGGGTTCGAGATGGTATCGACAATAACGACCATGGGGTGTCCGGTCTGACCAAGTCCTACCTAGTCGGTCTGGCCGGGCATCGCAACCCGGCTCGCCCCGCTTCAGGGAACATGGCAGATATGGGCAATATCCCGCTCTGTTCTCTGGCGATTCTCACCTCGAATGGCTCCAGTCTCGAAACCTTCCACACCCCGGCTCGGCAAAGCGCTGAGGCGTGCCTTTTTCGCACGCAGCGTCCACGAGGTCGCGCCCGACTTGATCGGCGCGACCATGCTGGTCGACGGCGTCGGTGGGATCATCGTCGAGGTCGAGGCCTATCATCATACCGAGCCGGCGGCGCACTCCTACAATGGCCCCACGCCGCGGAACCAGGTGATGTTCGGCCCGCCCGGCTTTGCCTATGTCTATCGCTCCTACGGCATCCACTGGTGCGTGAACTTCGTCTGCGAGGACGAAGGCTCTGCCAGCGCCGTGCTGATCCGCGCGCTGGAGCCGACCCATGGCATCGCCGCGATGCGTCGGCGGCGCCATCTCCAGGATTTGCACGCGTTGTGCTCGGGCCCGGGCAAGCTGACCGAAGCGCTCGGCATCACCATCGCGCACAATGCCTTGCCGCTGGACCGTTCGCCGATCGCGCTGCATGCGCGGTCGGAGGACGTCGAGGTGGCGGCCGGCATCCGGATCGGCATCACCAAGGCGGTCGAGCTGCCCTGGCGCTATGGCGCCAGGGGTTCGAAATTCCTCAGCAAGCCGTTTCCGAAATAAGCTTACGACGCCTGCTTCAGCCGCTCCAGCGCCTCGAGCAGCTTCGCCTTGCGGGCGAGCGCGGCCTCGCGCTTCTCGCGCTCCTCCTCGACGACCTCCTCGGCCGCGTTGGCCACGAATTTCTCGTTCGCCAGCTTGGACTCGGCGCGCTTGATGTCGGCGTCGGCCTTCCCGATCTCCTTGTCCAGACGCGTGCGCTCGGCGGCGACGTCGATCACGCCCTTCAGGGGCAGCGCAGCCACCTCACCTCGCACCAGGAGCTGAACCGCGCCGTCGGGCGCACGGTCGGCGAAGGCGATATCCGACAGCCGCGCCATGCGCTTGATGACGTCGCTCCAGCGCGGCACGCGCTCCTTCGTCTCGGCCGAGGCGCCTGCGAGCACCAGCGCCGTCAGCGTCGCAGGCGGAATGTTCATCTCGGCGCGCACCGAACGGATCTGCGTGACAAGGTCGATCACCCAGCCGATCTCGGCCTCGGCTGCGGGATCGGTGAAGTCGGCATGGTCGAAGATCGGCAGCACCCAAACCGGCGAGACGAGCGCGTCGGTCGGCCCCGTCGTCGCCGCGAGCATCGCAAGCTGCTCCGGCGTCGGTTCGGCCGGCTTCAGCGGCCACGGTGCCAGCGCGAGCAGACCGTCGCGCTTGGCCGTCACCTCCCACAGCTCCTCGGTGATGAAGGGCATGAAGGGGTGAAGCAGTTTCAGGATCTCGTCGCGCGCCCATGCCACCATGGCACGGGTCTCGGCCTTGGCAGGGCTATCGGGACCGAGCAGCACGGGTTTTGCGAGCTCGAGATACCAGTCGCAATAGACGTTCCAGACGAAGCGGTAGATGCTGCCGGCGGCGTCATTGAAGCGATAGGCCTCGATCGCCTCGGTCACCTCGCGCGTGGTGTGCGCGCTCTCATGCGCGATCCAGCGGTTCAGCGTCTCCTTGACCTTCGCCGGCTCGAAGCCCTCGGGCACGGCGCAGTGGTTCATCTCCGCGAAGCGCGACGCATTCCAGAGCTTGGTTGCGAAATTGCGATAGCCCTCGACACGGCTGGTGGCGAGCTTGATGTCGCGCCCCTGCGCGGCCATCGCGGCCAGCGTGAAGCGCAGCGCGTCCGCTCCATATTGGTCGATCAGGCTGAGCGGATCGATGACGTTGCCCTTCGACTTCGACATCTTGGCGCCCTTCTCGTCGCGGACGAGGGCGTGGATGTAGATCGTCGAGAACGGCACCTCCTTCATGAAGTGCAGGCCCATCATCATCATGCGGGCGACCCAGAAGAAGATGATATCGAAGCCGGTCACCAGCGCGTTGGTCGGATAGTAGCGCTGCACTTCCGGCGCGTCTGCGGGCCAGCCGAGGGTCGAGAACGGCCACAGCGCCGAGGAGAACCAGGTGTCGAGCACGTCTTCGTCGCGCGTGATGAAGCCGTCACGCTTGTTGCGGTCGAGCGCCATCTCGCGCCCCTGCTCGACCGTGATGACTTCCTGCTCGACGTAATAGCCGAGGGCATGGCTGACGGCCTCCTCCTCGGTCTCGGCGACGAACACCTTGCCATCAGGACCGTACCAGGCCGGGATCTGGTGGCCCCACCAGAGTTGGCGCGAGATGCACCACGGCTGGATGTTCTCCATCCACTCGAAATAGGTTTTTTCCCAGTTCTTCGGCACGAAAGTGGTTTCGCCCGAACGCACTGCGGCCATCGCGGGCTTCGCCAGGGTCTTGGCGTCGACATACCACTGGTCCGTGAGATAGGGCTCGATCACCGTGCCGGAGCGGTCGCCATGCGGCACCATGTGGGTGTGGGGCTCGATCCGCTCGACGAAGCCGAACGATTCCAGCCGCTCGACGATGCGCTTGCGCGCTGCAAAGCGATCGAGCTTGTTGAACTCCTCGGCGAACTGCGAGGCACCTTCCGGCAGGTCGCGCAGATAATCCTCGTTGTCGAGAAGATCGAGGCAACCTTCCTTGTCGATGACGCTGATCCGGGCGAGGCCGTGGCGATTGCCGACCTCGAAATCGTTGAAGTCGTGCGCCGGTGTCACCTTGACCGCGCCCGAGCCCTTCTCCGGATCGGAATATTCGTCGGCGACGATCTGGATCTTGCGGCCGACCAGCGGCAGAATCACGTTCTTGCCGACCAGCTTCTGATAACGCTCGTCGTCGGGATGCACGGCGACGCCGGTATCGCCGAGCATGGTCTCCGGGCGCGTGGTGGCAACGACGATGAAGCTCGAGGGATCGTCGGGGCTGAAAGTCTTACCCTCGATCGGATAGCGCAGGTACCAGAGGCTACCCTTGACCTCGGTCTGCTGCACTTCGAGATCGGAGATCGCGGTGAGCAGCTTGGTGTCCCAGTTCACCAGCCGCTTGTCCTTGTAGATCAGGCCGTCGCGGTGCAGCTCGACGAACACCTTGACCACGGCCTTGGACAGGCCCTCGTCCATGGTGAAACGTTCGCGCGACCAGTCGCAGGAGGCGCCGAGCCGCTTGAGTTGGTTGATGATGGTGTCGCCGCTCTCGGCCTTCCACTGCCAGACCCGCTCCAGAAACTTCTCGCGGCCCATCTCGCGACGGCTGGGCTGCTGGCGCTCCATCAGTTGCCGCTCCACCACCATCTGGGTGGCGATGCCGGCATGGTCGGTGCCGGGCTGCCACAGCACGTCGCGGCCGCGCATGCGCTCGAACCGGCACAGGATGTCCTGGAGCGTGTTGTTGAGGGCGTGGCCCATGTGCAGCGAGCCCGTCACGTTCGGCGGCGGGATCACGATGGTAAAGGGCACTGCGTCGCGGCGGTCCGGGCGGCCGGCCTTGAAGGCAAGGCTATCCTCCCACACGACGGACATGCGGGCTTCGATATCGGCGGGCTGGTAATTTTTCTCGATCATGGCGCTGTTAGAAAGCCGCGCACGGGGTCCAAGTCAACGGACAAGTCAACGGAAAGGTCAAAGGAAAGCCAGGCGGCAACAGGGCTTTCCGGTCCGGTCGGGAGACCGAATATGACGCATAAGCAGGGCTTTATGAGGGCTCTGCGGCCCGATCTACCTGCCGCCGCGCGATACCCGCTCGATTTCGGCCTTCACGATGCGTTCGACGAGGCCTGGCAAATTGTCGTCCAGCCAGGATTTCAGCATCGGACGCAGCATCTCCTTGACCAGATCCTCCAGCGTTCGCGCGTTGCTGCTGAGCACCGTGTGGGCCAGGGAATTGAAGGCGGATTCCACCGCGGAGACCGTCGATTGCGCCAGCATCGGCTGTTGGGGCGGCAGTGGCGGCGCATCGAAGTCCACGGGCGCATAGGATGCCGGCGTCGGACGCGGGGGCGGCGATTCGGCGAATTCGAGATCGTCGCGCGGCTCGACCTTGCGGAAGCTCGGCGGCGGCGGAGGCGGCGTCGGCTCCATCGCCAGCGCCATATCGTCGGTCAATTCCAGCACGTCGGGCTCAGGTTCGGGCTCCGGCTCGGGAGCACGGATTTCCGGCGCAGCCGTGGCCGTGTCGAGGCCCGCCAGCAAAGCGTCGATATCGTCCTGATTGTTGGATGCATCCGCCTCGGGTGCGGGGGCCGGCGGCGGCGCCGGCTTTGCTGCCGGAGGCGGTGCGGCCTTCTCGGCGGCCGGCTTGGGCGGCGCGGCCTTGGATGGCGGAATATCGTTGATCGCCTGCGGCTTCGGTGGCGCGGCGGGGGCGGCAGCTTTCTCGGGCTTGGCAGCATCCGCCGGCGGCGGCTTGGCCTCATCGTCGGCAATGATGCGCCGGATCGAGGCCAGAATCTCCTCCATCGAGGGTTCTGTGACCTTTGCAGGCTGCGTCATCTCCGACTCCACATCATCAACGCCCTCGCATGCGTTGTTTTACACCAAGCACGACAGGATTGGCCGGTTCCGGATGGGTGGCCCGACATTTTCGTCACGGCAGCCCGACTTGTCCCCAGATGACCGCTCAACGTGCAGCGGTGCGGCCCCTGCCCTCGGCACCTCATCCTTTACGCACACGGCATCGGATGCAAAGCGAATCGGCCCGCATCTTCTTGGCAAGGCTATGTCAGGGATTTTGATGATTGCAAGCAAACCACCGGTCGGCTTCGGCTATTTGCGAGGCCGACCGGGTGATTACGGGACTAGCGTCCGTCTGGCGTGCGTACGCCGGCCCAGCTGTCGCGAACCTGCTGGTAGTGAACGCTGGGATCATAGACCGTGGTGTTGAGGCCGAGGACCTGCGGCGCGAGACGGCCGACCGCGTTGAGCACCGAATAGGACGCCACCACGCGGTCATGCTGGGCAGTGACGAGCGCCACGCGCGCGTTGACCAGCGCCTGCTGCGCGTTGAGCACGTCCAGCGTGGTGCGCTGGCCGGCCTTGGCTTCCTCGCGCACGCCGTTCAGCGCGATCTCGGAGGCGGTAACCTGCGCCTGCGCGGACTGCACCTGCGCCTTGCCAGCTTCCAACTGGCCCCAGGCCTGCACGACGTTGGCGCGGGTCTGATCGCGTGTGGTTTCGAGATTCAGGCGCTGCTGCGCCAGGTTCTCTTTCGATTGGCGGATGAGCGCATATTCAGCGCCGCCCTGATAGATCGGCACCGAGGCGGTCGCGATGGCGGAAGCGGTCGTCGTTCGGAAGACCGTCAGGGTCTGCTGGTACGACTGGGTGATGCCAGCCTGAACCGTGAGGGTCGGCAGCAGCGCGCCTTCGTTGATCTTGACCTGGAGATAATTGACGTCGATGCCGAACATCGAGGCCGTGACGTTGGGGTTCTCCACCAGGCTGAGACCGACGGCGGAGGCGAGCGTCCCGGGCAGGAAACGATCGACCGGCGACCCCGGCGCAAGGTTCGTCGGCTCGTTGCCGATGATCCGGCGGAAATTCGCGCGCGTCGTCGTGAGATTCGATTCGGCAGTCAGGGCCTGGGTCCTGCCGGCCGCGAGCTGCGCTTCGGATTGCGCCACGTCCGTGCGCGTCACCTCGCCGACATTGAAGCGATCGCGGGTTTGCTTGAGCGTCTGTTCGAGCACGCGCACGTTGCTGCGCTGAACTTCGAGGGTGGCGGAGTCACGAAGATAATCCATGTAGCTGGTGGCAGCCTGCAACAGGACCGTCTGCTCGAGCACGCGCAACGCCTCGCGGGACCCCGAGACCTGGCTCTCCGCCGCGCGCGTCCTGTTGGCGGTCTGATTGCCGTTGTAGAGCGTCTGGTTGATGGTCAGGCTGGCGCTGTTGGGCTGAAGGGGCGGATCGCTATGGATTGGCAGACCCTTCTGCTGCTGCTGAATATCTTGATATTGATAGCCAGTGCTGAGGTTGACCCCGACCTTGGGCCGATAGCCCGACAGCGCCTGCGGCACGTTCTCGTCGGTCGAGCGCACCTGGGCGCGTTGCGCGTTGAGCTGCGGATTGTTCTGATAGGCGCGCACCAGCGCAGCCTCGATCGTATCCGCCAAGGCAGGCGTCGGCGCGGCAAGCGCCAGCAGCAGGACCGAAACCGCTGCTCCGGTGAAGAGCTTCACCCCATGCATCCAAAAATTCCGTTCATTCTAACGCCCGGCTCGTGCCCGCGAGCTGGGTTACCGTCTACGAGTGGAGTCGTTGCCCCGTCGCAACATAGGACGTGGTCAAGCGCGACGGAACTACCTGAGGGTGGTTCTCGGTGGAAACTCTTCACGTGCAGCATCCCGGCCACACTTCTGATTCAGAACGGGATTTTAATGGGCTAAAGCCGCTATCGGCCGTCAGAAGACGAAGGCGGCGGCCCGTTCCAGCCCGGGAAGCACCGGGGCCGCGGCATCGAACAGCGCCCGATGGCCGAATTCGCCATGGGTATGGGTCACGATCATGGCTCGCGGCGGCCTGGATTCGGCCGAGACCCCCACCAGGCGCCCACCCTCCTTGAGCTGCCCGAGCAGCCCTGAAGGCGTCACCTCGGTGGCGCCGTTGAGGACGATCACATCATAGGGGCCAGCAGCGGCATCACCCTCGGTGCAGCCCGCGGCCTTGCAGGCCACGTTGGCAAGCCCGAGGGCGGCGAAGGCGTCGTTGGCCTTTGCCGCCAAGGCCGAATCGCGTTCCGTCGCGATGACCTGACGCGCAAGCTTGGCGGCCAGCGCGGCGAGATAGCCCGTGGCGCAGCCGACGACCAGCACGTTGTCACCCTCGCCGATCTCGGCCGCCTGGAGCAGCTTGCCGGTCAGCTGCGGCTTGATCAGAAACCGCTTGGCGCCGTCCTCGCTGACGTCGAGATCGAGGTCGAGATACGCCAATGCCTGCCGGCTAGCCGGCACGAAAGCCTCGCGCGGAACCGTGAGCATGGCGTCGAGAACACGACGGTCGGTGACGTCACTGGTGCGCACCTGGCCATCGACCATTTTTAGGCGCGCCGTCGAGAAAACGGACATTTGCGGACCCTGCAAGGCGGACGATGCCGCGGACGAAAGTTGGCGGCATCTTTGGAACAGGCCCTGCGAAAACGCAACATGGCTTTGGCCCGCGAATCGGGCCGTTCCGCAACTCGCAACATCGAGGGCGAGACCTATTCGATCGTGACCGCGAGGCGGCCGATCAATGCGGCGACTTCATCCAGCCGTGCCGAATCGTGGGTCTCGACCGCGCGCGCCAGACAGGCGAGGCATTCGTCGTCGCTGAGTTCGAGGACGTCCCCCGGCAGAATGGAGGGAGCCAGCGGGGAATGGTCGACCTGGATGTCTCGCATGGAATCAGCTCCGTTAAGGATCCGCGCCAGGAAGCTCGATTTCAATTGAGTCGTTTTGGCGTCGCCCCGGTGGATGCCGGCTCGCCACGGTACACATCTAATTGAGAATTTGCCGCAACGAGATCGCACACCAGATTAGCGTCTGAGCGCAAGTCGCTGAAAATGAAGCGGAATTTGGCTCCCCGGGCTGGATTCGAACCAGCGACCATCCGATTAACAGTCGGATGCTCTACCGCTGAGCTACCGAGGAAAAGGGCGAACCCGTCGTTCGCGCGCGGCTGCGTATAACAAAGCCGCTTGCGCTTGCAAAGGACGAATTCGCTATCTGGCACATTGCCGCGAGGAAGGGCACGCGGCCCCTCCTCCGCCTGGCCTCAGGTCAAGTTACTCGGCGACGAACGAAGTGGTCTTGGTGCCAGAATCGTAGCGCAGCCGAAGTGCGGTGAACTTGCAGAGGTTGACGTTCTTCCAGAGCACGGTCTCGTCATAGTTCTGCCAGTCGACGCGGACATTCCAGACGCATCCTTCGTCGTCATCGTCGAACTCGACATAGGTGCTCGCCTGGTTCTGCAAAACCTTCTCCAGCTCGTTGTCCCATTCGTCCATGCCATCGTCCGGAGCGTTGAAGCCCAGGAATTTGATGGCATAGCCGGTCTCGTTGACGACAGTAACGTTGCGCGCGTCAGCCGCGAACGACGGCGTGGCGGCAATCGATAGACCGACCGCGATCAGTGCAGACAGAAAATACTTCATATGAAATTCTCCCGATCGAAACGGGCTGTCGGTGCCTGACGTCGATCGGCGCAGGCGCCGCGGCAACCAATGGCGTTGCCTTGAAAGATTCGTCGGAGGCGCAATCGAAAGGTTCAAGACGCGATCGATGCGCCCCCGGTTCGTTGCACGACGCGAGACGCGCAACGAGCGAATTCTTACCGATTCGAATTCTCCGCAGCAATGAACCGGCATTCATAGATCGGCGCGGTTTGTTGTCTCCGGCGCCGGCACCGCGCGGAATGTGTTTTTGTCGCAGGCACAACTTCGCGTCCTCGCGGTTTGGCTCGCCCGAGTTTTGCTTTGTCTCGTTCACCCTCCTCCGTCAGAGGGCGCAGGGAAGGCCGGGTGCCGGCTGGCACCCACGGTCCACTGTGCGAAGGTTGCGCTACGAGAGGCTGCACAGCGGCATACAGGTGAAGCCCAACACACGGCCTTCCCTGCGCAGTGGTTTTACGGCTTATGCCGAGCTCTCCCCGGGGAGCGATGCACTATTGCCCCCGTCGCCTTGCGGATGGCTGATGCGGATGCCCGGTCGGGCAGCCCACATCACCACAAGACTTGACGCACAGACCCCGGGCGTCAGGACGACACGGTTTTGCCGTACG
>NZ_JBVVPA010000050.1:0-16235 GCF_055807555.1 Bradyrhizobium sp. Ken64 | reverse complement strand
CTTGGGGTCACCGCTCTCCAGGCAATGCAAAACTCTCCCGGCGGGAGCAAAACATTCTCAAGCTCTGAGGAGCCCGCCAAAGCGGGCGTCTCGAAGGATGGCCACAGGGAAACTGCTCTCAGGCCACCAGCTCGGCGAACAGATCGGCGTCGACATTGCCGCCCGAGAGCACGATGACGACGTTCTTGCCGGCCACATCAAGTCGCCCCGCAAGCAGCGCGGCCAGGCCGACCGCTCCGCCCGGCTCGACCACGAGCTTCAGCTCGCGATAGGCAAAGGCGACGGCCGCGCCGACTTCCTTGTCCGACGCGGTCACGCCGCGCGCGAGCAGCTTGCTGTTGATCGCGAATGTCATCTCGCCGGGGATCAGGGCCATCAGCGCATCGCAGATGGTGCGGCCTGCCGGTCCGTGCGGCTCGCGATGACCTGCGGTCAGCGACAGGCCGTGATCGTCGAATGCCTCGGGCTCGGCCACCACGATCTCGGCCAGCGGAAAACGCGCCTTCACAGCCGTTGCAACGCCGGCGATCAGGCCGCCGCCAGAGGCCGGCGCCACCACGATGTCAGGGGCGAGACCAAGTGCCGCCATGTCCTCGGCGATCTCGCGACCGGCGGTGCCTTGGCCGGCGATCACGAAGGGATCGTCATAGGGCCTGACCAGCGTCGCGCCGCGCTTCTCGGCGATGCCGCGCGAGATCGCCTCGCGGTCGTCGCGGTCGCGGTCGTACAGCACGACCTCGGCACCGTAGGATTTGGTGCGCTCGCGCTTCGACAACGGCGCATCCGCAGGCATCACGATGGTCGCCTGCATGTCGAGGATCTTGGCCGCCGCCGCCACGCCCTGGGCATGGTTGCCGGAGGAGAACGCCACGACTCCACCGGCGCGCTTGTCATGCGGGATCGAGGCGACCTTGTTGAAGGCGCCGCGGAACTTGAACGAGCCGGTGCGCTGGAGCATCTCCGGCTTGAGATAGACCTTTGCGCCGACGCGTTCGTTGAGCACGGGAAAGGACAGCAGCGGGGTGCGGACGGCGAACGGGGCGATCACGCGTGCTGCGGCATCGATATCGGCAGGGCCGATCGGGAGGAGCTGTTCTGTCATGCCTGATGTTATCGCGGCGGATGAGGCGCGAGCAAGACATCTCCGCGCGAGGATTTCGTACCCTCAGGCGACGAATCGCGCCGGTTCTGCCCCGTTCCGGCCCGGCAGCACCGCACCGACCGCCAAAATGCTGTCGATAAAAGCCCGGGCCGAGGCTTCCCAGGTGTAGTTGGCGGCGAATTCGACGCAGTCCTGCCGGGAGATGTCCAGCGCGGCGAAGCAGGCACCGCGCAGATCGTGATCGAGCGCGCCGACCGGGGCATCGCCGATCACGTCGCGGGGGCCCTTCACCGGGAAGGCCGCGACCGGCAGGCCGCTCGCCAGCGCTTCGAGCAGGACGAGACCGAACGTGTCGGTCTTGCTCGGAAACACGAAGACGTCAGCGGCCGCGTAGATGTCCGCCAGCTCCTCGCCGTGCTTTTCGCCGAGGAAGATCGCGTCCGGATAGGCCTCCTCCAGCGCGACACGCGCCGGACCATCGCCGACGATCACCTTGGTGCCGGGCAGGTCGAGGTCGAGGAACGCCTCGAGATTCTTCTCCACCGCGACCCGGCCGACCGAGAGGAACACCGGTGCCGGCAGGCAGAGATCAATCGCGCGGGGATGGAACAAATGGGTGTCGACGCCGCGCGGCCACAGCACGACATTGTCGAAGCCGCGCTCGGTCAGCTCGCTGGCGAGCGCCGGCGTTGCCGCCATCACGGCGCGGCTGGGGCTGTGAAATCGGCGCAGCGCCCGCCAGATCAGCGAGCCCGGCACCGGCACGCGGGCGCGGACATATTCGGGAAAGCGGGTGTGGAAGCTGGTCGTGAAGGGCAGCTTGCGCTGGCGGCAATAACGCCGAACCATCAGGCCGATCGGACCCTCCGTCGCGATGTGGATGCTGTCCGGGTGCGCCTCTTCGATCAGCTTTGCGATTCTGCCCGGCCGCGGCATGGCCAGCCGCACGTCACGGTAGCTCGGCATCGCAAAGGTGCGGAACGATTGCGGCGTCAGGAACGAGAATTCGACGTCGAGGCTTTTGGCACCGTCAGCAAGTTTGGTCAGCGTCCGAACCACACCGTTGACTTGCGGGTGCCAGGCGTCGGTCGCGACCAGGATGCGCATCAGGCTGCCTTTTGTCATGCAGCTCTGGCTGCAACCTGCGGGACCTGTGCCGGCTTCTCGGCCTGGTCCGCCCAGGTGATGATCTCGAAACGGCCGTCGTCGTGCTCGACCAGCGCCGTACAGCTCTCGACCCAGTCGCCGCAATTCATGTAGCGGATGCCGCCCTCGTCGCGGATCACCGCGTAGTGGATGTGACCGCAGATCACGCCGTCGGCGTCGTGACGCCGCGCCTCTGCCGCGAGCGCCTGCTCGAATGCGCCGATGTAGTTCACCGCATTCTTCACCTTCTGCTTGGCCCATTGCGACAGCGACCAATAGGGCACCTTGAACATGCGCCGGAAGAAGTTGACGAACCGATTGAGCTGGATCGCGAAATCGTAGGCCTTGTCGCCGAGATGGGCGAGCCAGCGTGCGTTCTGCACGACGAGGTCGAAGATGTCGCCGTGGATGACGAGATAGCGCTTGCCGTCCGCGCCGGTGTGGACGGTGTTCTCGACCACGTCGATGCCGCCGAAATGCGTGCCGTAATAGTTGCGCAGGAACTCGTCGTGATTACCGGGGATGTAGATGACCTTGGCGCCCTTGCGCGCCTTGCGCAAAAGCTTCTGGACCAGGTCGTTATGCGATTGCGGCCAATGCCAGCTCGATTTCAGCGCCCAACCGTCGACGATGTCGCCGACGAGATAGATCGTGTCGGCATCATGGAAACGCAGGAAGTCGAGCAGAAGGTCGGCTTGAGAACCGCGGGCTCCGAGATGAACGTCGGAGATGAACAACGTGCGAAAGCGCCGCTCCGGGCTCTCGTCACTCACATCGTAACTTCCCATGCGCCAGCCTGTAACAATGTCCCGTGACAGGGGGATGACCAATTGAACCTTTGAGGCACCTTCGGATACGAATCGCGCTTGCCTCGCCCACCCGCGAATATCAGTCGCATGCGACAATCAGGCGACATGGCGTCGCAGCGGCCTCCGCAAGAACCCGGAACCGCGGCGCGCTCGCGAGCGGCGTCAGTAGAATTTGTGGAAATGATGGATCGGGCCGTGGCCGTGGCCGACGCTGAAGCGATCGGCGGCCGCGATCGCCGCGCTGATCCAGGTCTTGGCGTTGCGCACGGCGCGCTCGAGATCCTCGCCTCTGGCGAGCCCCGCGGCAACCGCCGAGGACAGCGAGCAGCCGGTGCCATGGGTGTTGCGAGTGGCAACGCGCGGCGCGGCGAGCGCGATCGTCGTCCTGGCATCGACGAGATAGTCGATGCTCTCGGCGCCCTCGCCGTGCCCGCCCTTGATCAGGACCGCCCGGCAGCCGAGCGCCAGCAGCCGGCGCCCCTGGCTTTCGATCTCGGCCTCGCTGGCCGCGACCGGTTCGCCGAGCAGAGCCGCGGCCTCAGGCAGATTGGGTGTGATCACCGAGGCCAGCGGCATCAATTTGATGCGCAGGGCGTCGACGGCTTCGGACGCGAGCAGGCGATCACCCGATGTCGCCACCATCACGGGATCGAGCACGATATGCCGGGGCGCCCAGCGCGACAGCGCGGCCGCGATCGCATCGATGCTGGCGGCTTGCGCCACCATGCCGATCTTGACCGCGCCGACTTCGAGATCGGAAAACACCGCGTCGATTTGCGCTGTGACGAATTCGGCGGGCACCGCGTGAATGCCGGTGACGCCGCGGGTGTTCTGCGCCGTCAGCGCCGTGATGGCGGAAGCGCCAAAAACGCCGAACGCGGCAAAGGTCTTCAGGTCGGCCTGGATGCCGGCGCCGCCGCTCGAATCGGAGCCGGCAATGGTCAGCGCGACGGGCGTCGTCATGGGGCGATTTTCCGCGTTTTCGAAGCCATGGCCCGTCCTAGCGCGCCTCCCCGAGCCCAGCAAGTTCGCTTGCTAAATCCGGCCGGGTTTGGCCTATTAGCCGCCAGATATGCTTTCGGAGTGACCGCGATGGTTCCCTTTTTCGTCCAGATCAAATGCAAGCTCGGTCAATCCTATGTGGTCGCCAATGCGCTTGCCGAAGCCGAGATCGCCTCCGAGATCTATTCCACGGCCGGTCAATACGACCTGCTGGTGAAGTTCTACGTCGACAATGACACCGATATCGGCCACTTCGTCAACGAGAAGGTGCAGGTGCTGCCCGGGATCCAGGACACCCTCACCATCATCACCTTCAAGGCGTTTGGCGCGAGTTGATCGTCCGGAAAAGGGCGGGCCTGATCAGGCGCCGCCCTCCTTGCGCTTGGGGCGCGGCGGACCGTCCACCGGCGGCAGCGATTTGAGATAGTCCGCCATCGCCGCGAGATCGTCGTCCGGCAATTGCGAGGTGTTCTTGATCACCCGCGTCATCGCGCCGCCGACGCTGTCGCCGTCGGGCAATTCGCCGGTCTTCAGGAAATAGGCAATATCCTTCGCGCTCCACTCGCCGAGGCCCTTCTGGGTGATGTTGGGCACCCACCCCTCGCCTTCGGGATTCGGGCCTCCGGCGAAGCGTTGTCCGGCGATGATGCCGCCAAGCGCATTGCGCGGGCTGTGGCATTCCGCGCAATGGCCAAAACTGTTGACGAGATAGGCGCCGCGATTCCACTGCGGCGACTTCGCGCTGTCGGCGACGAAGGGCTTGCCGTCCAGAAATAAGAATTTCCAGATGCCGACGTTGCGGCGGATATTGAACGGAAAGCGCACGTCGTGGTCGCGCACCTTGCCTGCAACGGCCGGCAGCGTTTTCAGGTACGCAAAGAGATCGAGCACGTCCTCGCGCCTGGCGTGCTGATAGGACGTGTAGGGAAAGGCCGGAAAATAATGCCGTCCCTCCGGCGAGACCCCGTGCATCACCGCGTTGACGAATTCGGCCTGGCTCCATTTGCCGATGCCGTCGGTCGGATCGGACGAGATGTTCGGCGCGTAGAACGTTCCGAACGGCGACTTGATCGCGACGCCGCCGCCGAGCCTGAGACGATCGGGCTGGTCGGGGACGGCATGGCATGAGGCGCAGCCGCCGGCGTTGAACATCACCTCGCCATTGGCAAGATCAGGGACGCGGGCAGGCGCGGTGCCGGCGGCCGCCACCACCGGCGCGCTGAGCCACCAATAGACGCCGGCTGCGGCGAGTGCGGCGAGCAGCGCCACGGAGATTGTTCGTCGCAACATGCGGTCCTTTCGTCGTCGCGGCGAACCTTATGACCGATGTCCTCGCGGCTCCAGCCACGAAGAATTTAGCCCACCGCAGCCTGGAACGGGAATAAACTGAAATGCCGGCTGTTGGAAGTTTGGCGGCCCAAACGGGTTCAGCAGGGAGAAAAATCATGAACAAGATCGTCATCGCGATGTCATTGCTTGGCGCCGTTGCTCTTTCAGGTTCGGCCAGCGCCGAAAAGCTGAAAGCAACGCTCGACGCCAAGTCCGAGGTCCCCGCAACGACCAGCAGCGGCACGGGAACGGCTGATCTGGATTACGACGCCGCCAGCAAGAAGCTGTCCTGGAAGGTCACCTATTCCGGTCTGTCCGGCCCCGCCACCGCCGCGCATTTCCACGGACCTGCCGAACCCGGCAAGAACGCCGGCGTTGCGATCCCGATTCCCGGCGCAGCCACCAGCCCGGCCGAGGGCTCGGCGACACTGACCGACGCGCAGGCGGCCGATCTGCTCGGCGGCAAGCTCTACGTCAACATCCACACCGCGGCCAATCCGGGCGGCGAGATCCGCGGTCAGGTGATGAAGTAACCTTCGCACAGACCAGCAAAAAGGGCGGCTGCCATCGCAGCCGCCCTTTTCGATTGCGCGTACGCTGGCGCAGGCGTCACACCTCAGGTTCGGCCGCGTTCAGTGCCTGCGCGAGGTCGGCGATCAAATCCGACGGGTGTTCGATGCCGATCGACAGCCGGATCGTGGAATCGAGCACGCCGATCTTCCGGCGGATGTCGGCGGGAACGCCGGAGTGGGTCATGGTGGCAGGCAGGCTCGCAAGCGACTCCGTTCCACCGAGGCTCACCGCCAGCTTGAGGATCTGCAGCGCGTTGAGGAATTTCATGGCGGCTGCCTTACCGCCGACGATGTCGAACGAGAACGTGGACCCCGCCCCTGTGCATTGCCGCGCAAACACACGTCCGTCCGGCGACGCCGCGTCGTGATGACCGAGATAGTGCACCTTGGCCACTTTGGGATGATCGCGCAGATAGTCCGCCACGAGGCGCGCATTCGCGTCGGCCTTTTCCATGCGCAGGCTCAGCGTCTCGAGCGAGCGGTTGATCATCCAGCAGGAATGCGGATCGAGCTGGGTGCCGATGGCGCCGCGTAGCGCCTTGATGCCTTTCACCACCGCCTTGGCGCCGAGCGCGGCGCCCGCGATCAGATCGGAATGACCGCCGACATATTTCGTGAGCGAGTACAGGGAAATATCGGCGCCGTGCTCGATCGGCCGCTGAAACACCGGCCCGAGCAGCGTATTGTCGCAGGCGATGATCGGAACGTGTCCTTGGGTCTTTCCGATGGTCTCGGCGACACGCCGCATCATCGCGATGTCGACCAGCCCGTTGGTCGGGTTGGCCGGAGTTTCGATCAGGATCATCGAGACCCTTCCCTTGCGCATGGCCTCCTCGGCGGCCTGGCTGACCACGGCTTCATCGACGCCATCGGCGAAGCCGACGGCGCCGATCGACAGACGCGCAAGCGTGTTCGTCAGCAGGGTTTCGGTGCCGCCATAGAGCGGCTGCGAGTGCAGAATGACATCGCCGGGGCGGACGAACGCCAGGATCGTGGTCGCGATGGCCGCCATGCCGGACGAGAACAGCGCGCAGCTCTCGGTGCGCTCGTAGATCGCGAGCCTGTCCTCGACGATTTCGCTATTGGGGTGATTGAACCGCGAATAGACCAGGCCCGCGCCCATTCCTTCCGGCGGCTCGCGTCGGCCGGAGACGAAATCGAAGAAGTCCTGCCCGTCCTCGGCCGTCTTGAACACGAAGGTCGAGGTCAGGAACACCGGCGGCTTGACCGCGCCTTCCGACAATTGCGGATCGTAGCCATAGGTCAGCATCAGCGTTTCCGGATGCAGCATATGGTTGCCGATGTGCGTCTTCGACGGGAACGGTTTGACCATGGCTTGTCTCGCTGTTGCTGATTGAGCTGCTCGCCGCGGGTTGGAACTCCTGATGTCGCAACGCAGCCAGGAGCAAGATGCGTCAGCGTCAAAAGCTCACGCCAATGCCGCGGCGGCTGGAGCCAAGATAGCTGCTCCGGCAGCGATCCGTCAGGCCTTGCGAACACAATTTCCTGCAGCGCTGCGCGCCGACATGAAAAAAGCGGCTGCTGTCGCAACCGCCTTTTTCCCAATTCCCAGTAGCCCGGATGGAGCGCAGCGCAATCCGGGGCAGTCTGTCAGCTCGATAGGTTTCCCGGATTGCGCTACGCTCCATCCGGGCTACGAATCTTTTTCTTCCGTCAGCCGTTCTTCACGCGAAACGTCTCGTGGCAGCCGCCGCATTCCTTGCCGATCGCGGGGAAATTCGCCTTGAGCGAGTCGATATCCTTGATCTTGCCCTTGGCCTCGCCAACGACCTTGGCGAAGCTCGCGACCTTGGCATCGAACCCGGCCTTGTCCTCCCAGACCTTCGGCGAGGCGCTGTAGTCGCCCTCGGGCTTCATGCCCTTTGCGCTCGCCGGAAACAGGTTCGGCAGCTTCTTGGCGGTGTCCTCGAACTGCGCCAGCGCGCTGTCCACCGTGGCCTGATCGTAGGGCTTCTCGCCCTTGACGATCGCCGCCACCGCGCCGGCGTTCTTGCCGTTGGCCTTCATCAGCATCTGGACCTCCTTGACGGAGTCCTGCTGCGCCCAAACCGCGCCCATACCCAGCAAAAGCGCGCCCCCAACAACCAACACTCGCTTCATTCGCAAAATCCCTTTCGTTGATACAGGATCGTGCCGACCCCTCAATGGGGCCAACACCGCCCGGCAGATTTCATTCCCGTGGAAGATTGTCACAGGCTGTGACGGCGATGGTGCTCGTTGACGGCGATCCACACCCGCTCCGGGGTTGCCGGCATGTCGATATGGTCGATCTTGTACTCGCGCCAGAGCCCGTCGACGATGGCGTTGACGACGGCCGGGCAGGACCCGATCGCACCGGCCTCTCCCGCGCCCTTCACCCCCAACGGATTGGTCTTGCAGGGAACGTTGGCCGTCTCGAACACGAAGGCCGGCCCGTCCGCCGCGCGTGGCAGCGCGTAGTCCATGAAGGTCGCGGTGACGAGCTGGCCGTCGCCCGCGCCATAGACCACCTGCTCCATCAACGCCTGCCCGATGCCCTGCATGGCGCCGCCATGGACCTGGCCGGCCAGCAGCAGCGGATTGAGCGTCATGCCGAAATCATCGACGATCACGTAGTTGACGATCTTGATGATGCCGGTGGCCGGATCGATCTCGACCTCCGCGACATGGGTGCCGTTCGGATAGGTGCCGTCGGCGCTGGCGAAGGTCGCGCTCGCATTGAGCTTCGACGGATCGACGCCGGGACGCTTGGCGAGATCGGCGAACGAGATCGAACGGTCGGTGCCGGCGATGCGCACCAGGCCATCGGTAATTTCGAGGTCGCCGGCACTGGCTTCCAGCGCCTGCGTTGCGATCTCCTTGAGCCGCGCGCCGAGCTCGCGGGTCGCACGCTCGACGCTGACACCGCCTGACGGGATCGAAGCCGAGCCGCCCGTCCCGAGGCCCGTGGCGATCATGTCGGTGTCGCCCTGGTGGACGTGCACGCGCTCGGGCGCCACGCCGAACTGCTCGGCAACGATCTGCGCATAAGCGGTCTGATGGCCCTGCCCGCTCGACTGGGTACCGATCAGGACAGTAATATCGCCGTTGGGGTCCATCCGCACATTGGCGGTCTCCTCGCCCATGGTGCCGCAGACCTCGACATAGCTCGCAAGTCCGATGCCGCGGATCAGGCCGTTCTTCTTGGCCGCCTTGGCGCGCTTGCCAAACTCCTTCCACTCGGCGATCTCCATCGCGCGCTTCAGATGCGCGGCGAAATCGCCGGAATCGTAGACCTTGCCGGTCGCGGTCTTGTAGGGCAGCGCCTTCGGCTGGATGAAATTCTTGCGGCGGATGGCATCCACCGTCATGTCGAGTTTCCGCGCGCAGGCATCCACAAGACGTTCGATGACGTAAGCAGCCTCGGGTCGCCCCGCACCGCGATAGGCATCGACCGGCACGCTGTTGGTGAAGATGGTGCGCACCCGGCAGTGGAACGCCTGGATGTCGTAGAGGCCCGGCAGCATGCCGGCGCCGCCATGCGGGATATAGGGTCCGAAGGTCGACAGATACGCGCCCATGTCGCCCATCAGGTCGCAATCCATCGCGAGGAACTTGCCGTCCTCGGCCAGCGCCATCTTCGCGGTGGTGACGTTGTCGCGGCCCTGCGCGTCGCCCATGAAATGCTCGGTGCGGTCGGCCGCCCATTTCACCGCCTTCTTCAGCTTTCGCGCGGCGACTGCCAAAAGGGCGTATTCCCGATAGGGAAACAGCTTCGTGCCGAAGCCGCCGCCGACGTCGGGGCAGATCACCCGCATCTTGTCGGTCGGGATGTTGAGCACGTTCTGACAGAGGATGTCGCGCAGGCGATGGCTGCCCTGGCTGCCGACCGTCAGCGTCAGATGGTCGCGCTTGGCGTCGTATTCGCACACTGCCGCGCGCGTCTCCATGAAGTTCGCGACCACGCGCGGATTGACGATCGAGATCTCGGCCACCGCATGCGCTTTGGCAAACGCCGCTTCGGTCGCTTTCTTGTCGCCGATCGAGACGTCGAACAGGACGTTGCCGGGCTTGTCCGGCCAGACCAAGGCTGCGCCCTTCTTCACGGCGTTGACGACGCCGGTCACTGCCGGCAGCGGGCTCCATTTGACCTCGATCGCCTCGATCGCGTCGCGGGCCTGGTCGATGGTTTCGGCGACGACGAAGGCGATGGAATCGCCGACATGGCGCACTTCGTCCTTGGCGAGGATCGGGTAAGGCGGCCCGGTGAAGGGATCTGTCTCGAGATTGAACAGGCAGGGCAGATTGCCGAGATCCCCAACGTCATCGGCGGTCAGGATCAGCGCGACGCCGGGAAGGGTGCGGGCACGGCTCGCATCAATGGTGTATTTGGCATGCGCATGCGGCGAGCGCAGCATCAGGCAGCGCAAAGCGGCCTGCGGCGCATAATCGTCGGTATAGCGGCCCTTGCCGCGAATGAGCGCGTCATCCTCCTTGCGCAACACACTTTGGCCGACGCCGAACTTGATTGGGGCTGCCATTTTCTCATCCCGTTTCGCATGGTTGTTTTGCCGGCATATTGCCGTGGAAAAACTGGCAAGGCAAACGGGTTTAGGCGGTGGCACGTGATTGCAGGCAGGGGAACGCGCCGCGCCCGGTCACCCACCGGACTATCGCATATGGCAACCAGTGACCGTAGAACGAACTCGGCCTGCATGGTTCGAGACGCCCGCTTTGGCGGGCTCCTCACCATGAGGGTTTAACATCTCGCCGCAAAACGCGACCTCATCCTGAGGGCCCGCCATAGGCGGGCGTCTCGAAGGATGGGCCGCGAAGAAGCAGTCAGCCAAGCTCCTCAAAACCTACATCCCTCCGCGGCTCCATAGATAGGTTGCGCTATTTCTCAACGTATCGATCGCTCGCTGAGGCGAGATATAGTCGACCTCGCCACGCGTCAGACCGATATCCATCAGCTCCCTGTCACTCAGGTCCTGCAAGGCGATTTGTGGACCCTGCCGCCAGCGCCAGTCCTGGAGCACACGCCAGTATTGCGCGAGCAAGCCTGGGATGCTGCGCGTCGATGCAAGTTCGAGGGTGAGCCCCTCGGCCTCGGATGTGATGTTCGTCTGTTGGGGTGGCATCGGACGCTCCTGCTGTTGTGCCGGCAGGGAAGCGTGGCCAAACAAAAGGCCCCGTCCGATGCCGGCGGGGCCTGGTGAAAAGATGTCGTCGTCGAATTCTTTAGCGCGCGACTCCTTCCACGGCCCAGCCGAAGCGGGTCATGTGGTTGCGGTTGAGTTTGCGCACTGATTTGATCATGCGACGCGATTACCACAGCAATCGCGCAAAATCAAGAGATGTGTAGAGGTTCGCTGCATCCTGGAGGCGAGTCCCTACCTGAGGGTGCCGGGCGCCGAAGCCGACGACGCCCGTCAACGCCTTCACGACTTCTTCTTCGCTTCCACGTATCGTGCGAAGTTGTCGAGGATGGCCTGCCAACCGCCTTGCTGCTGCTCGACCGAGTGCGTCGATTCGCCATCGAAGACAACCCGGACCAGAACGCCCTTCGGGCCGGGCACAAACTCGACTTCGGCTTTTCGCTCGCCGAACGCGTACTCGATCCGCTTGTGCTCGATGATTTTCGTGTAGGTACCGGCGAAGTCAAAGCCCATGCTGCCGTCCTTGGCCTCCATGCGCGATGAGAAGACACCGCCTTCTCGCAGGTCGACGGTCGCCTTGGTCGTATGCCAGTCGTCGGACGCGGCGTTCCACTTCATGATGTCGGCGGGCGTCGTGTAAGCGCGCCAGACCTGATCGATGGGGGCTGCGACGTTGGTTTCGACGGTGATCCTCATAAACAGTGCTCCTGGTTCGATTTTTGCCGGCTCGAGGTGACGGCATCACGTCAATTGTGCAGGGTCCATCCACCGCACTTCCGAGATGTGTCCATCCAAGGACGATCGAGATTGGCCCGTGCCGACAAGGTCGAGCCGTCCATGCGTTGAAAATATGAAAAAGCTAGCCGCGCACCAGCGAGACCAGCCAGCGGCGGCCGAACAGCACAAGGATGGCGAGCGCATAGACGATGGTGCCCCCGCCGGCCAGCAGAAGCAGCGTCAATTCGTCCCGGAAGTGCATCGAGCCCAACGAAGGACCGCCAAAGCGCGCGATCAGCCAGAAGGCGGCGGCCAGGATGAGCCCCGTCACCAGGAATTTGACGAGCGACAACAGCCAGGCGCGGTCCAGCACGAGAAAACCTCGCCGCACCGCGAAGAACAGCACCAGCAGCAGGTTGGTCCAGACACCGACGGCCGTTGCCAACGCAAGGCCGATCTGGGCCAGCGATCCCATCAAGGCGACCTTGAGGGCGACGTTGACCGCGATGCCGGTCAGCGACGCCCGCACCGGCGTCGCCGTGTCCTTGCGCGCATAAAACGTCGCGACGGCACTGCGGATCAGCACGAAGGGGATCAGACCGATGGCATAGGCCGCGAGCGTGGCGCCGGCGGCGGCGGCATCGGTTTTCGAGAATGCCCCGCGGGCGAACAGCGCGCGCATGATTGCGTCGGGCACGGTGAGGAAGGCGGCGACGAATGGCACCGAGAACAGCAGCGTGAAATCGAACGCACGGCGCTGCGCCTTCATCGCGCCATCATGATCGTTCGCCGTGATCCGCCGCGACATCTCCGGCAGCAGCACCGTGCCGATGGCAATGCCGATCACGCCGATCGGGAGCTGGTTGAGGCGGTCGGCATAGTAAAGCGCCGACAGGGCGCCGGCGGGCAGGAAAGTCGCGATGATGGTGTCGGCAAACAGCGCGAGCTGCGTGCCCATCGAGCCCAGCGTCGCCGGCCCGAGTGCCCTGAAGAATGCGCGGACGTCTTCGTCGAGCTTGAGCGGCGCAAAGCGCGGCAGGCCGCCATGGCGGGCGAGATCGCCGGCGAGCAGGACATATTGCAGGAAGCCGGAGATCAGGACACCCCAGGCGGCGGCGTGGCCCGCGCTGGGAAACCAGGCGGCAAGCGCCAGCGTCATCATCATCGAGATGTTGAGGAAGATCGACGCGGCTGCGGCGCTGGCGAAGCGCTGCATCACGTTGAGCATGCCGCCATAGAGCGTCACCAGCGTGATCAGCAGCAGATAGGGAAAGGTGATCCGGGTCAGCTCGATCGCGAGCTTGCGTTGCTCGGCGTCCTCGGAAAATCCGGGCGCCAAAATGCTCATGGCCTGCGGCATGAACAGCCAGGCGACGATCAGCAGCACCACCTGGGAGGCCAGCAGCAGCGTGAAGATGCGGTCGGCGAACAGCCTTGCCGCCCCCTCCCCGCGCTCGCCATGGACGTGCGCATAGGCCGGCACCCAGGCGGCGTTGAAGGCCCCCTCGGCGAAGATCGCACGGAAATGATTGGGCAGCCGCAGCGCCACGAAAAAGGCGTCGGCCACAGGGCCGGCGCCGAGGATCGCCGCGAGCATGATGTCGCGGGCAAACCCCGTCAGCCGCGAGAGCAGCGTGTAACCACCAACCGTGAAGATACGTCCGAGCATGCGTCTGTTTTAGAGACTTATCGAACAGAGGTCGATTGCATCTTGCGATGCGCATTGCTGTGCCCTCTCCCCTTGTGGGAGAGGGCAGCGCCGCAAGTAGACACAAACTCGATAGGGTGAGGGGTCTCTCTCCCAGCTTTCGATGCGGAGAGAGACCCCTCACCCGTCTCGCCGCTTTGCGATAGCCGATGCGATGCATCGGCGTCCTTAAGAACGGCGGCCGAAAGCCGCCTCTGCCACCCTCTCCCACAAGGGGAGAGGGTAAGAACGGCGACTCAGGTTGAAAGCGCCCCGCGCACGGCGGCGATGATTCGCTCCTGATCGGCTTCGGTCAGATAGGCATGCATCGGCAGGCTGATGACGTCCTGCGACAGGCTCTCGCAGCCCGACAGGCCGCCTTCTGCGACCGGGTACTGCTTGTAGGCGGTCTGCTGATGCATCGACTTGCCGTAATAGATCGCCGTCGGCACGCCCTGGGCCTTCAGCGCGGCAGCAAAGCCGTCGCGGTCGGTGCCTACAGGGAGGCGGATCGTGTACTGCGCCCACACCGAGGTGTTGCCGGGAGCCACGCGCGGCACGGTGACCACATTGCTGAGACCGCGCGCGTAGCGCTCGGCGACTTTGTTGCGGGCGGCGATCTCGTCGTCGAAGATCTTCAGCTTCTCGATCAGGATCGCGGCCTGCATGGTGTCAAGCCGGCCGGTCAGGCCGAGGCGGACGTTGTCGTATTTGTCGACGCCCTGTCCGTGCACGCGGATGCTGCGCAGCGTCGCCGCGAGCTCGTCGTCATCGGTGAAGATCGCGCCGCCGTCGCCGAAGCAGCCGAGCGGTTTTGCGGGAAAGAAGCTGGTCGCGGTGGCGAGCCCAAAGGTGCCGAGCTTGCGGCCCTTGTAGCTTGCGCCAAAGCCTTGCGCTGCATCGTCGAGCACGAACAGGCCTTCGGCCTTGGCGATCTCGGCGATGGCGTCGTGATCGGCGGGCTGTCCGAACAAATCGACCGGAATGACCGCGACCGGCTTGAGGCCGGCCCTCCGGGCCGTTGCGATGCCGCGCTTGAGCGATTCCGGGCTCATGTTGAAGGTGGCTTCGTCGACGTCGACATAAACCGGCGTCGCGCCGGTCCGCGCCACCGGCGAAGCCGTCGCGATGAAGGTGAAGGACGGACACAACACGGCGTCGCCCGGCCCGACATTCTTCGCCATCATCACCATCAGGATCGCGTCGGTGCCACTGGCGCAGCCGATGACGTGCTTGGCGCCGCAATAGGCCGCAAGCTGCTTCTCGAGCTCGGCGACTTCAGGGCCGTTGACGAACTGACAATGATCGAGAACCCGCTTCACGGCGGCATCGAGCGAATCGCCGAGCCGGCGGCGCTGCGAGGCGACGTCGATGAAGGGAATGGGTTCGGAACGCAGATGCTGGTTCATGGCCTGGTTCTTGGAGCCTTCTTGGCTAGTCGACATGGAAAGAGTTCAGCCAGCGACGCGGCGCGGACCCTTGCGGGCAGACGACGTGGCCGCGGGCCGCGACGGCGTTTCCAGGCACTGCGTCGCGATCTCGAGGCTGGCGACGCCTTCGTCGCCGGTGACCGCCGGCGTCTCGCCGTGACGCACGGCCTTGAGGAACGCGATCAGTTCAGCGCGGAGCGGCTCGTCATGGCCAACAGGCAGATGCCGCATCGAATAGCTGCCGTCAGGCTTGAAGCCGAAACATTCGGTGACCTGGCGCGTCAGGAGATCGCCCATCACGTATTTGCCGCGGGTCGCGACCGTGACGCTGCGCGCCTTGAACGGCGTCAGCCAGTTGGTGTTGATGTGCGCGAGCACGCCGTTGGCAGTCCGGAACTGCAAGAGCGCGATGTCCTCGCGCTCGGCGACCGCGCTCGACAATTGCGGCTGCACCTCGACGATGTCGGACTCGGTGAACCAGCGGATCAGATCGATATCGTGCACGGCAAGATCGATGACGACGCCGACATTGGACATGCGCGGCGGGAACGGGCCGACGCGCGTGATCGCGATCGACAGAATGTCCTCGCCCGCGATCGCCTGCTTGACGGCGGCGACCGCCGGATTGAAGCGCTCGACATGGCCGACCATCAGCGTCACGCCGGCCTTTTGCGCAGCAGTGACGATCTCGCGGCCTTCCGCGACCGTGGACGCAATCGGCTTCTCGACCATCACGTGGATGTTCTTCGCGATGCAGGCGAGCGAGACCTCGTGATGCAGATGGGTCGGCGCCGCGATGGTGACCGCATCGACGCCTTCGGCCAGCAGCTGGTCGAGCGTCTCGAAGCTCGCGCAATTGGCAAGCTCCATCGCCCGGGTGCGATGTGCCGGCGAAGGATCGACGACGCCGACGAGGCTGACGCCGGGAAGACCCGCGAGCACGCGCGCGTGGTTGCTGCCCATCACGCCGGCGCCAATGACGCCGACGCGCAAGCCGGCCTTTGCCGGTGCAGATCCTGTGGAACTCATGTGAGCAAACCCCGATTCAACGCAAATCCCCGGGGCGCTTCTAGCACGGACGCCACATTTGTGGCGAATGCGGAGCTAGCGGTCCGGACACGATTTGATTCAAAAAGTTACACGTTCCCCGGGCCTTAAGCCTCTGAAAGAGACCACTCTTTTGGCCCGGGTCGCGTGATTCGGAGTGTGCTGGTTACGACCTTTGGTAGTCGTCTTCAATCCGGATGATGTCGTCTTCCCCGAGATAGCTTCCAGTCTGGACCTCGATCAGCTCCAGCATGAT
>NZ_JBVVPA010000049.1:0-16318 GCF_055807555.1 Bradyrhizobium sp. Ken64 | reverse complement strand
GGCGCACAGACCCCGGGCGCCAGGACCACACGATTTTGCCGTACGCCGATCACACCGGTCGTGTGCGCGACGCCTTCGCTCACGGTTGCCCGCCCTGCGAAGTCCTTCGCGCCGATGTGGCCAACGTCCACCGCCGTCCGGCCCGCGTTCGTGACGATCGCGATACGCCCCTCTTCCTTGGGCCGGAGTGAGGCGGAATATACGCAATTCCGAATTTCGGTAAAGTGGAATATTTTGGGCGGTACGGGTTGACTGCCAGCTTGGGTGTTTTGCCCGGCGGGCAACGCTAGCGCTTGAACGCTAGCGCTTGTATGAGGCTATCATGCCTTGGCAATGGAGGGCCGTGCCTTCATGACTCGATCACCTCATCGGCCACCGCCAGGAGGCGGTCCGGCGCCGTGACGCCCAGAGCCTTGGCCGTCTTGAGATTGAGGACGAGCACAAACTTGCTGGCCTGCTCGATCGGCAGGTTCGCAGGCTTTTCGCCGCCGAGGATCTTTGCGGCATAGATGCCGGCGCGGCGGAAGTCGTCGATCAGATCGGCCGAATAGGACATCAGAAGCCCGGCGCGGCCCCATTCCGGATAAGTGCCGACCGTCGGTTTTCCCGGCGCCATCACCAGGGGCAAGACGCGGCGCATGTTGTTGTAGAGCAGCGGCTCGCCGGACACATAGAGGGCATCAACGCCATCTCGCATGCTCGCCGAAACCGCGGCCTCGACGTCATCGAGCCCACGAACTTCATGTCGAACAACCGAAAAGGCGAGTTGACCAGCGACGCTTTGCAATGCGTTCAGCTCGATTGTGGCCAGAAGAGACGACGAACCGATAAACCCGAGCGCCTTCAGGTCCGGCACCAGCTCCTTGAACAGGTTGAAGCGCTTGCCGGTAAGTGCCTGCTCGCCGCCAACCGCACTCATCACATTGCCGGTCGCATGGCCGCCCGGGTGCACATAGCTTTCGGCGAATCCTGCTTTGATGGGATCGGCGGCATAGGATGTGAAGACCAAGGGCAGGTCGGGCAGCACTTTGTGCGCGACCGGCGCGGCGGCAGCCGAAGCAATGATGACGCGCGGCTTGAGAGCAGCGAGTTCAAGCGCAAGGGCGGGCAACCGGTCGAAGACACCGTCCGCGTAGCGCCAAGCAAAGGTGAAGTTGATGCCCTCGGTAAGGCCAGCCTCCCGCATGCCCTGACGGATAGCCACAATCCGATCTTCAGCGTTTTTTGCAGGTCCCGGCACCAGCACGGCGACGATCGGCAAGTCCGGCTGGGCACGCGCCACAAGAGGTAAGGCTACCGTCGCGCCCAGTATGGCAAGAAGCTCGCGCCGCCGCATGTCCACCCCGAGATGTAAAGAGCATTCTATCGGCTTCGTGGAGGTCCTGACCAGGAGATTGCAGTGATGCCGTTCCCAACGGCTCAGCCGGCGTCGGGTCAAAGCCTCGGCGGGCATTGCCTTCCTTTGCTTCCTTCGCCCGACTCATGGGTGCAGGGCCAGCTCAAACACGCGGCGCCCCATACGTCGGCGGCGGCCCCTGCACCGTCGGCGCGGCCGCAGCGGACAGCTCGTCCTTGTTGCCCGACAGCGGCGGATAGATGCGCTTGCGGTTGATGGTCTGCTTGGTGGCCTTCGCGGCCGCGCCGGTGGCGCGGACGTCGCGGTCCCACCCTTCCGTATAGAGCGCGCCCCAGCCGCCGAGATCGAGCACGGTCACGTACCAGTCGATCCGCAGCGGCAGCATCGGCAAGCCTGCGAGATCGGCGACCACATTGTGGCCGGCGAAGCGGCCCATGGGACGCGCGAACTGGCAGGACATCACGGTCGGATGCAAGCCGTCGACCACGCTCGAGGCGACGTCGCCAGCCGCGAACACGCCGCCGACATCCGCAACCCGCATCATGGGATCGACCAGAAGCCGCCCAAGGCGATCGCGTGCATCCGGGAAGCTCGCCGCCAAGGGGCTCGCGCGCATCCCGGCACACCAGATCACCGTCGGCGTCGGAATGAACTCGCCTGAGCTCAGGCGCAGGCCGGCGGCCTCGACGGAGACGACGCGGACGCCAAGCCGTGTCTCGACGTCGAGCGAGGCCAACGCCGCATCGATGACGGGACGCGCATGCGCGCCGATCGTGGCGCCCACGGCAGGATTGGGATCGACCAGGAGGACGCGGCGACTGCCGGTGATGCCGGCGCGCGCCAGCCTGTCGGGCATCGCGGCCGCGACCTCGATGCCTGTGAAGCCGGCGCCGACCACGACGATCGTCGAACGCCCCGGCGAAGACGCGCTGCGTCCGAGCGAATTGAGATGATCCTCGAGGCGGAGCGCCGCTGCATAAGTGTCGACATCGAAAGCATGCTCGGCAAGGCCGGGAATGTCGGGACGCATCACTTCGCTGCCGAGCGCCAGCACCAGCCGGTCATAAGCCAGCGTCTCGTCGCCGCCACCCGTGACCAGCGAAATCTCGCGCCGTACCGGATTGATGGCATCGACCTCGCCGATCCCGTGACTGACGCCGATCGGATCGAGCAGTTGCGACAGCGGAAGGGCGACCTCGCCGAGATCGGCCTCGTAATTGCGGACGCGGATGTTGTGATAGGGATTGCGATCGACGACACGGATCTCGATGTCACGGCCGGCCGCGCCGATCTCCTCGCGCTTGCGTGCGGCAGCGATGGCCGCCCACAGACCTGCAAACCCGGCGCCGAGCACGACGATACGCGCCATGTCCGTTGACTGCATTTCCCAAGAGAGCGACGACGAAGCGACGAACGGTCAAGCGGTCTGACCGCGCAGACTGTAGCTCATCCGGCCGGGCGGACCTAGGGCAATCGCATATGGGTCTCTGAGGCCATCCTTCGAGACGCCCGCCGTTGGCGGGCCCTCAGGATGAGGACCGAGTGTGCGGCAGCAGTTTTAACGGGCACCGATGCAGCTTAGCCTCATCCTGAGGAGACCGCGAAGCGGTCGTCTCGAAGGACGAGGCGCGCGTTCAGAACTCCCAAAATACCATATGCGATTGCCCTGCGGGCGGACCAACTGCGGTGGCAGCGGCGCGCCGCACAAATTGTCGGCGCGCTCAGGCCTCGCGCAGTTCCGACGGCGTCGCGGCAAAGCGCTTGCGGAAGGCGCGGTTGAAATAGGACAGATCGGAGAAGCCTGATGAGTGCGCGATGTCGCTGATCTTGCGGGTCCTGGCACGGGGATCGCTGAGCAGCTTGCGCGCCTGCAGCAGGCGCTGCTCCAGCACGAATTCGGTGAAGGTCGTTCCGGCCTGCTCGAACAGCCGCTGTGCCTGGCGCGGGCTGAGGCCGGAGCGCGTGGCAATCTCGGACAGGCAGAGATCGTTGCGGCCAAGCGCAGCCATCACGTCGGCGCGCATGAGATCGAGACGGGCCGCCGCATGACCTCGCCCGCGCGCAAGACTCGCATGCTCGGCGTCGGTGCCGAGCAGGAGGCCGACGAGATCGACCATGTGCTGCGCGGTGAGGCGCTGGCCGACGGCGTCGAGATGCGGCGCGTGATGGGCCGCAAGGGAGTGGTAGCGGAAGATCGTCTCGGCGACCGCGCCATCCGAGAGCACTTGCGACAGCTTGTCCTCGGCGCGCGGATTGATCTCGAGCAGCGCGCGGCGCGGCATGCGGATGGTAGTGAAGCGATCTTCCTCGGTGTGGCCGACGGTGCCGGTGATGCCCATGTCGACGAGCACCATCTGCGCGGGCGCAAGCTCCACGGCATGGCCGTTCTGCCCGACGCGGACGAGACCCGCATGCGCCGCGATCAGGACGAGATCGTCGCTACCGTCGGCAAGGTGGCTCTGGGTGCGTGAATATTGCGCGGAGGCGCCTTCGGGAATGGCGAGCGCGATATTATCGACCACGCTGACCTGGAGCCGGCAATCGATGCTGTCGCCCCGGCTCGGCCCGATATCCAGGCCGCAGGCTCCGAAAGTCCGCTCGCGCCAATGTTCGAAGGCCGGGCCGTGTGGCAGCCCCGCATATTGGTGAATGAAGATGCCCGACGTTTTCGCTGCATCCATCTGATTTCTCGCCCCTCTCCGGCACCATGATTGGGGGGCGCCGACTGCAAATTCCGGGCATTTGACGCCGCGAAACGCGGAGAGGTTCAAATCGGGGGTGGATTCGGCGGGATTTGTCGGAAGACGACGGCGGGACGGACCGTGGCGACAGCTTTCTGCGCTTGTAGCCCGCATGGAGCGCAGCGGAATGCGGGGCAGCGGTCCCGGATTGCGCTGCGCTCCATCCGGGCTACGACGTCTACTTCTTTGCGGGCGCCTGCGGCTGGGACGGCGGCACGGTCTCGATCAGCTTGCCGGAAAATACCGGCGCCGAGGTCGGCTGGCCGTTGGGCGAACCCCCCGCCTGCTCGAGCGTGACGGCGTAGGTCGCGCCGTTGACGACGTCGGCATCGTACGAGCCGAGCACCGGTCGTGCGGTGAAATCGCCGGCGCCGATCACACCCAGCGAGCGCGGGCGCGGCAGCTTGTCGGAGATCAGCCAGAGCTCGAAACTCTTGCCGGGCTCCGGTGTCGCGCCGACCTTGCGCACGGTAAAATTCTTGGTCGCACCGTCGATGGTGAGGATGAAGGCGGGACCTCCGCCCTGGCCCTGCAACAGCGCGACATATTGCGACGACACCGGAGGCGGCGCCGGTGTCTTCACCTGGACAGTCTGGATGCGCGGCGCCGGTCGCAAGCCGCCCGGCAGCGCCTCGGGCTGGAAGATCTGCAGCGACAGCGTCACGAGCAGCGCGGCCGCGAGCGCACCGACGGCGGATGCGATGGTGCGCCAGCGCTTCACGCGGCGCTCGAGCCGGATCACGTTGCTGTTGTCGGCGACCGGCGGCGGTGGCGCACGCACGACCTCCGGGTCCGGCGCGTGGACCTGCGGCATGAAGATCGGCACGACATCGGGAAGCGCATCGGATTCAAGTCGCGCCGGGTCGGGCTGCTCCGCTTCGGGAGGCTGCGGCGCCGGTTGCTGCATAGTCTCCGACGGCACCGGCGGAGGCAGGGTGTCGGGCGGGGAAAACTCCGGCACGGGTGGCGGCGGCGCTGCGTCCGGCAGCGCTGGCGGCTCCTGCGCAAAGGCCGTCCGCGCGAGCTCGGACCTGATGTTCTCCCACACGATCGGACGCGGCTCGATCGAGCCTACCATCTGGTTGAGGACGCCGAGCCGGAATGCCCACGCCTGCACGACATCGGCGAACGCCTTGTCCACCGCGATCATGGTCTCGACCTGCGCGCGCTCGCCGGCGTCGAGCGTACCGAGCGCATATTCCGCGGCGAGCGCGATATGGTCCTCCGTATAGGCCATCAATTGCGGTCCAGACCCACCCTCACCGTAGGAGCTCCCGTAGCCCGAATCTCATAGCCCGAGACATTCGCGAATATCCATCATGCTGCGCCGGAGCCACGTCTTCACCGTGTTGACGGGCGCCGCGAATTTCTCCGCCAATTGCTCGCGACTCCAGCCGTTGTAATAGGCGAGAAGCACGAGCCTCTGACGGTCCGGCTCGAGCCGGCCGATACATTCCAGCAGCCGCTTCAATTCCTCGGTCATCTCCCTCCGCGCCAGCGGATCGGGGCTGTCGCTTGCGACTTCCATCGCCTGCGGCTCTTCCTCGATGGAGACTTCCGTCTTCTTGCGCACGATGTCGATGGCGCGGTTGCGCGCGATCGACGCCATCCATGTGATCGGCGACGCGAGAGCGGGATTGAACTGGCCGGCGCTGTTCCAGATCTTGACGTAGGTCTCCTGAATGACCTCCTCTGCGAGATCCTGTCGGCGCAAGATACGGAGCACGATGCCATAGAGTTTCGCGCGCGTGGCGACGTAGAGGCGCTCGAACGCGGCCTGATCGCCCTGCGCTACCGCCCCAATCAGCCCGACCAGCTCTGCTGGCGTCAGCATTCAGCCCCCCGATGCGCGGCCCGTCGCGTTCCGCGCAGGCCCTGGCACTCCGCCACCATAGCGCGCGACAAAGCCGACCACCAAGGGGGCGCGGCGCCACTCTGTGGACAGCACATGCGAAAACCCGGACCTTGGGGGTCCGGGTTCTGCAAATTCTCGCAGGTCTGGCGGCTAGCGTCTCAGGCGACGGCGCCCATGCGGGCACGCATCAGGCCGATGCTGTCGAGATCGGCCTGCTCGCGGGCGTTTTCCTCGGCGCGTTCGCGGGCCTGATCGCGCTCATCGAGGAGCTCGACCTTCTTCAGCTCCTCGAAGGCTTCGGCCAGCGCGGCCTTGGCTTCGTCGAGCTGGCCCTTCAGCTCGTCGGCCGAGCGGGTCAGGTTCTCGCGGCGCTGGATGGCAGCCTTGGCATAGGTCGGATAGGCGAAGTGCGAGGGATCGTTGATCCCGGCGCGCTCCTGCTCGGTCGAGATCTCGCGTTCAAGATCCGTCGACATCCGCTGGAAATCGGCGATCATGGTCTCGATCTGGGTGACCCGGCGGCGCTTCTCGTCGACCTGAAATTTCTTCAGGCGGATGAGGGTATCACGTGACTTCATCGACTCGTACTCCCCAGAAGTCCCTTGGCTGCACGTGGGACAACACCGGCCTCCCCACAGGCCCGACGGGGGCCAAGACCGGCTCTGCTACTCTGTGGGATGGGATGATGACGGGACAAAGTTAGCGTTCCGTTTCCAAATTGCCGAGGATTTGCGCCAACTCGCGGTAGCCGTCCGCCAGCGATGCATTTTCGTCCTTGCGCTGGCGCAGGAAGGCCTCCAGCGGCTCGTGCAGGCGGATCGCCTCGTCGACCTCGGGGCTGGAGCCGGCGCGGTAGGCGCCCAGACGGATCAATTCCTCCATGTCGGCATAGGTCGCCATCACCGCCCGCGCCTTCTGGATGGTCGGCCAGAACTGCGGGTCGGCCGATTTCGGCATGGTGCGGGAGACGGATTTGAGGATGTTGATGGCGGGGTAGCGACCGCGTTCGGCGATCGAGCGCTGCATCACGATGTGGCCGTCGAGGATGCCGCGGACGGCATCCGCGATCGGCTCGTTATGGTCGTCGCCATCGACCAGCACCGTGAAGATCGCGGTGATGGCGCCCTCGCCGAGGCCCGGACCGGCGCGCTCCAGAAGCTTCGGCAGCTCAGTGAACACGGTCGGCGTGTAGCCCTTGGCGGTCGGCGGCTCGCCCGCGGACAGGCCGATCTCGCGCTGGGCCATGGCAAAGCGCGTCACCGAATCCATCAGGCAAAGGACGTCCTGCTCCTCGTCGCGAAAATATTCGGCGATCGCAAGCGTCAGATACGCGGCCTGGCGGCGCATCAGCGCCGGCTCGTCGGAGGTCGCGACCACGACGACGGAACGCGCCAGGCCTTCCTCGCCGAGGTCGTCCTGCAGGAATTCCTGCACCTCGCGGCCGCGTTCGCCGATCAGCCCGATGACGCTGACGGCAGCATCGACGTTGCGCGCCAGCATCGACAGCAGCACCGACTTGCCGACGCCGGAGCCTGCGAAGATGCCCATGCGCTGGCCGCGGCAGCAGGTCAGGAACGTGTTCATCGCGCGCACGCCGAGATCGAGCGGCGCGCCGACGCGCTTGCGCGAGTGCGCCGGCGGCGGCGAATTGCGGTACGGCATCGGCGCCGGGCCCTGCGGCAGCGGCCCCTTGCCGTCGATCGGCTCCCCCAGCGCATTGACGACGCGGCCGAGCCAGGCCGCGCAAGGCCGCACCTGATTTGCGGCATTGGCGATGACGGCCTTGCAGCCGCGCCGCACGCCGTCGAGGCCGGCGAACGGCATCACGACGGCATTGTTGCCGGAGAAGCCGATCACCTCGCAGGGGATGGAACGGTTGCCGCCGGTCTCGATCACGAGCCGCGCGCCGACCGACATCGCATGGATCGGGCCGGCCACCTCGACCATCAGGCCGCGCACGCCGACCACACGGCCATAAATATTGATGCCGTCAATGTCGCCGATCTGTTCGGCAAGAGCCTTCATAAGAGGGCCTTCATGAGGTGATCGCCTTCATAATCCCGGGCTTCGTGGCGAATACCTTAAGTTTCGCCATATTTCTGAACGGCGCTTAACTTCGTGTTTACCCGCATCGTTAATCATTGCGTCACTGTCTTTGTGACTGAGCGTGACTCCCCTTCAGAAGAAGGCTGAGTCGCGGGAGTCGGTTAGGCCCGTCTCTTAAAGTGGAACTTGAACGCAACCGGATAACGAAAGCTGCTTCGCACACAAGACCTTAGGGCGATTCGACGAAAATTGCATCTACAGGGCTTGCGTTCCAGAATCAGAATTTGTTAACCATCTGTTGTCAGGATCCGAATCAGTTGTTCAAAGGCGTTTTGTTGTGTGCCGCGAATGCGGCCGACCTGACGCCCAGGAGCGGCGACTATGGGGAACTGGCATGCGCGTTTTGCTGATTGAAGATGACAGCGCCGTCGCGCAGTCGATCGAGCTGATGTTGAAGTCTGAGAGCTTCAACGTCTACACGACCGATTTGGGGGAAGAAGGCGTCGATCTCGGTAAATTATACGATTACGACATTATCCTTCTCGACCTCAACCTGCCCGACATGTCCGGCTACGACGTGCTCAAGCAGCTCCGGGTCTCCAAGATCAAGACACCCATTCTGATCCTCTCCGGCCTTGCCGGCATCGAGGACAAGGTCAAGGGTCTCGGCGTCGGCGCCGACGACTACATGACCAAGCCCTTCCACAAGGACGAGCTGGTTGCGCGCATCCACGCGATCGTGCGCCGCTCCAAGGGCCATGCCCAGTCGGTGATCCAGACCGGCGACCTCGTCGTCAACCTCGACACCAAGACGGTGGAAGTCGGCGGCCAGCGCGTGCATCTGACCGGCAAGGAATACCAGATGCTGGAGCTGCTCTCGCTCCGCAAGGGCACGACCCTCACCAAGGAAATGTTCCTCAACCACCTCTATGGCGGCATGGACGAGCCCGAGCTGAAGATCATCGACGTCTTCATCTGCAAGCTCCGCAAGAAGCTCGCGAATGCCTCGGAAGGCCGCAATTTCATCGAGACCGTGTGGGGCCGCGGCTACGTGCTGCGCGAGCCGCACGAGGTCGAAGAGCGCATTCCCGCCTGATCCTGTTTCTGACGCGAGCCCGTCGGGCTCGCTTCTCCTCCCAGCCTGGACCCCGCCGCAAATGGCGGGGTTTTGTTTTTGGGGATGCGAACGCGGCCTCATCGTCCTGCCGCCGTTGAACCGCTATCCTTCCCCCGCCGACGAATGATCGCTGCACGATGGGGGAACGATGATCCTGCAATCACTCGCCGGCCTGCCCGCCTTCCTGGTCTATTTCTGCACCGGGCTGATCGCGATCGTGACGTACCTGTTCGTCTACACCCGCATCACGCCGTACAACGAATTTCAGCTGATCCGCGACAACGAGCCGGCCGCGGCGATCGCACTCGGCCTCAGCCTGCTCGGCTTCGTGGCGCCGCTGGTCAGCGCGATCGCGCATTCGGCCAATGTGCTGGATTGCCTGATCTGGGCGGTCATCGCGCTGATCGTGCAGATCATCGTGCTCTTTCTCGTGAGGGTGCCGGTGCCGAACCTGCCGGCCCGGATCGCGGCCGGCGAGTTGGCGCCCGCCATCTGGCTCGGGCTGTCCTCGTTCGCCGCGGGCCTGCTCAACGCCGCCTGCATGATCTACTGACATGATCCACTGATATGGCCGACAAACCCTCCAAAAAGGAGTTCGGCAAGCGCCGGCCGGCGGCCGGACCGCCGCCCGCGCAGCAGCCGGTGAAGCGCTCAGGCCGTGTCGCGCTGCTGGTGATGGGCACGATTGCGGTCGGCACCACCGCCTACACGCTGATGCCGCGGCAGACTTGCGAGCCCTCTGCTGCCGGGGCGATCGTCCCCGGCGCCACGGTCCCCGGAGCCCCGCCGGTTCAGGCGAGCACCGCCTGCAGCGGCAGAAGCAGCTCGTCGGGCGGCGGTGGCAGCTCGCGCTGGTCGTCGCGATCGAGCTTCTTCAGCGGCGACTCCTCGAGCCATTCCTCGTCCGGAACGTCGTCCGATTCAGGCTCCGGCGGCGTGAGCCGCGGCGGGTTCGGCTCGTTTGGCCATGACTTCTCCGGCGGCGGCTGACCCATGCGACGCATCGTCTGCCCCGAGCGCGACGACTGGCGGCAGACCGCCGAACAATGCGGCTTCGCCTTCCACACCATCGACGGCGAGCGCTATTGGGACGAGCGGGCCTACTACGCCTTCACGCTCGACGAGATCGAGCGCGGCATCGAGACGCCGACCGGCGAGATCGACGCGATGTGCCTGGAGCTTGCCGGACGCGTGATCGGCGACGAGCGCCATCTGCGGTGCTTGAAGATACCCGACGCGTTCTGGAGCTTAATCGCCGAGAGCTGGACACGCGACGACCGCAGCCTCTATGGCCGGCTGGATCTGAAATTCGACGGCAAGGGACCGGCAAAGCTGCTCGAATACAATGCGGATACGCCGACCTCGATTTTCGAAGCCGCGGTGTTTCAATGGACCTGGCTCGAACAGGCGATCGAACGGCGCATCATTCCGTCGCGCGCCGACCAGTTCAACTCCATCCACGAACGACTGATCGAAGCCTGGAAGCAGATTGCCGCTAGCCGCCATGTCCATCTCACCGGCACCACGGGCAATGAGGAGGACGCCGGCACGCTCGCTTATCTCGAAGACACAGCGCGCCAGGCTGGGCTGACGACCACGCTGCTCGACATCGAGGCGATCGGCTGGCGCGATGATGCCGGCGGCTTCGTCGATCTCGACGACCGCGACATCGCGCTCGCCTTCAAGCTCTATCCCTGGGAATGGATGTTCCACGACAGCTTCGGCGCAAAGCTCAAGGACGCACCGACACGCTGGATCGAACCGCCGTGGAAGGCGGTGCTCTCCAACAAGGGCATCCTGCCGCTGCTCTGGGAGATGTTTCCGAACCATCCCAATCTGCTGCCGGCCTTCTTCGAGGACGATCCGCGGGCAGCCGAGCTCGGCAGCTCCTATGTGCGCAAGCCGCTGCTGTCGCGCGAAGGCGCCAATGTCACGCTGGTATCAGGCGGAATGCCGCTCGACGAGCAGGCAGGACCCTACGGCGCCGAAGGTTTCGTGCGGCAGGCGCTCGCGCCGCTGCCGAACTTCTCAGACTTCTATCCCGTGGTGGGAAGCTGGCTGGTCGATCACGAACCCTGCGGGCTGTCGATCCGCGAGGACGAGAGCCCGATCACCGGCAACGGCTCGCGGTTTCTGCCGCATGCGATCTTGTGAGGGATACCCTTCTTCCCTTCTGGAAGAAGGTCGCCGCGTAGCGCCGGATGAGGGGTTCTATTCGCGAGTTCAAAGCGTCAGTTGGATTCGCGGCTTGCGCATCGACAAAGGCAGGCACCGCGGCGGCGTGGCACAAAGTGCATAGAGACTTTTCGCACCGACAGATCAGCTATGTCTTAAAAGGGCGCACAAAGATACTTAGGCGCCCCGAATAGCGCGGTAGCCTCTCTGCAACGGAGAGGGGACCGGTGCCGGGGCTCGTGCATATCGTTGACGACGACCTGTCTTTCCTGACGGCCATGGAGCGTCATCTAAGGCGCGCCGGTTACGAGGTCGCCGTCTATGCGTCGGCGCAGGCGTTGCTGGACCGACTGCCGAGCGACAGCATTCCGAGCTGCATCCTTCTCGATGTGCAAATCCCCGACTTGGACGGCCCTGCCCTCCAAAAACAATTGAGCGAGCTCGGCTCGACATTGCCGATCATATTTCTCTCCGGCCATCGCGACATTCCGATAACTGTGCGGACCATAAAGGCGGGTGCGCAGGATTTTCTGAGCAAACCGGTAAGCTCGGAAGACCTTCTTCGCGCAATCGCCGGAGCCTTGGCACACCATCGATCGTCACGAGACCTACACACCATGCTCAACATGGCTCGTGCTCGTCTCGCTAAATTGACGCCGCGCGAGCGACAGGTCTTCGACCTCGTCGTTCGGGGCAAAATCAACAAGCAGATCGCACACGCGCTCGGGACGACCGAGCGCACGATCAAAGCTCACCGCCACGGCTTGATGGAGAAAATGCAGGTTCGGTCGTTAGCCGAACTGGTCTCTCTTGCCGAGCGGATCGGTGTCTTGGACGGCGCATCCGACGAGGGAGGGACGGCCTGACAACTTCAGTTTCCAGGTACCTGCCGCTCCGTTGATCTACGTCAACAACGTTGAGCTTTCGTCTCGAACTGTAAAGGCGAAGGTGTGATCGGCGCGATCAGTGCCAGTGGTGTTAGGACCATCGATGGGAACGCCCATAAGCGAGCTGCGCCGGTTGCGCGGAGAACGCATCGACTGGCTGCTCTCGGTGCTGACCGGAGTGCTCGCATTACTGATTTTTGTCTTCGCGCCACTACAGGCAATGGGCATAACCGCCTTTCATCTATTTGCTGATGGTCTATTGCTGACGATCATCGTCAGCATGGTGGTCATCTCGAACAGCCCAACCGCCCTCGTTCTGATGTCGCTCGCGCTTGTTTCGAATGTCGCCGTATTCTTCCTTCGCATCTATTATCCTGTACCGTACCACCTTCACATTTTGGCCGGTGCATGGCTGGTCATCGCCTGCACGTTAGGCGTTGTCGTGCTTCAGGCCGTATTCAGGCGAGGTCTCGTTACATATCACCGAATTATCGGCGCGATCCTTCTGTACTTGTTGATTGCGGTGGCCTTTGCAACGCTGTTCCTGTTTGTAGGGCTGGCGGCTCCCGACGCAATCAGGGGAATAACTTTCGAGGACGATCATTCAGTCGCCGCATCGCTCTTTTACATGAGCTTTGTCACGCTGACGTCGACCGGCTACGGCGACATCGTTCCGGTGCATCCGTTAGCACGAAGTCTCTGCAATATTGAAAGCGTCATCGGCCAGCTTTATCCGGCGACCCTCTTGGCGAGGCTTGTGACCCTCGAGCTCAGCAGTACCGGCTCGGCGCGTAAGCCCACCCCAACCACCTGAGCCGCGGGAGCTGCACCGACAAGTGTGCGCCGCACTCTCGTCCCGTGGACTTCGCGACACTCGATTGATCCATGTCAACGTCAGCGATCATTGAGTGCACACGCTACGCGCAGCCGCACCTGAGACGGCGTCCGTGCATCTGTTCCGCAGGCACGAAAAAGGGAGGTCCGCCATGCATCCGACAAAGCGTCTTTCGATCAAGTCAGCGACTGTTGCCGGGATTGCTGCGAGCGCCTTGTTAGGGCTTGCAGGTCTTACTTTCAATTCAGCTCCAGCCAACGCGGTCGTATACTGCCAGTACGTCGAATATCCGGTGGGTTGCGTTGCCCGGGCAGGCGTCGTGCTCAAGCCTCGTCCGGTCGCGCGCGCAGCGGTCCGTCATAATGCAGGTGGCAATGCAAATGGCGGTGTCAATCGCGTTGGGGCGGGGCGGTAAGGGCCCGTCTCACGACGCAAAAAGCCGCCACGGTTTCGTCCCAGTGGCGGCCTTTTCGTTTCCACTCCGACAGCAGACGGCGTCACATCGCCCACCAGGCGGCGACAGGCACCGCGCGGGCCGACGCCTATCGGCCTAACATCGGTCCCCTAAAGCAAAGCAGCTTCGAACGCGCGGCAAGATCACGGCGCTGATAGGCCCGGGCCAGGCGTCTCACCGCGCCGCTGCCACCTTCAACGACGGCGGCATCAATCCGCCCATCGGACGGCCGGAGCGCGTCGGGTTGAGCTGATAGAGGCCACGACGGTCGGCAAGCGGCCGGAACGCGTCGGTGATGCCGACGACGGATTCGGCGGCGCCCAACAGCAGCGTACCGTCGGCTTCCAAAACCTTGGCCATACGCTCGAAGATCACGGCCTTGGTGTCCTGGTCGAAATAGATCAGCACGTTGCGGCAGAAGATCACGTCGAACGTGCCGAGATGGGAGAAGTCCTGCAACAGATTGAGCTGGCGGAACTGCACCATGGCGCGGATGTCGGCATTGAGCTGCCAGACCTCACCCGCTTGCGTGAAGTATTTCATCAGGTGCTGGATCGGCAGGCCGCGCTGCACCTCGAACTGGCTGTAGACGCCGGCCTTGGATTTCTCCAGCACCTCCTGCGACAGATCGGTGGCGACGATTTCGATGCGCCAGCCGGCGAAGGCTGCGCCCATCTCCTTCACGCACATCGCGATCGAATAGGGCTCTTGTCCCGTCGACGACGCCGCCGACCAGATGCGCAGCGACTTGCGCGCCGCGCGCGACCGAAGCAGCCCCGGCAGGATGGTTTCGCGCAAATGATCGAACGGGATCTTGTCGCGGTAGAAGAAGGTCTCGTTGGTGGTCATCGCTTCGACCACGTCGCTCGCAAGCCGCCCGTCGCCGTTCCTGATCTTCAGCACGAGATCGGGAATCCCGGCAAGGCTCGCCTTGCGGGCCAGCGGCAGGAGCCGGCTCTCGACCAGATACTGCTTGTCCGGGGAGAGATCGAGGCCGGAGCGCTCTTTCAGGAATTTGCGCAGATAGTCGTAATCGACCGGCGTCACGAGCGGTCTCCCGCGAACAGGCGGTTGACCCGCGCACCGATCTGGTTGAGCGGCAGGATCGCCGCGCAGATGCCGGCATTGGCCGCCGCGCCCGGCATGCCCCAGACCACGCTGGAGGCTTCGTCCTGCGCGATCACGCTGCCCCCGGCGGCGACGATGTCCTTGCCGCCGCGCATGCCGTCCGAGCCCATGCCCGTCAGGATCACGGAGAGGATGGCGCCATGCCAGATGTCGATGGCGGAGGTGAACAGCGGATCGACCGCGGGCTTGCAGAAATTAACGGCGGGACCGTCGTCGAGCGCGATCGCCACGTCGGCGCCGCTCCGCACGACGCGCATGTGCTTGCCGCCCGGCGCAAGATAGATGCGGCCCGGCTTCACCGGCTCGCCATCGACCGCCTCGGCCGCCGGCTTTCGGCTCGTGCGTGCCAGATGCTCGGCGAGAATGGTGGTGAAGGTGGGCGGCATGTGCTGGGTAATCAGCACCGGGACGCGGTCGATCACGGGGCCGAGCTCGGCGACGAGCGCCATCAGCGCCTGAGGACCGCCGGTCGATGAGCCGATCAGCAGCACCTTCGGGGCCTGGGTCGAGAACGGACGCGTGGACAGCACCGAGGATGACGAGGGCGCATGCACGGCCGGAACCGCCGCAGGCCGCGCGACAACCGGACCACGTGCAGCCGGAGCCGGGCTTGCGGGCGCCAGCGGCGGGCTCGCGACCGCGGCCTTGCGGCGCAGCCGTGCGCCGAGGTGGCGGATTTTCTGGATCAGGTCGTGGTGGAAGATGTCCGCAGCCGACGCCTCGCGCGTCGATTCCGGCTTCGGAATGTAGTCGGCCGCGCCGAGCGACAGCGCCTTGAAGCTGATCTCCGCGTTACGGCGGGTCAGCGTCGAGGCCATGATGATGACGAGATCGCGCTTCTTCGCCAGGAGTTGCGGCAGCGCCGAGATGCCGTCGAGCTCGGGCATTTCGATATCGAGCACGGCAACGTCGGGGTTGATGCGTTCGATCTGGTTGACCGCCTCGAGCCCGGTGCGCAGCGAGGCCGCGACTTCCATGTCGTGCTCGGCACCGACCCAGCGCGAGATCAGCCCGCGAATGACGACGGAGTCATCGACGATCATCACCCGCAACGGTCCGGCTTCCCGCGACGAGCCCGGGGTCGAGTTACCTGCGAACGCAACACTCATTACTCACCAACTCAGACTGAAACGGTCAGTTGAAAACAAACGCCGAAGGAGCCGTTCAGCCTCCGGGCGATCGCTCAGATAAGGCCGACTTCCTGGAATTTCGCCGTCACGATGTCCTTGTCGAAGGGCTTCATGATGTATTCGTTGGCGCCGGCGTGCAGCGCGCGCGCGATATGCGCGACGTCGTTCTCGGTGGTGCAGAACACCACCTTGGGCTGGTCGCCGCCGGGCATGCGCCGGAGATGGCCGAGGAACTCGTAGCCGTCCATCACCGGCATGTTCCAGTCGAGCAGGACCGCATCGGGCAAGCCGCGCTTGCAGGCCTCCAGCGCCTTCTCACCGTCCTCGGCTTCGAGGATCTGGAAGTCGAGGCCCTCCAGGATCCGGCGCGCAACCTTGCGGATGACGCTGGAATCATCAACGACGAGACAAGTTCGCATGTGAACCTCTGCTTCTCCCCGCTTTTGCGGGGGCACTTCCAATTGCAGGTACGTCGGCGGATGTGCCGGCGTATCAGGCCGCCATCATCTCGGGCGCGAGCTCGAGGACGCGGTCGACGTCGAGGACGACCATGAGCTGGCCGTCGAGACGGTGGACACCGCCGGCGAGCTTGG
>NZ_JBVVPA010000048.1:0-16471 GCF_055807555.1 Bradyrhizobium sp. Ken64 | reverse complement strand
CTTCACCAGCTGATTGTCCACGGTGTCCAGGCTCTCGCTGGTTTCCGTCAAAAACTCCCGCAACAGATCATCCATGAAAACAGGCCTTCATACAGGGAGGGCGCGCACACAAGACGTGATGCGCCAATTCGGAATGGGGCCAGCTTCACCGCAAAGCGTTTAATAATGGTTGAGTATGTGGAAAAGAACGGAACCAACAAAGAGATAAGGCGCTCCGGACAAGTCGAAGCGCCTCGTAAAGATTTGATTAACGTTTGAGAGCGGCGGCGTATCTACGACGCGATGATGGTGATGGCCTCGCCTTCGTGCGCGAGCCTCACGGTCAGTCCGCAAGCCTCAGCCAACAGTCGCGTATAATAAGGCTGGATCGCATGCGCATCCGCGGCCGGGCCGCGCTCGCCGCTCAGGAGCTCGGAGATGTTCTGCGGCAGGCGCGCATTATGTCCGGTCGCGGTGATGCGGAAGCTCATCATCTCGCCCTCGCCGATCGGATCGATCGTCAGCGTGCCGCCGCGCGGAATCGTGTGCTGCGAAACGACCAGCATGTTGAGCAACAGCTTGACGCGATTCTTCGGCAGCAAGATCCGCGGCAGATTCCAGGTGATCGAGCACTTGCCGTCCTCGATGTGGCCGCGCGCCATGGTCTGGGCATCGCCGAGATCGATCTGCGCGCCGGACGAGCCGGCCGCACCAAAGGCGAGGCGGCAGAACTGGAGGCGGGCAGAGGCGGTTTTCGCGCTCTTGCGTATCAAGTCGAGTGCGAACTCGCGGTCGTCCGGCTTGGGATCGTCGTCGAGCACTTCGAGCCCATTGACGATGGCGCCGACAGGGCTGATGAGATCGTGGCAGACCCGCGAGCACAGCAGCGCAGCGAGTTCGAGCGCATCTGGAGCGGTGACGGTAGCGGGTGACGAAGCGTCAGACATAAAGGGTTCCTGGAATTGCACGGCGCGGACGCGGCGAATCAAGCATGCTTGACGAATGCTGCTGGTTCTAACATTCGCAAGCCCGTGGCAGCTAGCTTGCGATCGGTTCGAAGCGGCCCTAATGCCACGGCGAATCACTCGCTTAGGGATGGAATTGCCGATGAATGAGGCATGCAAGTGAAGCGGATCATCGACGGCGCGGCCGCCTCCCACCTGATGGAGCCGCTCACGGCGCTGGTGGTGAAGGCCGGCGAAGCCATCCTCGCGGTCAACCGCACGGCGATGCGGGTCGACGGCAAGCAGGACGGCTCGCCGGTGACCGAGGCCGACCTTGCCGCCGACCGCATCATCGCGGACGGGCTGGCGCAGCTTGCGGGCGACATCCCGACGCTCTCGGAAGAGCGGACCCAGCTCGCCTCGCCGCCGTTCCGCGACAGCTTCTTCCTGATCGACCCGCTCGACGGCACCAAGGAGTTCGTCGCCGGGCGCGACGAGTTCACCGTCAACCTTGCCCTCGTGACATCGGGCGTGCCGCTGCTGGGCATCGTCAGCGCGCCCGCACTCGGGCTGCTCTGGCGCGGCATCGTCGGCCGCGGCGCCGAGCGGGTCAGGTTCGACGGCGCGACCATCGGCGCTGCCGAGCCGATCCATACCCGCAAGTTGCCGCCCCTCGGCGAGCCCTGGATCGCCGCAGTGAGCCGCTCGCATGGAGATCCCCGAACCGAGGCCTTCATCGATCATCGCCCCAACGCCGTCAGGAAGACCGTCGGCTCGGCCGTCAAATTCGGCCGGATCGCGGAAGGCAGTGCCGACATCTATCCCCGCTTCGGGCCCACTTGTGAATGGGACGTCGGGGCCGGCTACGCGGTCGTGACCGCCGCCGGCGGCAGCGTGACCGACGGCAAGGGCGGCGCGCTCCGCTTCGGCGAGCGGCACGATGGCGGCTTCATCATCCCGGAGTTCATCGCCTGGGGTGACCCGCAGGCGGCAAGACTCTGACGTCGCAAAAGCCCTACTGGCTGAGCTTGTCCTCAAGGGCCGGCCAGCGCTTGCCCACCTCATAGAGGAAGCGCTCGGGATTGGCGGCGAAGGCGTCGCGATTGGCTTCCCGGCTGAACAGATAGAGCCGCTGCGCCGCGATGGCGAAGAAACGGGGGTTACCGGCGATGGTGACGCCGCGGGCGATATCGACCGGATCGTAGCCGCCGTATTGCGGCCCGTAGACCTCGGGATGGGCCAGGAAAGAGGCCCGGTTGCCCTCGTTCCGAAAGCGCCAGACTGCGGCCCACAGGTTCGCCTCGAACTCGGCCGTCCCCTGCACGGCTGCGCCATCGACGAAATAAGCCACGGGGTCGAAGCCCTCGATCGCCACGCCGCTGAAACGGTTGACGACGATCCGCTCGGTGGTGGCCGCCTGCGCCGGCGACCCCACGCAGAGGATCCAAATGCCCGACAGCATGCAGACCAGAAGGCCGATCAAGGCAATTCCGGGGCGCAAAGGGCTGGCTTCCTGCCGTTGTGCCGTCATAGTTGCTGCGGATAACATCCGAGTCGAGGGGACATCCGGCGCAACCTAGAGCCGTGCCTGTTGGCGTCAGGTTAAGGAAGCGACCGGATTCGGTACCAGGGGTTCTTTTATGACTTTCGCATCACGCCTTGCCGCAGTCGCGCTTGCCGCGATGGTCGGGTGGATCATTCCGGCTTCCGCCCAGCAGCCGCCGCCGCCCGATTTGCCGCCGCCGCAGCGGACCCCGACGCCCAGCACCTATGGGCCGGACGAACTCGTGAACGCCGGCCACCGCTTCTTCGGCAACGTCTCGCGCGGTCTCGCCTCGATCATCGAGAAGGCGGTCAGCCAATGGGGCCTGCCCAACGGCTATATCCTCGGTGAGGAAGGGTCCGGCGCTTTCGTCGCCGGCCTGCGCTACGGCGAAGGCACGCTCTACACCAAGAACGCCGGCGACCTCAGGGTCTATTGGCAGGGTCCCTCGCTCGGCTTCGATTGGGGTGGCGACGGCGCGCGCACCATGACGCTGGTCTATAATTTGCCCGCCACCAACGCGATCTACCAGCGCTTCGCCGGCCTCGACGGCTCGGCCTACATCATCGGCGGCTTCGGCATGACGGCGCTCACCGCCAACAACATCGTGCTGGTGCCGATCCGCTCCGGCCTCGGCCTGCGGCTGGGAGCCAATATCGGCTATTTGAAATTCACCCCGCGCGCGACCTGGAACCCGTTCTAGCGTTCCGCTTTCCCCTCCGGCGACGGATCAAGGTTAACGACATGTCGGGGCTGGCTTTTTGCCGGCCCCGCATGCAATGTCCTTGGTAAATTTTTCCTTAGCTTTGGGAGTTCTGGCCCATGGTCGAACCGATCATGTACCTGGCGATCGGTTTCCTGCTTTCGATGCTGTGCGGGCTCGCGATCGTGCCGCTGGTGCATAACCGCGCCGTGCGCCTGACCACGCGCCGGCTCGAGGCCGCCACGCCGTTGTCGATGGCCGAGATCCAGGCCGACAAGGACCAGCTCCGCGCCGAATTCGCCATGTCGGCGCGACGGCTGGAGATGAGCGTCGACCAGCTCAAGAACAAGACCACGAGCCAGCTCGCCGAGCTCGGCAAGAAGAGCGACGCCATCAACCGCATGAAGATCGAGCTCGGCGAGAAGAACGCCACGATCTTCGCGCTGGAGGCGCGCGAGAAGGCGGTGAAGGAGCAGCTTCGCGCCACCGAAGAGGAATTCAACACCAAGACCGCAGCGCTGCGTGCCGCCGAGCTCGCGCTGACCGACAAGCAGGGCGAGCTCGCAAAGATCAATTCCGAACTGTCCGACCGCTCGATGATGGCGGAGAGCCGCCAGGTCGAGCTGGTCGTGGTCCGTGCGCAGATCGAAGAGCTGAAGAACCGCGTCGGCGACGCCGAAAAGGAATTTGCCGCGACGCAGGCGCGGCTGGCCCAGGAGCGCACCGAATCCGAGACCGCATCGCGCGAGCTCGGCGACGCCCGCGGCCGCGTCGAAAATCTGAGCCAGCGCGTCACCGACCTCGATCGCCAGCTCATCGTGCAGGTGAAGGAAGCCGAGATGCTGTCCGGCCGCGTCGGCGATCTCGAGGGACGCCTTGCCACGCAGGGCAAGCTGCTCGCCGAGCGCGACTATGAGAACAACCAGCTCCGCCAGGCCAATGAAAGTTCCGAGCGCACCATCAAGGAGTTGCGCGTCGAGATCGCGGCCTTGAGCGGCGGCAAGTCCTCGGCCGCGATGGAATCGATCCGCGCGGAAAAGACGGCGCTGGAGGAGCAGCTCCGCACCGCCCGCGACGAGCGCGCCAAGCTCCAGCGCGACATCAACGCGATCCAGCAACAGGCCGAGAGCTCCTGGGCGACCGAGCGGATGGAGAACGCGCTGCTGCGCGAGCGCATCAACGACATCGCCGCCGAGGTGGCCAAGCTCGCGATGCAGCTCGAAGGCCCGAACTCGCCGATCGAGGCCCTGCTCGCGGCGGAGGCCGGCCAGCCGCCGAGGCCGGCGCCGCGCCCGGCCAACGACGCCCCGACCAACGGCACGGCCGCAGGCACCCTGCCCGAAGGCGGCGGAACACTGGCCGAACGCATCCGCGCGCTCCAGGCCCACGCCTCCCGCGCCCGCCAGCAGGGCGCGTAAGCGGCCCCAAGACGGTCTCACTGCCGCATTGCGGGTCGGGGGGAAGGTTTTCCGGCCCGGCAGCGCCTCGAAACTTGACACCTTCGGCCCGCACTTCTAAATCGCGGGCTTCAAAGCGCCGGCGGCCGAAACTCGGGTCGCCTGCATGATGGTTTCGGGTGCATAGCTCAGCGGGAGAGCGTTCCCTTCACACGGGAGAGGTCCAAGGTTCGATCCCTTGTGCGCCCACCATTTCTCCTGCATTTTTAGTGGCTTAGCGACTTGCTTCCCCTACATTGTGCCCCGAAAAGTCTGGGGCACAACCCGGGCACGCTGCAAAAAAGATCATCCCTCTACCTTCGCCCGCCGCTCCCGGCCCGACGACAAACAAGAAAGCTCGTCGATCTTTCACCACGAGACGCGTCGTCGCGCGACCTTTGGGCACGGGTTTCGTTGGCGCTCGATAGGCGCGAGCACGTTGTGCTCGAGGCAACCTTCGCCGAGGTACCACGGAGGAAGGTATAGTGGTCCCGCCGAGTCCTTTGAGGCGCCGCTCTTGCCGCTCATTGGCTAGGTTGTCCACTAACGCCATGAGTTGCCGCCGCGTCGGCTCGGCAATGTCGCTCGAAGTGGTTCTCGAGACCACGTCGCCAGAGCAGATAGTGCTGGTTTCCAGTGACGACCTGCCGTCCGGTGAGGGACACCACATAGGGCCGCCTTCAATCATCAGGTTGCCAGCTCATGCACTGCTTCTCCGCCAGCTGTTGCCGTAAGCCTCGCGCCCGACTTAGTTCGGACGGCTGGCGCTGGTGACGACTACGACGAGAGCCCTGTGGCAATATTGTAAAGCGATAAGGACCAACGGAGCCGGGAGTTCGCTTTCGGCATCCCCTACCTCGGGGCCGGCTTATGGTCATCGCTCTTCCAGATCGTGGTGCTACTCGGGCGTATTGACCGGTTGCCGTGCCGTAGTGCTCGCATGACTCGCAACGAAGGGCCCAGTTCGCCCCCTCCTGGATCACGACCGATTATCAAGCCTGCATCGAGCATTGGCGGATCGGGTCTCACCAGCTCCGTGGTGCTCACACCCGCATTCAGATCAACTGCCGTGTCGGAGTCTGGTTCAAGCAGTTCTCGCAGGCGCTCGATGCGTGCGAACCGGAATGGATGGACTGGTTTGATCATCGGGCTAGGCCCCTCGGGTCGAATGCGAGCAATCGGATGATGAAAACGATGAGCGCGCGACAGGTGACGCTCATGAGTCGAGCTGTCGGTTCTCCGCCGAATGCCAGTCCGCGCCATGGAGGCGGATCATCTCCCGACGGGACCGCTCGATGAAGATGCGCTCAACGCAAAAGCCGGCTGCAACTGAAGCCGCCAGCGCAAGGCCATAGGCCATATAGTCGTTCATGAAATTCCAAAACATGTTGCAGCCGGCAACTCCCACAAAAGTAAGTGCCATGGTCAAATTCCGAAATGCCTTAACCATCCTGCCCCCAGTAAGTCGGCGAAGGAACTTTTACCATTGCAACCACGGCGATTGGCAGCGTTTGACCCTTGTGATGAGCCGTCTTTCTGCTCGATCAGCCTGGGTCCGGCCGCGCTGCCGACCGGCGTGGGGCTCGCTCCTATTACTTAAGAGGGCACCCGGGAACGGAGCAGTGATAGCGACGCCGGCATACTTCATCACGGCGGGCCCTTTCTCGAGTGCCCCCGGTGAGGAGCTCCGAATCCCTTCCCGCGAGGGTTTACGCCGCATGGCGTGCGCCGTTGTGGCGTGGAGAAGAAGGGCGCATTCGAACTATGGAGCCTGCTGGTTACCGTTCACGCCAGACACAACGCCTCCATAGCGCTCACCGGCAACCCCAGACGCTCTGGCCGTCATCGATTGACATCACGGCCGTGCAGTCCTTGGTGATTTCCCCAAGGTCGTCGACCTTGAGCTTCACGAACCCGAGTAGCGATTGCTCGACTAACCGATTTCTGGCTGCGCGCCACGTCATGCGCGAATGGCCGGACATGCCCGTGCCTACGCTCTCTTTGTTCTTCTCGCAATGGGAGGGGGCATTGCTGTTCGTCTGATCTTCCTGACCGCACAGCGGCCGTTGCAGGTATCGGGGATGCGCCTTGATGAGCTGATCGATCTTGATGGCCCTGCCCCGCGCTGGGACCTGCCCGCGTCCCGAATGAAGCGCCCGAAACCGCACTCCGTACCGCTGAGCGCTGACACCGTAAAACTCGTCAAGCAGGCGCTTGCGGAGAGGCTGTACAACGATAGCCCTTACGTCTTCCCGTCCACTCGGGGCAAAGGCGACAAGCCGATTGACCGGCACGCTCTCTCCCAGGCAGTCCGCCGCCTTCGACTGAAGCTCAAAATGGCCGAATGGTCTCCGCACGATGCGCGGCGCTTAGCGACGACGTGGGCTCGCGCGATGGGTAGACGCTTCGACGAAACAGACGCAAGGGCCTCTTGCATCTGCTCCGCTGTTAAGCTCCGTTCCCGTACGTGACTACCAGCTCTATCAGACGCGCTAAATCGGCTGGCAGTTGGATGTCGCTCTGTTCGTGATCACTGCCCGTTCGATCTGCCACGGACACCCCTGAAGCCACGAGAATACGTTCTCAAGACTGTACGACTTTTCGACTTCAGGACCGCCCGGCCTCTCAGGCCGTTCGATCAGAACGAACCCCCGCACGGTTTGCGTACCATGCGGTCAACTAATTGCTGTTCAATGCCGATGCAGAAGTAGCGACAGATTGCGATGGTGATGTCTTGCATTGCCCCCTGCCTTTGGATGGAGAGCCTGTTGGCGCAGGCTCTCCGGTGATGACAAATCCCTTCGGCACGGAGACGATGAGAGAGGGCTTGTAAGGCCGCAATAGGATATGCGTCAGGCGAAATGGCTGACAGTCCTGACAGCCTTACAGCGATGCGAACGGCTCGCTGATCGGATAGCGCGCCTTGAGCTGCCGTAAGCGGTGACGCCCAAGCGCGCGCTCCAAGAGCAACTCGCCGCAGCACTCATCAAGATACGAACAGAGCGAGCGGGTACGTCCTGTCTGCGTGATGCAGCCCACGTCAGATAAGGAAGCACGATCTCAGGAAACTCGTCAGTCAGATGAAGTACACTGATCGCGTCGTCCCCGCAGTTCTAAGCCTTGCGAGCGCATGAGCCAGGACATCCGGGTTGTCCGTCTCAACGGCCGCAGTGCGCGGCGAGAACTGAAGTTTGACAACTGCCATCAGCGCGCATCCCTGCCAAGCTGCACGACCTTGCCTTCGATGCGCGCAACGCTGTCAGACTTTCAGACTTTACGTCTGTCACCTCGAACACCTCGCCGGTTCGACAAAGTTTGATCCGCTAGCCCTGCATGAGCGGCCACGGCAGCTACTTGTGATCGAAACTAAACACGGGCATCCTCGCCCACTTCCGCCGATGACGTGCCGATCAGCTCGACAATATAATCGGGAAGCGGGGGAATGGTGCCAGCGGTGTAGGCCTCGACGAACGCCTTGAGTCCGGCAGAATCGCCGTAGCGCTTGCCGTCCTCGCGGATCGAGCCAAGCGCAACGAATTGACCGCCGCGCCCTCGCACGTCGCAACCGTATTCTTTCTTGAGCGCGCCAGCGCTATTCGTGAAGGCGTTAGCGGGATCGCTGAAGACGTAGTGTTTTCCGCCTGACTGCGTCGTGATGACGATGCACCGCTGTTGCGCAATCTTCCAGTTCCAGGGCAGCAGCTCATCGAGCCTGTGGGCGGGGTGGATGGCGATGCGAGCGAGTACATCGGCAAGCCAGACCTGAGGATCACCGAGCTTGGTGCGGCGTTCCTGTCAGCCGATCTCGATCTGACGCCCCAGGTCCGGGAGGATCATGCGTCCTATATTGAAGGTGCTGAAGGCGGGTACGGTCGCGCCACTCTTAAAGCGGCTGAGCAACTCGCTTCTCGACCGGTTGCATTTCAATAGGTGTATGGTAAAGAAGCTGGTCCTTCACGGGAATTGCAGTGTCCCGGCGCCTGAGCCGTAACGGGCGCTCACTGTGGGGCCGTTTCAGGTTTGCGAAGCATATGCAGGCCGCGATTCAGCTGCTTGCCCCGATTTTTTCTGTGGGGGCGATATGAGCATGCGAGCGCCTCTAGTCGCAGTTATCGCGGTCAGCTGGGTAATCTCCGCAGCTGCTTCCGCTTTCGCGCAGCAACTTCAGGTCATTGGCAACGATCCTGTTGCCGGGCCGCTCTGCGCCGGGCCTTTGGGCCCTGGCCCCTGTGCCGCCGTGCAGCAGTACATATTGAACCAGCAACAAGGGCAGCAGCCTGGCCCGCCGCGGGTGCGTCCGATGCCGGGTGCTCCCGGTCCCGGGTCAGGCACTCCAAAGAGCGGAATCGCGCAGCAGATTGCGATCCAATGCGCGCAGCAAGCGGGCGGCTATGTAGGCTTGTTCGCTGCGTGCGCCGGCCAGAATGTTATCCTGCCCGAAAAACAGCAGGCCGTTCTGGATTGCGCAGTGTCGAATTCAGATACGGAAGGATTTGCGAGCTGCGCGGCTCCTCATTTTGGCATACAGCTCAGCGACGATCAGCGCATTGTCGCCGACTGCGCGATGCAGTCTCAAGGCGACCGAGATGACTTTCTCGGGTGCGCCGGGACAGGATTCGCAAATCAACACCTGACACTGGAGCAACAGGCTGTTCTGAATTGCGCCGCGACCTCGGGCGGTGACGCCTCGGACTTCGCCTCGTGCGCCGCCTCGCGGATCATCGGGGCCCGTCTTAACAGGGAACAAAGGATCGCGGTCCAATGCGCCGCGCAGTCGCAGGGGGACTACGGCACCTTCGCATCCTGCGCGGGCGCCAATCTGTTCAATCTGAACCTGAACCCCGAACAACAGATAGCCGTACAATGCGTCGTCCAGACCGGCGGCCAGCCTTATGCAGCCGCCGGCTGCATGGCCACGCGCCTGACGGCACGTGAGTTGGAGAAGTGCTTTACTGACGGCATCGGCGGCTCAGGTTGTTTCGGCGACAACAATGATTTCATTGGACGTAATGGGTGGACCGCGCGAACGATGGGGCAGATTGCGGGCGGCCCGAATTCTGTCATTCGCAACCCCGGCCAGATATGGGGCGGCGATAATTCGTTCGTCAGGAATCCGGGTCAGATATGGGGTGGGTCGAATTCCTTTGTGCGCAACCCGGGCCAGTTCTGGGGCGGCAACAATTCGGTCTTCAACAACCCCGCGCAACTTGCGCCGCCGCCGGTCACGCTCGGCACGGTCGGAGGCCATCGCATTTGCGTCCCTTGGTGTTAGTGTAAGAAACGTTCGGAGTCAGCCATGGGCAAATGCACTCTATGTGGATTGGCGAGTGTCGCGTTCTGCTTGTTCTGGTTATTTGCCCAGAATGCCTGGGGGCAGCAACCCGACGACCTCGTCATAACGACCCATCACATAAATGCGGTCCGCGACGCGCGGACGCCCTGGAACGAAATTCAGAATTGCATGCGTGACGCCGCCTGCGCGGCGGCGGTCAACGGAATCGGGGCGCAGGTCGGAATCCCGTCGAATGCAATCCGGCTGGTCGGCGCCGGCGCCGCATTCACGGCCAGGCCCGAGGGCGAGGAGACGCACTACTCAATTCCCGCGCTGGATGGCCGCAAGATTTGCCGCGTGCAGGTCCGGACGACGTCCGTTGTGCCCGCGACCGGCGACCGGGCATCGCTGTTCTCCCTCAGCGCCGCTCCGGCCGCGGTGGCAATCTATACGTGGACGCCGCGCAGAGGTATCGGTGGGGGACGAAGCTGGTACGATGGGATGGTCTTTGTCGCTCACGTGAAGGCCGGGCTCGCCGACGACTACTCCAAATCCGGGAAATGCAGCGTGCCCCAGACCGGCCAGCCCGCCGCCTACGCATGCCGAGGGGCCAGCGGTGTGAACCACGGGCTGGCAGCTTGCGGTTCCAAAGATCTATGAAATCCAGTGGAGTGAACCCGCATGATGCCGCTCGCAAGGCTGTGGACCTGGATAGGCCAGATTTTCATCCCGCTTGCCATCGGGTGGGCCATCTACATTCGCAATGGCTTCGGAGAGAAATTGCCGCCAGACGGCGTCCTGATATCGCGCGGATACTGGGGATTCCTCATTGCGCTGCTCGCGGGCAGCGCGCTTGTCTGGACGTGCGCTCTATATATCGGGCTGGCCAGCAAACGGCGCGCACTGCTTCTTGTTCCGCCCAATACCGCCTTTGAAGACGCCAAGGATCGCAGTGCGGTGATCTCCTATGGCACCGCTTGCATTTTCGCGCTTGCGGTGCTCGCTGCGCTCATCACGTTCGGAGCCCGCTACTCGGAGAGCTTTATTCACGGCTGGAATGCACGAACTCCGGTTCAGCAGGGATTCTGGAGCAGTCGGATCAAGGCCCACGAGGTGGGATGCAGTTCGCAGCCATGTTATGCGGTCGGTCCCAGAATTGATGGTACTGGCACTACGGTGTTCGGAGTCAACGAGTACATCCTGTATGTGACCGACGGTGTTCTGGCCCTGTTCGCTCTACTGCTGGGTTCGGGTCTCGTCTATCTCGCCGTCGTGCTGACGCGGCGGCCCTCACGTTAAGCACGGCTTGGCCCCGGACGCCGCGGCACGTTGATGACCGGGAGCCGTCGCGTGCAAATTAAGCCGCGAGGGGGGACGAGTGGAAATCCCGTTTTTGCGATGAACATTCCGCGCCCGGATAACCGGCTACGCGCTCAGCCTGCGCGTCCCAGGCAGCGGCGTGATCACTCCCCCGCATTCCATTCTTCTGAAGGCCACGGAAACTGGTTTGGCCCATTGTTGCCTGCTGACCAGCCTATGACCTATGTCGCACATGCCCGTGTGCGTATTCTGAATTCATGGGAAAATGAAATTGGCACATGAATAGAGAAAGCAGCGGGAGGTAGTGTAATGGCTGGAAAATACGAATCTGAACGCCGTGAGCGACTTGCCGAGCGGCGCACGTCGAACGTCGACTCCGATGATCCCCTCCCGCTGGAATTCGGCCCAAACAGCTTCGGTTGCCACGAAGCCCTGCATGTCACAAATCTTGTCCTTGGTCTTATTGAGCGTGAACTGGCTGAACATCCCGCGATCCTGCTTCAGCCGGAATGGTACGCTCATGTAAGGAAGGTGCAGGACGAGCTGTACGTCCTTTATCAGGAGATTGCCGTGACGCAATCGTAGACCCGTTGCCATTGGTGTCCGGCGCCGAGCCGATAACGTCTGCAGCAAGCCCTGTCTGGGAAAGAACGCCGTTCTTCCCGGAACGAGGGTCCGGCACCGGGAGCGCAGCCTAGCCCGGCATACGGAAGTACGGCCCCGCCGGCGCCCTGCGGATATTCTGTGAATTCCATTTGCGCACGAGGCCAGAAAATCCGCGGTTTCGCGCGGATTTTGCAGCAACAACTGCCGATATGATAAAATGTATCTGTGGAATTATTGCGAAGGATATTCGAACTGGTGGGCAGCCTGCCCCTGCGTGGCCCGCACGACGGTTATGAAGGCATCCTGCTGGCGCGAGGACTCAAGCCCATTGGGCTGCTCTGTACAGCCGGCGCGCCGGGAGAGCCCCCGATCCATTGTGACGAAACGTTCGAACGCGAAATACTGGATCAGATCCTGATCGCCGACGAGGCCGTGGCAGCGGGAAAACTCAGAAAATATGTCGTCGTCATACCGCCCCCGAATTTTTTCTCGGACCAGCACACGCTCTTCAACAATTTCTACGCGCAGCCGGAGCATGAAGACGACATGCGCCTGTTTGCCGAAGGGCACAGGGCCATGTGGCTGCACGGACATGACGCCCCTCCCGGCCTGACGAAAGAAACCGGCGAGTATTTCGGTTACGCCAAAGCCGATCTCACCCCGCCGCATCCGAACCGGGGCGCGCGGTTCCTGCTGCACCATACCAACGATTTCCGGCGCTATTGCAGGATGCGCGCTCTGCTGTCAAAGCCCGCACCGTAGTGCTTATCTCGCGTGACCGCAGTCGCGAACATCCTTCCAGACATCGCATGTTGCCGCAGAACGGACATTCCCTACCGTTGATGTCACGGGCGCAATGTCCGCAGGAGCCAGACGCGAATCTTTACGCTTGCTATGACGCCCCCAAACTGCGGCCACCGGTCAGCCGAAGCGCCTGTGCTTTACCGCCTTTTGCTCATCGCGCTCACGCGGTCCGCTTCCGGTGGCGGCATGATGCTAAGCGATAGGCCACTCGGTGAAAGGACCGGCGCCCGTTCCAAAAACACCGCGAAAAAAGATTGGTCAGTAACCCTGACCACCGCGACGCTACGCAAGCAAGCGCGTGCAGAGAGGCGAGTGCTGTATGCATATCGCGCAAGACGGCACGCTTGACTCGTCGCGACAATTAGATAGCGTATTCTTCTTGCTATAAACACTTAGGTTGAGGAAACAGCGCAACCCATGGACTCCGACTCGGGAGGTTTGCATGCGTGTTATCCAATTGGCGGTCGCGGCCCTTCTTCCCTGGTTCATTTTAAGTGTAGCGCACGCGCAGGGTCTGCAACCTGAAAGCAAGCAGGAATTTCAGCGGGTGTACGGACTCACGGCCAGGCCTTTGACATCGCCTTCACTGACCGGCCCGGCCGCAGCTGCCACCCGAAATAGTTTGCAGCAGCAAAGTGCCAACGAATTCAGACGTGTCTTCGGGCAGAACGCGTTGTCCGGCTCGGTCACGCTGCAAACTCTGTCAACGCCGCAGACCATCGATTCAATAAGCCTTTGCGGTGTGACCGACAGCACGGACAGCCGCAAATATTTTATTTTATGGCACCTGATCTCGCTTGATCTCTCGGCGCTCGATCACCGTGCGGTCATCGGCAACAGCCCGAATACCTATCATCTCCAGTTCGGCCCGGCGCGAACGGCGCGCGCACTCGCGCTCATTCACCAGGCGATGTTCGAAGCTTCTAACGCCTTCGAGCGAAAGTATCAGTCTACGTTGACCGGGTGGGAAATCGGCCCGACTGCGAGCGCATCGCAGGATGCAGCGATCATCGAAGCCGCTTATCAGGTCAGCGCATGGCTCTACCCTGGGCTCAACGATCAGCCTGCGGACGCAAATGATCCCGCCAATGTGAAGAGCCTGTTCAGTCTTTCGCAATACTACATTTGCTCCATGGCATCGCTCCCCGATGACGCCAAACGCAAAGCCGGCATTGACATCGGTCGTTCGGTTGCCGGCAAGATCATGGCTGAGCGTTCCCACGACGGCGCCGAACGGCCCGAACCGCTCTGGAACAAGGATTTTGTCCCGCGCAGGCCCCCCGGCGGCGCCGACTACGCCTTCCTTCAATGGCAGGTCGACCCTGTCTCGTCGCTTATGACGGCCCTTGGCACTTACTGGGGTGAAGTCAAACCTTTCGCCCTCACATCGGGTTTTCAGTTCCGTATCGCTGAAAAAGACTCACCTGCGGAAACAGTGAGGAAGCTCGTTCCACCTAATGCCTATGACAAACTTCCTTCCTACACGGCCATCAAACGGGACGCGCGCGAGTCCCGTCTTGATCCGAGCGGCAAGATCACCCAGCCTCCGCCGGGTCGGGACGGGCTGCTCATCGCTCAGTTCTGGGCGTATGACGGTACAGCCAATCTCTGCGCTCCCGCGCGCCTCTACAATCAGATAGCGTCGGCCGCGCTGAATCAGATCGAGATGCATCCCGACGACGGTTATCGCCTCATCGAACCGACATCGACGACGGATATCGCGAGATTCTACGCTCTTATAAATCTCGCGATGGCCGATGCGGCAATCGCCGCCTGGGATTCAAAATTCCATTTTCAGTTCCCGCGTCCGGTCACTTACATCCGTGCATTCGATGAAATGACCGCGATGGCAGCCAATCAACCGGTGACAACGAAATGGTTTCCGATCGGAGCCCAGGTCACGAACTCGGATCAGACCAACAATATAACACCGCCATTTCCGTCCTACCCGTCCGGGCACGCGGTGTTCGGCGGCGCGCTCTTCGGCGAGCTTCGCCAATTCGTCAAGCCGACGACGACTTTCAAATTCATGTCGGACGAATTCAACGGGAAGAACAAGGATGTGTTCAACTACGTTCGCTGCGCGCCGGAGGACGCTCAGAAAGATCCACGATTCTGCAACAGCCGGGATTTCGTATTGGACTGCGCCGAACGTGAAAATGCCGACAGCCGCCTTTTTATGGGCGTCCACTGGGTCTTCGATGCCGATGACGGGATCGCGATGGGTAACAAGGTCGCCAGCCATGTCTACCGTCACATCATGAGACCGCTGGACGCACAAGGTCAGGCTTTCGATCCGCCTCTTCGTATTTTTTCAGTCACGCCCGATACCAAGCTGCGCACGGACCTCGTTTGCCCCGGAATAAACAATCTGCCGGCCGGCTGGGACGATACCGATGCGACCAACGGCTTCGGACCCCTTAAGATTGAAACGGTCCAGTAGCTCGCAGTTACAGAAGCGAATTCCGGCGGCCGGCGGGCCTGATGCGCTTCGATAGTTTGCCTTCAAAGGCCTTCCAGCAAGAAGCATTCTTCCCGGAAGACCCTGGAAGCACAATGAAGCGCGGTTCGGTGATTGCTCTCATTTCATCTTGTCATTACCCGGACGGATTTCTCCTTTTTCCATCCGCATTCCTCTCCTCGCACGCCGTGCCGGCGTCTCTGATCATGCCTTCACTATGGGGCCCGGATGCTCGCCAATTTCGGCAAGCTAATTTTGCAAGAATAGTACAGTATTACGAAAACTATCCCGCATTTTTTTGCTGCCGAGCAAACTCATCGATGGTAATATTCCGAATGAAAGCGGAAAATAGCAACATAAAAAGATTATCCAAGATTGCAAACGCAGTGTTCGACGGCAGTTTTCTTGCGATGTACGTTTTAACACTTGGCTCAGTGGTTACGTCAGTACTGGCCATGCCGCATTCTTCGTTCGCATCCGAAAACCTCGGAGCCGGGCCTTTCCTCTTCTGCATGGCCGGCGTTGGAGTGAGCGCGGCGCTCGCTGCTCACTCCGGGATTGCAATATGGCTGCTCGATCGCGCGGCAAGCGAGACCACTCTCCCTTCATGCCGCCGGCAACGGTCTGAAGTTTACAGACAAACACGTCTAAGTTACGAAAACACGTAGAGGGCGATCAAAGCTTCCGCTACCATATTCGCGCGAACGCCATTTAGAATCAGATATCAAATGTCGCAGCAGGACCTCGACGGCATCCCTGACCCGGTCGCGTGCGCGAAGGCGGCGCGTACCGCTGCGGACGAGGCAAAAGGTTATAAGGACAATGCCGAGAAAGCCGCAAAAAGAAGCGGCCACCGCTAAAGGGGCAGCAGAGGCGATAAGAAAAAAGCTGACCAGAGGCAAGTGTTACCAAAATATCCAGGCCGGCGCCACAATCCTCACTCTCGCAGGGTTGGCTTATCAAAGTTTCGAAATCAGCAAGCAATCAAACATTACCGAACAACAGCTGCGGGTCGCATCGTACACCGAGGAACTCGGAATCGAGCAGAGATTGCGGGAAGGTACTCAGTCGATACAGAAACGTGTCTACGATAAGAACGGGGTTTTTGCGCAGGCCCGTGAATTGTCTTGTTCACCGATGCCCGAAAGAGCAGACAAGCCCGAAACCGAGGCTGAATTCAAATCGATAGTATCCCACTACGAACTCTATCATAGAGCCGCAAAGCTTGGTCTGATTCCAAGGGACCGCTGGCGGTCGATTTGCTTGAACGCGCAAGAGCTTTTCACTCAGAACTGTTTGCTCAGTTTAAAATTGAAGCAGGAGCCCGTGACCTGCCGCTGAACTTTCATCCATTGGCGATTAGAGTCTCGGCGGATGTTACGCCGTTTGGCGCGGGGTGAACA
>NZ_JBVVPA010000047.1:0-17074 GCF_055807555.1 Bradyrhizobium sp. Ken64 | reverse complement strand
TACATCGTCCCGCCGTGGTGGAGAAACTGGTCCTCAACACCGCCGGCGGTTGGACCGCGCACCCGCAGGTGATGGAAAGACTGAAGAAGCTGTCGAATGAGGCCGCTTCCGATCCATCATGGGAGCGGATCAAGACGCGCCTCGAATTCCTGATGTGCGACAAGAGCATGGTCTCGGACGATCTCATCGAGACCCGTCGTGCGATCTACGCGCAGCCGGGATTCGCCGACACGATGAAGCGGATCATGTGCCTGCAGGACATGGAAATCCGCCGACCGAACATGATCACCGCCGACCAGTACCGGTCGATCAACGCTCCGACCATGGTCGTGTGGACCTCGCATGATCCGACCGCCACGCCCGAGGAAGGCAAGCAGATCGCGGACATGATCCCGGGTTCGAAATTCGTCGTCATGAACCGCTGCGGCCACTGGCCTCAGTTCGAGGACCCAGAGCAGTTCAACCGCCTCCATATCGAATTCCTTCGGACCGGCAAGTAAGGATCATTCAGATGAACCAGCAAACCAAGCATGGCGAGCTCGCCGCCCAGATCCGCGCGGCTTACGCCGGTGCCCCGATCGCGCCCATCCGGACGCAACTGGCAGAGCTCGATGTCGATGCGGCCTACGCCATCCAGCAGGAGAACACTGCGCACTGGGAAAAGGAGGGGCGGCGCGTCGTCGGAAGCAAGATAGGATTGACCTCCCGTGCGGTCCAGAAGCAGCTCGGCGTCGATCGTCCGGACTTCGGCGTACTCTTCGCTGACATGATCATGGGAGAAGACGAGCCTGTCGCGGCGGGGCGCGTCCTGCAGCCGAAGATCGAGGCCGAAGTAGCCTTTCTTCTCGAGCGCGATATCGAGGTCGAAACGCCGACCGTGGCCGACGTCGTGCGTGCAGTGGCCTATGCGATGCCCGCCCTCGAGATCGTGGGCAGCCGTATCACGAATTGGGATATCGGAATCGTCGATACCATCGCCGACAACGCCTCGTCGGGGCTCTTCGTTCTGGGAGGACCCGTCCGGCGGCTGGATGGCTTGGACCTCCGCGCCCTCCAGATGCAGATGACGAGGAAGGACGAGGTCGTATCGAAGGGGACGGGCGCCGCCTGCCTCGGCAATCCGCTCAACGCGATGGCCTGGCTCGCCGGCGAACTGGCGCGTCGCAAGCGGCCGCTGCGCGCCGGCGACGTCGTTCTGTCTGGAGCGCTGGGGCCGATGGTGCCCGTGAATCCGGGCGACGCATTCGAGGCTAACATCGCCGGGCTCGGGACCGTTTCGGCGCGATTCGCGTGAACACGCACACCAAAGGAACATCAGATGAAGCTCGTCCGCTTTGGTAAACCAGGCGCGGAAAAGCCGGGACCTCGTTGACGATCAGGGAAGGCTGCCTGACCTGTCGGATGTCGTCGCGGATATCACGCCAGCTAACCTGTCTCGCTCGATGCTGCAGAAGATCGCAGCCACCAGTCCATCCGAATTGCCGGTCGTTACCGAGCGAACCGCGGCCGGCGTGCCGGTCACCAGGAATGCTCGTTGCAACTTCGGCACGGGGACCGCGGTTGAAGCAATCCCCGGGCAGGCGACCAGTACGTCGCAGCTAATACAGGTTAGCTCTGCAACGACATAGGAACGCGCCGCGCGGGACCGGTTTATTGACACGAACAGCCCGCGCGCCCTGTCGGCTTTCGCGACCTCGCGCCCGGATGCGTAACCCCCACGATCAATCAGGAAGGCGTACCATGCAAACCAAGGTCCGGAATCAAATTTCGAAAGGCGTCGCGGCGGTCGTCGGTCTTTGTCTCATGACGATTGGAGGCGCATCCGCCGCGCCGCAGGGCAAGGCCAGCAAGCACGACCAGCATTTCCTGGTCGAAGCCATCCAGGGCGATCTCTCCGAAGTGAAGGTCGGTCAGCTCGCCCAGCAGAAGGCGCAGAGCGACCAGGCCAAGCAGTTCGGAAAGATGCTCGAGCAGGACCACTCGGACAATCTGAAGCAGGCGCAGCAGCTCGCCGACGCGCAGGGCGTTCAGGCACCGAGCGAGCCGAACAGCAAGCAGAAGGCGATCTACGAGAAGCTGAACGGGCTGTCCGGCGCGCAATTCGATGCCGCCTTCGCGCGCAGCATGGTGAAGGACCACGAGGAAGACGTGCGCAAGTTCCAGAAGGAAGCAAAATCCCAGTCACCCGTCGCCGATTTCGCCAAGCAGACGGTTCCGGTGCTGCAAAAGCATTTGGAGACGGCCCGGTCCCTTCAGAAGAGCGCGTCCCGGTAGAGCTGGCAGACGTCGCTGCAATGACGTGAATCGCGATAAAGTTCGGAGTTTCATGAGCAGAATTCTCGTCATCGCATGCGCCTGGCTTGCGCTTGCGACGGTTGGTGCCAAGGCGCAGCCGGCCGAGGGCGCCGCCAGCGGACGCGGGAGGCCGACGGACTGATCCGACGTTCTTTCGGCGATGACGTCGCGGCCGTCGCCAACCTGGGGCGATCTCGCCGGCTGATCCTTCGTCCGCCGGAGTGGCGACCTCCAATCTCAATCGGCCGCCGCTCGCGATCGGGAACAGCCGCCAATCATCTGGCACTAGTCTTCCACGAATTGGCCACCGATGCCGCCAAATACGGCCCCCTGAGCCGCGGCAAGGGGTGATGTTACGTGGTCGGTCACACCGACCGTTTGGAGATCGATTGGGGCGGAGACCGGCGGGGATGCTGGAACTCGGCGACATCATCCGTCGCGGCGACGTCGCTGGTGCGTGCATACGCGGGAGGGCGGAAGCGAAGCTACACCGCGCGCACAGATCTTCGAGCGTGGTCGACGCTTTGCCCCCAACGCCGTCAACGTAATCCGGAGCCCGAGTCCCGCCTCTCCGACGTCGCGCTGGAATGAATGTGCCGCGAAGCGACCGTCGCACGACGCTTCGATCTGCCCGCCGTCTTGCAGTGCGCGTCAGGTACGGCACCCTATCGGCCGGAGGCACTCACCGAACACGTCGACTTCAAGCGATACTATCTTGGTACCGGGACCTGAAGCTTGAGCTCCGTACGGGTACCGACCCGCGAGCTGGCGCATGCCGACCCCCAAGCAGATCGAAAAGATGGCCGCTGCCGCGGCCAGGAACGCCCCGGCCGTGCGGGGAACGGCTCCGGAGCAGGACTGCCCCCGGAATACTGGCAGACTCGGCCGGAACAGGTTGGAGACGTTCGCCACCCCGGGATCCGCAGCGACATAGCTGAGGCGGTCGTTTTGGCCTCGCCAGTGAGGATTCGATGCCCTGGATAGCCCCGGTACCGCATTCAGCCCTGCCGATGCGAATCCCTGCTGCGTGCCAACCGCCCGGAACGAGAAGACGGACGAAGGGATTCGTCCCGGCAGGAGCAAGCTCGATGCTGATGACGAAGGAAAGACGGCCGGCGATCATAACGTTGCGCGGATGGGCGCTCGGCGTGCTGCAGGAGGCGGGCGCCGTCCACGAATGCGAGGAGCACGGCTGGGCAAAGGACCGAGCCGACCCTCACGCCCGCGAGGGCGCGGTGGACATCGCAAGTCAGGAGCCTCCAGACGGTTTGTCTCCGGACCAGGCTGTCGCCGAGGTCCAAGACGTGCTGGAGTCGATCGGTGATACTTGCCCCGAATGCACCTGACGCCAACTGCCGGGAAACCATCAGGCTTGCTGCGGCTGAGCCATTGATGACGAGGGCGAGCGCTCTGAACCAATGACGCGTGCTTTCTCGATCAATGCCGATCTCGGACCAATTGTGGCCATCAGGCCGCCGAGCTTCGACCTGGATAGCTGCAGTCCCCAGTCGTAGGCGTCCAAGACGTCCTGCACGATGGCAAGGCCAAGGCCGGCGGTCCCACCTCGCTCGTCGAGGCGCGCGCCGCGCTCAAGCGCACGCGCCAAATGGGTTGAATCGATGCCTTCGCCATCGTCTTCGATCACGATGCAGGGCCGGCCGACCTTTGTCTTGATCCGGACCACTCCCGCGCTGTGGCGAGTCGCATTCTCAAGCAGATTTCCCAAAACGTCGGATGCGATCCGAGGGTCATCCTCGACAAGAAGCACGCGCATCACTTCTCCTTCGTCCGCTCGACTTCGCCGCTCTTCGCATCGACGTGGATGTCGAACAGCCGGCCCTTGCCGTCCAGCACGCGGAATTCGTAGGTCCATGCGCCGCCTTCGCGCTCGAGCTTCACGCCGACTACCTCGCCGGGAAGCTTCCCCTTCACCAGGTCGAGAACGTCCGCGAGCGGACGTATCTCGCCGGCCTCCGCGGCGCGCCGCGCCTCGTCGTGGTCGCGGCCGGACGCGGGCACACCAGCCGAAGCCAGAAGCGAGAGGGCAAGGATCGGGGGCCGAAGCCGGTGCAAGCGCAAATCCATCAGGACACTCGTCATGCGAAGCATATGGATGCCAGATCCAACCTGACGTATCGCTGACTTGGGTCAACAGGCGGCAGTCAGGCGACTTCTGGCAGGTTGAGCGCATGGCCGGGGCATGGTGTCCCGGCCACCGTCAGGAGATACCCATGCGCAAGATCGCCATTTTGACTGTCGCCGCCGTCGCCCTCGGGGCGGCTTCCGCCCAGGCCGGCAGCCTCGGCAAGCCCTGCACGTCGGCACCGGAGTCCCAGTGGCTGCCGATGCCTCAGTTGCAGGCCAAGGTGGAGGCCCAAGGCTACAAGGTCCAGAAGGCCAAGCTCAAGAGCGCATGCGGCGAACTCTACGCCTTGGACAAGAACGGCAGCCGGATCGAGCTGTTCGTGGACCCCACCAACGGCCAGATCATCGGCCAGATGTGATCGTCGCAAATGAAAACCGTTAGCAACACGATCCAGGCCGGCGGCGCGAGGCCGCCGGCGATGGTCAGGGTCTGGGATCCGTTCGTCCGGATCTTCCACTGGTCGCTGGCGAGCCTGTTCGTTCTGGCCTACGCCACCGGCGACGAAATCGAGCGGGTGCACGTCGCCGCAGGCTACACCATCGCAGGCCTCGTCGGGGCCCGCGTTCTCTGGGGCGTCGTGGGTCCGCGGCATGCGCGATTTTCCAACTCGCCCGGCCTCCGCGAGAGGTGCTCGCCTACGTCCGCGACGTCGCGCTGCTCCGGGCGCCGCGCTACATCGGGCACAACCCCGCGGGCGGGGCCATGATCGTGGCGCTCCTGGTCGCGCTGGCCGGGACCTGCGTCACCGGCTACATGATGACCACGGACGCCTACTGGGGCTCGAAGATGCTCGAGCACGTCCACGAATTCCTGGCCAACTCGACGATCGGCCTGGTCGTGGCGCATGTTCTCGGGGTGCTGATCGCGAGCTTCGAGCATCGCGAAAACCTGGTCGTCTCCATGATCTCCGGTCGCAAGAGGGCTGCCGACTAGGCAGCCTTCTTCGGACTCGACCATCAACTCCGTCAAGCAGGAGCATCACCGTGCCCGCCACGCCCCATGTCGAAAAGCACTTCACCGCCACCGAAAGCGTCCGCGACGTCGTGATCGGCATGGCCGACGGCTTGACCGTCCCGTTCGCGCTGGCCGCAGGTCTCTCGGCGGCCGTCGCCAGCACGGACGTGATCGTCACCGCCGGCCTCGCCGAGGTCGTCGCCGGCGCCATCGCGATGGGGCTGGGCGGCTATCTCGCGGCGCGCACGGACGCGGAGCACTTTGCGGCCGAGGAACAGCGCGAGCACCACGAAGTCGAGCACCTGCGCGAGCGGGAGATCGAGGAAGTCGAGCAAGTCTTCCGCGAGTACGGACTCGAAGGGGACGCGTTGAACTCCGTCGTCGGCGCCATCGCGTCCGACAGGCAGCGCTGGGTCGACTTCATGATGCGCTTCGAACTCGGGCTGGAGCGCCCCGACCCGAAGCGGGCGCCGATCAGCGCAGTCACCATCGGCGGCTCCTACGTGGTCGGCGGTCTGATTCCCCTGGTGCCCTACATGTTCACGAAAGACATCGGAGCGGCCCTGCAGATCTCGGTTGCCGCGACAGGCATGGCCCTGCTGTGCTTCGGAGCCGTCAAGGGGCACTTCACGGGCGTCAACAAGCTCAAATCCGCAGCGCAAACGCTGCTGGTCGGCGGCTTGGCCGCAGGAGCGGCGTACTGGCTCGCGCACCTCTTCGGCTAGGCGTCGCATCAGCGCCGGGCCGTGAAGCGCGTGCCTGCTCGCTCGGAATGATGACCTAGCGCGCCTGCGATGCACTTGATCAGCGTCAAGCAGTGCTCGCGTGGCCATGACAAAGAAGGTCAAGTCGGTTCTCATGGGCCCATCGGCGACCAAAGAAAATGACCACTGAAACACGGCCGAAACTGATCCGCTCACTAACGCTGACGCATGCGGTGCTCTATGGGCTGGGCGTCACCATCGGCGCCGGAATCTACGTCCTGGTCGGGGCGGCAGCGGCGCGGAGCGGCATGCACGCGCCTCTCGCGTTCCTCGCCGCCGCGGTCGTGATGGGCGTGACCGCAGGAACCTTTGCCGAATTGGGCACGCGACTGCCGGTCGCGGCAAGCGAGGCAGCTTACGTCCAGGCAGCCTTTCACCGGAAATGGCTTAGCGGCGCCACAGGACTGCTCGTGGTGGCCGCGGTGACGATCTCAGGCGCCACCATCAGCGTCGGGAGCGCCGGTTACATCGGCGTCTTCGTGCCGCTCCCTGCTGCCTGGATCATTGCCGGCGTCGTGCTCGCGATGGGATCCATTGCTTGCCTTTCCGCGGTTCAGTCCATCAGCTTCGCCGGGCTGATGACGGTCGTCGAGATCGGAGGGTTGATCCTCATCCTCGCCGCCGGCCTGTTCAATGGCGGCGCGCTCGTCTCTCGTCTGCCTGAACTTTGGCCTTCGCTGGATGACCCGGGGGCCTGGTCCGGCATCGCGCAAACTTCGCTGCTCGCAGTGTTTGCGTTCATCGGCTTCGAACACCTGGTGAACATCTCCGAGGAAATGAAGAATCCTCTCCGGACGTTGCCTTGGGCGCTCCTCATCACGCTCGGCGTCACCGCGCTTCTCTACGCAGCCGTCGTGTGGATCGCGGTCGTCGCCGTGCCGCCGATCGAGCTCGCGCGCTCCTCCGCTCCGCTTGCCCTTGTATTTCAGCGGCTGACGGGTCTTTCTCTGCAGGTCTTGGGCGCCATCGCGATCGTCGCGACGATCAACGGTATCATCGTTCACATGATCATGATCGGACGCGTGCTGTATGGGCTGGCCGACCAGGGTAGCCTTCCCGAACTTCTTGGGAAAGTGAACGCCAGAAGCCGCACGCCCATCGTGGCGACCCTCTTCGGGGTTGGAGCCATCCTGATCCTTGCTCTGGGCATTCCGCTGACGGGCTTGGCCGAGTGGACTTCGCGCCTGACGCTCGGAATCTTTGCTTTGGTCAATCTGGCGCTGCTTCGGATCAAGGCAGCCGAATTGACTCGTCCTGCCGGCGTATTCTTCGTTCCGATGTGGGTGCCGGTCGCGGGACTATTCACGACGGTTTCGCTGCTCCTCGTCGATCTCCTCGGATAGCGAGAAACGGCACCGAAGCGCCGGCGTTGTTGGCACGGCCAAACCGACCGGAGGACCCTAGAATGACCACCCTTTGCTTGCGCTACGGGAGGACCGCAAAGATCCTGCACTGGACGATCGTCGGTCTCCTGGCCGTGCAGTATCCGATCGGCTGGTTGATGCCGGACGTCCACCGCGGCCAGACACCGGGTGCTCCGATGACCTTCCACGTCTCCATCGGCATCGTAATCCTTGCGCTTATCGTCGTGCGTTTCGTCTGGCGATTGACACATCCGGTTGCGCCGGAAACCTCGCTTGTGGCGTGGCAGCGCCTGAGCTCGGAGGTCGTGCACTGGATGCTCTACATTTCAGTGCTGGCGACGACCCTCACCGGCTGGCTGTTCGCGTCTTACCGCGGTTGGTCGCTGAAGTTATTTTACCTCGTTCCGCTGCCGATGCTCGCGTCCGACAACGCGGCCGCCGGAAAGGCTATCGACGGGCTGCACCAGGCGGCGGAGTGGTCGTTGCTTGCGCTGATAGGGATCCACTTGGCTGCCGCGCTGGCGCACATCTTCGTTTACCGCGACCGCGTGATGCAACGGATGCTCCCCGGGTGAGATGGAGCGGCTCGCGAGGAAAGCGTGGGAGACGACGATGCGGGTCCTTTAGGGGCGGCTCGATCAGGACCGCGGGCGTGCCCGCAATGTTCCGAGTTGGGAACAAAGTCCCGTTTTTTCCCGTTGTTCCTTCCGGCCCATCTGCCGGCGTTCGCAAGGAGGAAGATATGGAGCTCAGGCCGTTTGCTGCCGCAGGTCTCGTTTTAGCTCCGGCCCTAGCGGCCAACGAATTCTGCATCGCTCAGGATATGAAGACGAAGAAGTGCACGATCCTCGACAAGAAGCCGACGGATACCTCCATGATCGTCGTCAGCTGGTCTGGCAGCATCTACAAGACACGCGCGGAAGCGGAGACCGGCATGGAGACGGTCAAGGTCTGTTCATCCAACTGATGGACAATCGCCCGGAGGCGTCCACCTTCGCCCCACCCGGGCGCCGAACCGGCCCACCCCCATGCTGGATCGCAGTCTGACCGATACTGACTATCGACCACCGGCTCCCGTGCCGCCGCCGAGGCGGCTCGGGCTGATCGAGATCATCCAGACCCTGAGAAGGAACCCTCTCGAATGCTGGAGCGCCGAGTTTTTCCGTGAACCGATTGCGAAGGTCAGACTGCCCTTTGCCCGGGCATTTCTGGTTCACGACCCGGCCGCGATCAAGCGCGTTCTTCTCGACAACGCGGACAACTACCGCAAGGACCCAATCCAGCGGCGCATCTTATCCTCCGGTCTCGCCGACGGCCTATTGAGCGTGGAAGGAAGCCGCTGGGAGGTGCAGCGCCGGACTTTGGCACCGCTATTTGCAAAGCGGACCGTCGCCTCCTTCAGCGAGGCGATGCTAACCGCGGCGGACGAGCTCGCGGGCAAATGGAGCCGCCTCGGCTGCGGTACCGTGGTCGACGCTGCCGCCGAGATGACGTTGCTCACGCTCAAGGTGCTGGCCCTGACCATCTTCTCCGATGGGATCGGCGGAGACTTTGAAGAATTTCGTCTGGCCATGAACGCCTATTTCGGGGTCATCGGACGCATCGGCGCGCTCGATCTATTCGGCGTTCCGGAATTCGTGCCGCGCCCAGGGCGGGCAAGGCTGCGCCGGACGATGAGCTACTTCGAGCGCGTAATCGACGAGATCATCGAAGCGCGGCGCCGTCGACTTGCCTGCTCGGCCGGCAAGGACGATCCGAACGACATCCTGACACTGCTGCTCCGCACGCTCGATCCTTCGACGGGACAGCCGATGAGCCGCGCCGACGTGAGGTCGAACATCCTTACGTTCCTCTCCGCCGGCCATGAGACGACGGCCAATTCGCTGGCGTGGTCGATTTTTCTGCTCTCGCAGGCGCCTGCGTGGCGGGCTCGCGTTCGAGAGGAAGCGGAGCGCGAATTGAGCGGCCCGACGGCTGGGCTGCCCGATCGGCTGCTGGTGACGCGGGCGGTCGTGGAAGAGGCCCTGCGGCTCTATCCCCCCATCGCCGCGCTCAGCCGAATGTCCGAACGGCCGGACAATCTGGGATCTCATGAGATCGACGCCCGGTCCCTGATCGTTATCGCACCCTACGTGCTGCATCGGCACGAGCGCCTGTGGGACCGGCCGAATATGTTCGACCCGTCGCGCTTCTTGCCGCCGGCAAGAAGCGAAGTGCCTCGTTTCGCCTACCTGCCCTTCGGCGCAGGTCCCCGGACCTGCATCGGATCATCCTTTGCGCTGCAGGAGGCAACGATCGTGTTGGCGGTGCTGATGCGAGGCTTCGATCTGGACCTTCTGCCGGGCACCAAAGTCTGGCCGCTGCAGGGGATTACGTTAAGACCAACGAACGCCCTACCTATGCGCCTCCGGAAGTGTCCGTGAGGTAGAGCCGACGAGGAGCAGGCTCCCCAGTCCGGCACTGAGCCCCCGCGACACTCCTTCGTACCAGCATTGGTCATGCCGACTTCCGCCGCGCCCTGGCCGGCGGCTTCTTGGCTGCGGATTCCTTGGCGGGCTTCTTGCCGGCGATCGGCATCAGCATCTCCTTCTGGCCGGCGGCCACCTTCTTGGCTTTTTTGGCCGGACTTTTCGCAGCCTTGCTCTCTGCAGCTGCGCCGCCGACGCTCTTGCGTAGCGCGTCCATCAGGTCGACGACGTTCTCGCCTTTCGGCCGCTCCTTGGGGCGGATGGTCTTTCCGGCGCGCTTCTGGTTGATGAGCTCGATCAGAGCGGTCTCGTAGTGGTCCTCGAACTTCTCCGGCTCGAAGTTGCCCGCCTTCTGGTTCACGATGTGCCTGGCGAGATCGAGCATGTCCTTCGTCACTTTGACGTCCTGGATCTCGTCGAAATACTCCTGCTCGCTGCGTACCTCATAGGGATAGCGCAGCAGTGTGCCGACCAGTCCCTTGTCCATGGGCTCCAGCGCGATGATGTGCTCGCGATTTGTCAGCACCACCCGCCCGATCGCGACCTTGTCCATTTCGCGGATTGTCTCGCGGATCACGGCGAAGGCGTCGTGCCCGACCTTGCCGTCGGGGCGGATGTAGTAGGGACGGATCAGATAGCGCGGATCGATGTCGGCCTTGTCTACGAACTCGTCGATCTCGATGGTCCGCGTGGATTCCAGCGCGATCTCCTCAAGCTCCTCCTTGGTCACCTCGATGAACTGGTCCTTCTCGAGCTGGTAGCCCTTGACGATGTCCTCGTTGGGCACCTCGTCGCCGGTCTCGGCGTCGACTTTCAGGTACTTGATCCGATGACCGGTCTGACGGTTGAGCTGGTTGAACGAGATCTTCTCGCTCTCCGACGTCGCCGGATAGAGCGCGACCGGGCAGGTGACGAGGGACAGACGCAGGAAGCCTTTCCAGTTTGCTCGCGGGGCCATGGTTACGCAACGCTCCAGGTACGGGTACTTGGATTCAAGACGAACCGGGCAGCGCGGTTCCGACACCGGCCACAGGTGTCCACCGCGAATTGATGTCACGTCCGGTCAGGCCCCCGAGAGACATGGCAGGGAGCCTTGACTCTCACGAACAAAATAAGAACAAGCGTGATGAGCCAACCCATGGCATCCGGACCGGCCAACTTCGAGTTGGAGAATGCCGCCGACCAGGCGATTGCGGCCTGTGGGGGCGACGCCCGGGAAGCTCTCAAGGCGCTCATCGTCGCGAATGGCTTCCTGGAGGCGCAGGTCGAAGAGCTGCGGGCTTCGATTTCTGCCGGCTACTCGCGGGGCCGGTTCGACGTCCCGCGCGACCGGAAGGATTGGTACGACTGACATGCCCGCGGTGACCTACCATGTGGCTCTGCCGTTCCTCCCTTCCGATGACGGTGTCGCCGCCGGCGAGGCCGTCGAATGCTTCAATCCCAACGCCGCCGTGATGAAAGCCGAGGCGCTTTCGCGAAGGCCCGGCATAGTCGGCGCGGTGGCCTTCAGCCGCAGCGGGGATCCGGCTACAGGCGAGTTCGGAGACGCAATCGTGATCCGCAAGTTCGGCGACGTGCCGGACGATCTGAGCACCCTGTGAAGGGACGCGCGGAGAAGTTCTGCGCGGAGCCCCGCAAGCCCGCTACCTTCCGCTGAGCGACAGGCTCATACGAGTGACAATGTTGTCCCAGGCGCGCTCTTCCTCTGCGGGGTAGTTGATCAGGACGCAATGGATTAGCTGCCCCGAGAAGTTGCAGCGGTTGTACCAAACCTTGTCGCCCTTGTAGCTGGAGACCGCAAAGAAGCGTGGTGTCACTCGCTTGTACTGAATGCGTGAAGGCGGATGCTTTTTGGCGAGAAAGGCCGCGGGTGAATCGTTCTCGACGTTGGGCGCGGCCTGGATCGTGATGTCGGCACGCCCGTCGGCGGTTCGGAACCGTTGCCCGTAGCCGTCGGGTCGGCCAGCTTCTTCCGTGAAGATCGAAGATGGAAAATCCATCGAGGTGCCGGTCTGGGGAATGGTGTACTTACTCCATCGCACCGGCTGCGCCGAGGCCGTCGCTGTCGAGACGACAAGTGCCAATGCGAGAGCGCTCGTCGACTTCATCGCACTTCCCTCCGACTATCACGGAGCAAAAAGCCGGAACGTCAAATACGTTCCAGACGCCTGATGCTATGGATTGAAAGCGGGCGCGCTACTCGTCTTCGTCGTGGGGGACCATTGGGATCGAACCTATCAGCTCGGTCTCGATCGCCGCGAGAACCCGGCGCCTCGTAGACGCGGCGATAGCTCCTCCGGTTCTTTGGCCGCGTTGTGTGTCAGGCAGCGCGCAGCGGGGACGGTGGTCGACGGAGCCGGCCAGCCTCCTCCGCCTGGCACCTCAGACACCTGAACTGGATTTCGCGTTACGCGGAAGCGGACTTTTGGATGATCGCCGCCATAGGCCATGCGCCGCATTGGGGACATTCTCCAGCAGGGTCTCCGATTCAATCATCGCACCGCTCCTACCCGCGCCCACAGCCCGCCAACGCTCGGAGACAACCCGCGTTCCGAACGAGTGCTACGCGAGACACGGAACGAATCAGGGCGACGGCGTTGAATCGACATGTGTGCCGTGGCGTTGCGTCAGTCTCGTTTGGGAGTATCGCGTGTCTATGGCGCCATCAAAGCTGCTATTCCTGGTTACATCGAGCCGTGTGATCCCACGCTGCGGGAGAAGCCGCCGCGCGGGGCAGACTGGGTCTACGAGATCAAGGCCGACGGTTACCGCGCGCAGCTGCATCTGCAAGATGATGACGCCAAGGTCTATTCGAAGACCGGCCTGGACTGGACCGAACAGTTCTCCTCGATCGCAGCCGGCGCCCACCTGCTGAAGGCACACAGCGCGATCATCGACGGCGAAGCGGTGGTGTACGGCAGTGGCGGCGTGCCGGATTTCCAGCAGCTCAGGCGGGAGCTCGGGCCTAAGCAAAGCGAGCGCGTGCGCTGCCACGCCTTCGATCTCCTGTATCTCGATGGCTACGACCTGCGCAGGGTCGTGTACGAAGATCGCAAGCGCCTGCTGCAGCAGCTTCTGAAGGACGCACCCGAGACCTTCATCTACGTCGAAGCCCTTGCGGCCAACGGCAACGACGTCTTCGACAAAGGGTGCAAGCTGGGGCTGGAAGGCTTGGTCGCCAAACGGCTTGGCCAGCCGTACCGCTCGGGGCGGCAGGAAAGCTGGATCAAGCTCAAGTGCAAGAAGAGCGAGACCTTCCCGATCATCGCGTTCGTGGAGAAGCTAGGGGCGCGCCCGCGCAAGGTCGCCTCGCTCTACGTCGGCCGCCGCGAGAACGGCAAGCTGCTCTACGGCGGGAAGGTGCGTACCGGCTACACCGAGACGACCGCGCGCGAATTACGCGAGCGGCTTGATCCGTTGATCCGCAAGACTTCTCCGCTCGATGTGACCGTCAAAAAGCCGAAGGCGACCTGGGTCGAGCCGACACTCGAAATCGAGGTCCAGTATGGCGCGCTGACCGATGATGGCCTGCTTCGCGAGGCCGTGTTCAAAGGCTTTCGCGATGATGTCGCGGTGCGCAAGGTCAAGGCCCCGCGCCTCCTGCCGTCCGCAGCCGGCCGCCCGAAGCTGGGCGTTCCGAGAGAGAACATCCTGCAGCTTCTGCCCGACGCCGTTGTGCCGTCAAAAGAAGAACTCGCCGACTACTGGTGCAAGGTGTGGAAGAAAGCCCTCCCGCACTTCGGCCATCGTCCGCTCAAGCTGGTGCGTCATGTGCGCGGCACGACGTTCTATCACAAGGGGCCGCTGCCGAAGGACATTCCGGCCGCCGTGCACCAGCTCCGGATTCAGAAGCGCGAGGGTGGCGAGGGAACGCGCCTGTGGGTCGACAGCCTGGATGGTTTCCTTGGGCTAGTTGAGATCGGCGCCGTCGAGCTGCACCCCTGGAATGCGACCGTCGAGAACTTCGAACATGCCGACCGCATCGTAATCGATCTGGATCCCGGAGAGGGCGTCGACTGGGATGCCGTCGTGGAAACCGCGCTCGCTCTGCGCACGATGATGAAGCGCGAGGGCTTCGAGACCTGGCCCAAGCTCACCGGCGGCAAAGGAATTCATCTGATGGCCCCCCTGGATCAGCCGGTGCTGCACGACAAGGCGCATCGGGTGGCGCATCAGCTGGCGTCCGCCCTCGCAGCGCGCCATCCAGACCGCTACCTCCTTTCTGCGCAGGCAAAGCGTCGCGATCGCATCTTCCTCGATTATCTGCGCAATGGCCGCGGTACCACGGCCATCGGCACGTATTCCCCGCGCGCCCGCGAGGGATTTCCGATCGCAGCGCCCGTGACCTGGAAGCGCATCGAGAGCGGGATCGCGCCGGACGCCTTCACCATCGAGAGTCCATTCCGCGTTAAGCCGAGGAGCTGAGCCGCATGTCGGATGCATTCGATCGATGGGTGGAATGGCGCCACAAACCTCCCCCTGACAGGCGGAGCATTCCTGCCGAACTCTACGCCGCGGTTATGTCGCTGCCTGAGGCCGATCGTTCCGACAGGCAGAGGGTGAACGAGGTGGTCCGCCACCATGACGAGGCGCGCCGCGAGGGCAGAACCGTATGGCTGTACATCGACGATTACCGGGATGGCAGAACGCGCGCGGCAGGCGAGCCCGGATGGATAAGGGTGTTTGCGTCTGCCGACGTCGCCGAGAGGTGGTTCAAGCAAAATGACCCTGAAGGCGTGGCCTGGGAATACGAAGTGGGAGGCGGTCGGGCCCGAGGATCGGTTTGGCTCTACTCGCACGATCCGGAGTCCAGGGAGGTTGGCGACGTCGATTGGGTCAGGCTCTTTGCCTCGCAAGGATGGGCGGAAGAGTGGGTTGAGCAGAACGATCCGACGGGTAAGATTTGGGAGTACCCGGTTCAGGAGTGACGCGCATGAGTGCGTTTGTTGACACCTCCGTCTGGTTCGCCGCCGCCGCCAAGCGGGATGCTCAGAATGAGCGCGCCAAGTCTATCCTTCGCAGCATCGACCAGCATCTCACGACGGACCTGGTGCTGGCTGAAACGTGGCAGCTTCTAAAGCCCTATTCGGCAGCGGCGTTGCGGAGATATTCTGGGACCGGCTGCGCGACGGGGGAGTTCGGATCGAACCCATTGTCCGCGCTGATCTGGATGCGGCTGCGGAGATACAGGCGAGCTCTCCCGGGGAGGGTTTTTCCTTCGTTGATCGGACGAGTTTTGCGATGATGGAGCGCATCGGGATCACCCAAGCAGCGACCTTCAACCCGGACTTCGCCGCGTACCGACCCCGCCGCGGTCGCAAGCGACCGTTCCAGATCCTCAGCGAAGGCCACAGCCAGGTTTTCATGGCGCTCAGACAAGCGATCCTTGAACGGCGGCCGGTTCACGTGAGTGATGGCAGCAAGCGCCAGACGGTCTGCCCGTACACTCTGGGCCACGCCGCCGGTGAGGAGCGCGCATTTGCCCTCCTTGTGGAGGCGAGTTTGAGCACGAAGCGTCCGGTCAAAGCCAGCTGGATCTGCCTTCGGTTGTCGAAGATCGAGGAAGTTCGCTTCGCCGACGAGCCTTGGATCGAGCAAGACTACCCGGGACCGGTGCAACGATGTGTCGATTAGGTGAACCTGGACGCGAGACCGTAGTTCGCGGCACAAGCCTCGACTAATTGAGGCCGGTGTAGCGGGGCGCCGGCGCCCTCGAGAGCAGGTCAATTCCGCAGGATCGGCGCCTCGCGAAGTGCACTCCTGCCGATCTGCTTCAGCCCGTCAACCGATGTCTCGCCCTTGGTGGCAGCTTCGAGGATCATGGAGGCCACGTGGGTGCGGGCAGAGGTCTCGTAGCGTGACACGCTCTCGCACACCTCGTCGAGGACCGCGCGCAAAAGCGCGGTGGTTTCAGCATCGAACATTGGAGGTCTCCCCCAGCGAAAGCAGCATTCTGCCTGAACCCGGCCAGCCGGGGATTCACGCAAGTTACGGTCAACGAAAAATTCTGCGAGAGGACTGGGAAGAATGAGCGTGGCCCCGCCGTTTTGGGGGCTGGGGGGCTGGGGGGCTTGAGGGCGGAGCCACGCGGGCCGTGCATTCGCGCGGGCCCACCACATCAACGGCATCCGGCCGAGCCCGTTCCATGCTCGACATCAAGACCGCGCGCAGCTCGAACGCCTACGGCTCCGGAGGCCGCAGCGGACCGTCCGCCCATTTGCGGGCGGCGGGGTCGTGTAGCGGGTCATCGTTGCAATTGGTGCACACGTACCGCGGCGGCCGTTCTGAAGCTTCCTCGGACACAGCTTTCATCGGCTTGCCGCACGCCGGGCACGCCTTCCGGACCGGATGGAGCATGGCCATCTGTTTTTCCCCTGCGATGGCACTCTAGTTCAGCCGAGATTGCGAGCTCAAGCTGGCCGACAAAAATTAGGTCGGGTTCACGCACTGTTGCGCCTTCTTGACTCCGTCGCCGCACAGCACTCAACTCTGGGCGGTGATGTTGAGGAGCGTGTCATGGAGCACGAGTTCTACCGGGGTCTGGCCCAAAGGGTCCGGGGTATGGCCGAGAAGGCTGATCCGTTCACCCGGCGTCGTCTCCTGGATCTCGCCAAGCGGTATGACAGCAGGGGAGGTCAGCCCTCGGCATCCGGACCGAGCGAGCGGCCGCTGCCGACGCCTCGCACAACGCCGCATGGCGAGGCCTGACGCTCCCACCCTGTCGTTGATGGTGCCGCACCGCGCACCCGATGAAGCCTGGCAGCCGTCCCGCAGTGCGCCAATAGTGCCGCCTCCCGTGGACCAAGCTCACATACCCAGCCGGTGGTCCTGCCCTCACCGGCGAGGATTTGATGCCGTGAGCGGGTGCGGCATCGCGTGTCCCCCTGAACTCGCTCCTAGCGCCTTGGAAGGGGGTGGGGGAAGGCGCTGCGCCTTGCACCGGCAACGAGCTGCCGCGTAGGCCACCCTTCCGGCACGTTGTGCTCGGCAGCCCCGCGCAGGGAATTGAGTTCTGACCACGCGAGCGCGGCAGTGATCCATCTCTGCCGCTCTGCGCCCTTTGCTTCGGCGGCAAGCTTCATC
>NZ_JBVVPA010000046.1:0-17154 GCF_055807555.1 Bradyrhizobium sp. Ken64 | reverse complement strand
CGCCGATGTGACCAACGTCCACCGCCGTCCGGCCCGCGTTCGTGACGATCGCGATACGCCCCTCTTCCTTGGGCCGGGTTGCGGCGACACATACGCGATTTCCGAATTTCGGTAAAGTGGAATATTTTTGGCGGCGGGCGTTGACCTGCAGTTTGGGTATTTTGCCCGACGGGCAACGCAAGGGCTTGTAGCCCGGATGAGCGAAGCGACATCCGGGATTCCTACCACGAGCTGTCCCGGGTATCGCTTCGCTCACCCGGGCTACGAGCTTGTATATGGCTCAGGCGAAGGCGGCCTGATCCCAAACACCGCCGAGAGCTCGATCGTCTTCGGAGCGCTCGGGCTTGCGGTGAGGTCGTGTCGCTGCGCCGCGTTGGCGCCGATGCCGGACATCCCGGCGCGGCAAATGTGCAGCGACGTTGCCGGCGAACCTGGCGATACGTGCGGCGGCCTGTTTAACGACGAACAGCATCGTCGTGACGCGGCTAAGCACGCCGAGCAGGATCAGCACCGAGAAGATGTCGATATAGGCGAGGAAGTCGCCGACCAGCATCAATTCCGGCGGGATTGGGATCCTGTGGTAGCAAGCCAGTACGAGGATCACGACGGGGATGAAGGCGATCACCTTCCGCACCGTCAGCCTGTCCAGCAGTGCGGCCAGTTGCACGACCAGCACCTCCCATAAAGCGTCGCCGATCGCGAGCGGGATCTCGTACGTCCATCTCCGCCACCATTGCTTCACACCATTGCTCCGAGCTCAGTGCCTCACCACCAGCACCGAGCACTTGGCGTAGCGGACGACATGCCCGGCATTGGAGCCGAGGAAATAGGTGCGCATCGCCGGCCGGTGCGAGGTCATCACGATCAGGTCGGCCTTCATGTGCACCGCTTCCTCCAGGATCTCGTGATAGATGCCGCCCTGGCGCACCACGCTGGAGATGCGGGAAGGCTCGATGCCGGACTCGCGTGCGACGATGGCGAGGGCTTCTTCCGAGGTCTGGCGCTGCTGTTCGTCGAAATCGGCCGGCACGTATTCGGCCAGCATCACCGGGGTCATCGGCAGCACGTTGAGCAGGCGCACCACGCCGCTCCAGGTCTGCGACAGCGTTGCCGCGGTCGCGATCGCCGGCTTGGCCAAATCGGTGTCGGCGAGGTCGATGGGCACGAGGATGGACTTGAACATCTGCGCCTCCAAATCTTCCAGTCAGGACGTCTTGCCGGCACGTCGCGTGATCAACCCGATCGAAGCAGCATTAACTTCGAAGTAGCCTCAACTTCGAAGCAGCTTTGGACTGACGAACAACGCCAGCTTGCCGCGGCGGTAAGCCACGTCACCCCAATCCTTGACGTCAAAATCGAAGATCGCAAGCCCCGACGTGGGCAGGTTGTCGGCGAGCGCCTTGGCGGCGGTCGGATCGCCGCCGCCTGTCAGCATCAGGGCGATCTCGTGCATGCCCGGATTGTGGCCGACCAGCAGCAATTGTCTCGGATCAGCCGGAATGGTTGCAGTGCGAATGGACTCCAGGATCTGGGCGGGATCGGCGGCGTAGAGTTCCGGCAGGACCTCGACCTGCGGCGCGGCGACGCGGTCCTTCATGGTCTCCCAGGCAATGTCCCAGGTCTGCCGGGCCCGGACGGCATGCGATACTAGTACGGCCTCGGGAAAGGGGGGATGGGAGGCCATCCAGTCGCCGATCTCGGCGGCATCCTTGTGGCCGCGGTCGTCGAGCCGGCGGTCCTGGTCACGGCCGCTCGGCGCGTCGGTCTCGGTCTTGGCGTGACGCAGCAGCATCAAACGGCGCATGGCATTCTCGAATCGTTACACGACCAGGATAATCTACAGGCGCCGGTCGAGGACAAGGTGACAAGCGGCCGCTCAGGCCCTTAAAGCGCGATGAGATTAGGGCGAATCGTCATCGCGCTTTAGGTTATTGTTTCGAGCATGATCTTTTCGGAAAACCGCTGCACACTTTTCCGGATCATGCTCTAAGAAAACAACATGAGCGAGACTTTCACAAGCGTGTCCCAGGAAGAAGCCGGCTTTCGCGACCGAGCGCGGCTGTCGTTCGACCTCGATGCCGATATCTGCGTCATCGGGGCCGGGCTTGCCGGACTGTCCATCGCGCTCGAGGCGGCCCGGCTGGGGGCCAGCGTCGCGGTGCTCGAGGGCCGCCACATCGGCTGGAACGCTTCCGGCAATCAACTCGGCACCGTGATGCCGGGCTTCGCGCTGCCGCTCGCCGAGCTGATCGAGCGCATCGGCTTCGAGGACGCGCGGGAATTGTGGACGCTGTCGAAAGAGGGGGCCGAGTTCGTCCGGGCCAACGCCACGGAAGAGAACATGCCCGGGATCGGCCCGACCGACGGCGTGCTCGAGGTCTCCAACGTCGATGCCGGCGACCGGCTGATCAGCCGGTTGCAGATGCTGAACGAGGATTTCGACACCGAGGCCGAGGGCTGGCAGGTCGATCGCGTCCGCGCGGTGCTCAAGACCGATCACTATTTCCACGGCGTCTACTATCCCAAGGCATTCCAGGTCGACGGACGCAAATATGTGCACGGCCTCGCCGCGCTGGCGCGACGGGCGGGAGCGCGCATCTTCGAGGATACGCCGGTCGTCAGCATCGATCATTCCGGCATCCGCAAGCGCATCGTCACGCCCTCGGCGCGGCTGCGCGCCACCCATATCGTGCTCGCCGGCAACATCCATCTCGGTGCGCCCTTGAGGCGCCTGTCGGAGACGCTGCTGCCGGTCTGGCGCTATGCCGGCATCACCGCGCCGCTCGGCGAGCGCGTGCACGAGATCATTTCCTTCAAGGGATCGGTGATGGATTCCGACGGCGTCGATCATTTCCGGATCGTCGACGGCGACCGGCTGATGTGGGAAAGTCCGGAGACCACTTGGGCCGCGCGGCCGCAGCGCTTTGCAGGCGCCGTCAGGCGGCGGATCCGGTCGATCTTCCCTCAGTTCGGCAATGTCGAGATCACCGACATGTTCGGCGGCGCCACAGGCCAGACCGTGCATGGCATGCCGCAGATCGGCCAGTTGCGCAAAGGCCTCTGGGTGGCCAGCGGGTTCGGCCGCCAGGGCATGAACACCTCGGCCATGGCCGGGCAGATGATCGCCCGCAGCATCCTGTGGGGCGACGAGCGCTGGAAGCTGTTCTCGCCGTTCGAGCTGGTCTGGGCTGGGGGAACGACGGGGCGGGTTGCTGGCCAACTGGTCGGAATCTGGGGCAGGGCGAGTTCCGCCGCCGCAGGCTCGCTTGCCCGCTATCGCGAGCGTGCCAGGGTCAAGGACCGGGAACGCGAGGCGCGGCTGGCCGAGGCCAACCGGGCCGCCGGGACCGGTCCGCGACGTTCGCCGCCCGGGGTTCGGCCCCGGCCGGCCCCACCGCCGAAGCCTGTGGCGGAAGCCGTGGAACCAGTCCCGCAGGACGACACTGCCTCGCGATAAGGTGAGAAAAACTCCGCCCGGACGTGTAACGTCGACGGTTAGAGCCCGTATCTCAGGGCGTAGACGCTCCCGCATGGAGAATGAGATGTTTGACCGCCGCATCCTGTTGACGACTGTCGCCGGCCTGTTTGGCCTTGCGGCCTTCCGCTGGCTCAGAGCATCGCCCGCGGAGGCTGGAGAGAAAGCCGCGCAGAAATTCGAGATCGAGAAGACGGACGCCGAATGGCGTGCCCAGCTCACGCCGCAGCAATATGAGATCCTGCGCAAGGAGGGCACCGAGCGGCCGGGCTCCAGCCCGCTGCTCAAGGAGCACCGCAAGGGCATCTTCGCCTGCGCCGGCTGCGACCTGCCGCTGTTCGCCTCCGACACCAAATTCGAGAGCGGCACGGGCTGGCCGAGCTTCTACCAGCCGATCGAGGGCAATGTCGGCAAGACCGAGGACCGCACCTACGGCATGCTGCGCACCGAGGTGCATTGCCGGCGCTGCGGCGGCCATCTAGGCCACGTCTTCGACGACGGTCCGAAGCCGACCGGATTGCGCTACTGCATCGACGGTTTCGGGCTGGTCTTCCATCCCGCGGCGGCGTCCGCAACCTAGGTTTCGTCCCGGCAATTGTTGCCGGTCCCGGCAATTGTGCCCCGGTCGTCAGACCGGGGCTTTTTCATTAAGTCATTGATTTCGTGAAAGTACCCGCATTGGCATAGCCCTTGCGACAGTCTCCTCCGACTGCGGCCATGGTCGACCGGCCGCCGAGATCGGATCTGGAGACAAAGTTATGGGTATCTTCGATGCAATGAACACCTCGGTGGGTGGCCTGCAGGCGCAGTCCTACGCGCTGCAGAACATTTCCGGCAACATCGCGAACTCATCCACCACCGCGTACAAGGGCATCGGCACCAGCTTCGTCGATCTCATTCCCGACTCCTCGGTCCCGAGCAAGCAGGTCGCGGGCGGCGTGACGGCCAACGCGAAGGCCACTATCACCACGCAGGGTACGATCTCGGGCTCCAGCGTCGCCACCAACATGGCAATCACCGGTGACGGCTTCTTCTCGATCCAGAAGGCGACGGGCGTCGTCGACAATGCGCCGGTGTTCAGCGGCGTCACCTATTACACGCGGCGTGGCGACTTCCAGCTCAATGCCAACGGCAATCTGGTCAACGGCGCCGGCTACTATTTGATGGGTGTCACGGTCGACCCGAAGACCGGCAACCCGCAAGGCAACGTCGCGACAGTCCTGAAATTCCAGAACAACTTCATCCCGGCGCAGGCGACCACATCGATCCAGTACGCGGCGAACCTGCCGACCCAGCCGAACACGGTGGCGAGCACGACGGCGGCGACCAAGACGCTGCTGGCGGCCGGCGGACTGAACCCGTCGGACTTCGCGGCCAACCCGCTGCCGGTCGGCACGCCGCCTCCGCCGTATGCAAACGCCACAACGTCCGGCGCTGCCGCAACCGGCAATATCCGCTCGCCATACTCGTCGACCACTGCGACCGGCACAACGGCGCTCCAGAACAACTCTGCGGCGGTGGCATCGACCACCACTTCGCTCGACAACTCCGTGGGTACGCATCTCGCCTCCACGACCCTCACCGCGCTCAGCGGCCAGGTGCTGACCATCAACGGCAACACGGTCACATTCAACGGCGGCACCACCGTCACGACGGTCGGCAGCAACACCACAATCGGTCTCGGCGCCGGAACGACGGCCACGGTGGCCAGCATCCTGAGCGCGATCCAGACCGCCGGCGGTGCCGGCGTTACCGCAACGCTCAGCGCCAGCGGCAACATCGTGATCTCCAGCGGCACCACCACCGACGTAGCGGTTGGTAGCGGCCAGGCGGCCACAGCGCTCGGCATCAGCAGCGTGACGCGCGGCGGCAACGTGCTGTCCTCCCCAGCGATCTCGGGCGCCACGGTGCTGAGCGGCGCGGCGGCGGCCGGCGGCGCCGAGGTGATCACATCGGGCTTCTCCGCCGGCGACGTCATCACGGTCAATGGTCAGCCGCTGACCTTCATGGCCGCCGGCGCGTCAGGCCCGAACCAAATCAACGTCACCGACAACATCACGATGCTGCTCGGCAAGATCGACGCGCTCTCCGGTGCAACGGGGTCGTCGGTCAGCAGCAGCGGCGTGATCACGCTAAACACCGGCACAGCTTCCAATCTTTCGGTGGCGAGCTCCAACAGCGCCGCCTTCGCTGCGCTCGGGTTCACCTCGACCATCACCAAGAATCGTGACGGTGGTGGCGTTGCCGGCACCGGCGGCGTGATCGGCAACGACATCGCCACCTTCACCAAGGAATCGATCAGCGGTGGCGCGGTGACCGCCTACAACGCGGCCGGCACGCCGGTGAATCTGCAATTACGCTGGGCCAAGACCGACAGTGCCTCGCTCGGCGCCGGCCATGCCGATACCTGGAACATGTTTTACCAGACTGACCCGAACGCGACCGGCACGACGGTCGGCTGGGTCAATACCGGCCAGGCCTTCACCTTTGCCGCCGACGGCTCGCTGACCTCGCCGAGCGGGTCGGGCATCACCATCAACAACGTCAGCGTCAGCGGCCAGTCGCTGGGCTCGGTCTCCTTCAACATCTCCTCGGGCGGACTGACGCAATATGCCAGCACCAGCGGCGCCGTCACTATCAACACCATCACCCAGAACGGCTACGCCGCCGGTCAGCTTCGCTCGGTCGCCGTCAACAACAACGGCCTCGTAGTCGGGACCTTCTCCAACGGTCAGAACCTCGACCTCGCACAGGTCTCGTTGTCGCACTTCAACGGCACCAACTACCTGAAGGCGCAGGACGGCGGCGCCTACGCCGCGACTGAACAGTCGGGCCCTGCCATCGACGGTGCTTCCGGCTCGATCAGCGGCTCGTCGCTGGAAGGCTCGAACACCGACATCGCCGACGAATTCACCAAGTTGATCGTGACCCAGCAGGCCTATTCGGCCAACACCAAGGTGATCACGACGGCGAATACGATGGTTCAGGATCTTTTGAACGTGTTGCGCTGATTGGTGCGTGACGTAACCAGAGGCGGCAAGCCAACATGGGTTTGAGTTCAGCCCTCGCCAGTGCGATGAGCGGTCTGCGTGCCAATCAGGCTGCGCTCTCGATCGTTTCCTCGAACGTCGCCAACTCGCAGACGCCGGGTTACGTCGTCCAGACGCCGAACCAGATCGAGGTCACCACCGGCGACTTCGGCTCGACGGTGACGACGACCGGCGTCAGCCGCGAGCTCGACACCTATGTACAGAAACAGCTGCGCACCGAGACCGGCGGCAGCGGCTACGCCGACCAGATGGCGAACATCCTGAAGCAGCTTCAGAATGTCTATGGCACGCCCGGCAACAGCGGTACGCTCGAAACCGCGCTGAACAGTTTCACCACGGCGCTGCAGGCGCTGTCGACCAACGCGGGCTCGTCGTCGGCGCAAACGGTTGCGCTCGGCGCCGCGCAGACGCTGGCGCAGCAGCTCAACCTCACCACCAAGGGTATCCAGTCGCTGCGCTCCAACGTCGAGCAGGATCTCAGCACCTCGGCGCAGCAGGCCAACGCGGCGATGCAGCAGGTCGCCGACATCAACTCCAGACTCCAGGGCCTGTCGGAACACGACCCCTCGGCCGCGACGCTGATGGACCAGCGCGACCAGGCCATCAACACGCTGTCGAAATATGTCGACGTCCACGTCACCACCGACGGGTCCAATCAGGCCAACATCTACACCACCACCGGCATCCAGCTGGTCGGCGCCGGGCTGGCCTCGCAATTCACCTTTGCCTCCGCCGGCGCGCTGTCGGCGACCTCGCTCTACAACATCGATCCGGCCAAATCCGGCGTCGGCGCGTTCAACATCAAGCTCCCGAACGGATCGTCGGTCGACGTCATCGCCAACAACGTGGTGTCTTCGGGCCAGATCGCGGCCGATCTGAAGCTGCGCGACCAGACGCTGGTGCAGGCGCAGAACCAGATCGACCAGTTCGCCGCGACGATGTCGAGCGCGTTGTCGGACAAGACCACGGCCGGCAGCACGGTCACCGGCCCGCCGGCCGGCTTCGATCTCGACCTTGCCGGAGCGGCCCCGGGCAACAGCGTCAACTTCACCTACACCGACACGACCACCAACACGAAGCGACAGGTCACGCTCGTCAACGTGACCGATCCGGCGGCGCTCCCGCTCCAGAACCCCACCAACGCCAATCCGATGCAGATCGGGGTGAACTTCTCCGGCGGCATGGGCGCGATCGCCTCGGCGCTCAACACCGCGCTTTCCGGCTCGCATCTGTCTTTCGCCGCCGCGCCGTCGCCGGCGACGGCCACCACATTGCGGGTGACCGACGACAACAGCGGCCTCGCCAAGGTCAATTCGGCCTCGATCACCAAGACGATCTCGTCGCTGACCTCGGGCAATCCGCAACTGCCGCTGTTCACCGATGGTGGGCAGGCGCTCTACACCGGCGCGATCACGGCATCGGGTTCGCAGATGACCGGCCTTGCCGGCCGCATCGCCGTGAACACACAGCTCGCCACCGACCCGACCAGGCTGTCGATCTACAACACCTCGCCGGTGACGCCCACCGGCGACACCACGCGCTCGGACTATCTCTATTCGCAGCTCACCTCGGCGGTGTTCTCCTATTCGCCGCAATCCGGTCTGGGCTCGGCCAGCCAGCCCTTCACCGGCAGCGTCTCGAACTACCTCCAGCAGTTCCTGAGCGTTCAGGGCAATGCCGCGACCCAGGCGACCCAGCTGCAGCAGGGCCAGAGCGTCGTGGTCTCGACGCTGCAGGCCAAGTTCAACTCGACCGCCAGCGTCAACCTGGACTCGGAGATGTCGAACCTGATCCAGCTCCAGAATGCCTATGCCGCCAACGCCCATGTCATGTCGGTGGTGCAGAGCATGATGAATACGCTGCTCCAGGCTCAAGTGTAACAAGTAACAGGGCTCTGAAACATGTCGATCAGCAGCATCAACTATTCCTCGTCGATTCTCGGCTCGCAGATCCGCAACATCAACCAGCAGCTCACCGACCTGTCGACGCAGCTCTCGACCGGCAAGCTGTCGCAGAACTATTCCGGGATGGGCACCAACGAGGGCTTCGCGATCGCCGGGCGCGCGCAGCTCTCCAACATCGCCGCCTATACCGACACGATGACCAACGTCAACGTCAGCATCAACCTCGCCAATACGGCTTTGCAGTCGCTGACCACGATCCGCAACACGGTGCAGACGGGCTCGGCCAACACCGCGCAGGATCTCAACGTCAATGGCCAGACGGTCGCGCAGAACACCGCAGCTGCGCAATTCGGCTCGATGGTCGGCGTTCTCAATACGCAATCCGGCAACCGCTATCTGTTCTCCGGCACCGCCTTCAACACGCCGTCGGTCGCGAATGCCGGCGACATCATCAACGGCACCACGACGCAGGCGGGCTTCAAGACCGTCATGGCGGAGCGCCAGGCCGCCGACCTCGGCGCCAACGGCATGGGCCGGCTGGTGCTGGCGACCCCACAGCCGACGCCGAGCTCGGTGAAGGTCTCCGAGGACGCGCCCGCATCGCCATTCGGCCTGAAGATCGCCGCAGTCTCCTCGACGCTGACCGGCGCGACGGTCACCGGCCCGAGCGGCTCGCCGGTGTCGTTCTCCGTCGACCTCAACGGCGTCAATCCGAACAATGGCGACAAGCTCAGCGTGCAGTTCACGCTGCCCGATGGCTCGACCGAGCAGATCGACCTGACGGCGTCCACCGCGACACCGACGCCCGTCGGCAGCTTTGCGATCGATGCAAGCGTCCCGGTCAACCCGAACAACACGGCGACCAACCTCAACACCGCGCTGAACACCGCGATCAAGAAGCTTGCCGGCACCTCGCTGGTGGCGGCGTCCGCTGTCGCCGCCGGGGACAATTTCTTCAACACGGCGGGATCCGCCACTGCGAATGTGGCGGCCACCGGCAATCTGCTCTCCTATACCTCAACGACCGGGACGGGCTCGGTTGCGTTGCAGGACAGCGCATTGGCGATTGCGTCTACGACCACGTCGCTCGATTCTTCGGCGACACCCCATCTCAACGGGACCATTCTCACCGCGCTCGCCAACGCTCCGACCGGTACCACCCTGACCATCACCGGCGCGAGCGGCGCCCACACGATCACCTTCGACCCTACCGTCACCACTGTCACGACGGCCAGCGGCAATACCACGATCGGATTGGCTTCGGGCAGCGCCGCGAAGGTGTCTGATATCTTGAATGCAATCGCGACGGCCGCCGGCATCCCCGCCGCCAACGTGACTCTGAGCGCCGGCGGCAATATCCAGATCGCGACCGGCACCGGCACCGACGTGGCGGTCACCGGCGGCGCGGCGGTCACGGCGCTCGGTCTCAGCAGCGTGACGCGCGGCAGCGCGGCGTCGACGCCTCAGATCACCGGTTCAACTGTGCTGAGCGGCACTGCGACCACGGGCGGCCCGGAAGTCCTCTCAGCGGCGTTCCAGGCGCCCGATACGATCACGGTGAACGGTCAGACGCTGACTTTTGTCGCCTCGGGCGCCATCGGTCCAAACCAGATCAACATTACCGACAACATCACAACTCTCCTTGGCAAGATCGATCAGATAACCGGCACCACGAAGCCGTCGACCATCCATGGCGGCGTGATCACGATCAACACGGACGATCCCGGGAGCCTCAACATCACGAGCTCGAACAGCACGGCGTTCGCGGCGCTCGGCTTCACGACCTCCCCGGTCACGGCGGCAAAGGCTCCGCTGCGCGTCGGCTCTTCGCCCCTCGGCTCGGCGACGACGCTGGTCAACGGCTCGGCCACCACCGTGCAATGGTACCTGGGCAATGACGGCCCCGGTTCGCCGCGCTCCACCGCGATGGCCCGGGTCGACGATTCCGTCACGGTGCAGTATGGCGCGCAGGCGAACGAGGACGCCATCCGCAAGGAGCTGCAGGCGGTCGCCGTGTTCGGGACGTTCTCGACCTCGCCGACCGGGCAGTATTCGGGCGGGCAGGTCGCCGCGTTGAGCCTGCGGGTGACGCAGGCTCTGACCAAGCAGCCCGGCCAGCAGCGCATCGAGGACATCCAGACCGACATCGCGATGGCCCAGAACACCATGAAGGACGCAAGCTCGCGCCAGACCCAGGCCAAGGCGCAGCTCCAGACCATCATCGACCAGGCGGAATCGGCCCCGCCGGACCAGGTCGCGAGCGAGATCCTGTCGCTCCAGAACGCGCTCCAGGCGTCCTACCAGGTGACCTCGAACCTCGCGCAGCTCTCGCTCGTCAAGTTCCTGTAAGCGGGCGTTAAGGCGCCGTTAACCATGCCTCTTTACCTCTTGGTGAGGATTGCAGCGGGCGGAGCTGACGATGTCGGACAAGATGAAACTGGTGGTGGCCACGCCATGTTTCGGCGGGCAGGTGACGAGCATCTATGCGAGCTCGATCTTCGCGCTCCAGCGTGCCGTGCACGGCATGGCCAATCTCGAGCTCAAGGTGCTGCTGCGCGATGGCGATGCGCTGATCACGCGCGCCCGGGCCAATCTGGCTGCGATGTTCCTGGACGATCCCGAAGCGACGCATTTCCTGTTCATCGATGCCGACATCGGCTTCAAGCCGGAGCAGGTGTTCCGGCTGATCGAATGCGGCGCGGACGTCGTCGCCGGCTGCTATCCGATCAAGCGGATCAACTGGGACAAGGCCGCGCGGGCGATCCAGTCCGGTCGCGCCGACGTGCCGGCCGCATCGCTCGACTACGTGCTCGAGATCGAGGACCCCGACCGCATCGTGGTGGTGAACGGCTTCACCCGCGTGCGCTACGCCGGCACCGGCTTCCTGATGATCCGGCGCTCCGTGCTGGAGGCGATGTGCCGCCATCCGGACTACGCGGCCTTGCAATTCTTCCGCGAGCATTCGCACGATACGCTGGCGGCGAGCCAGAACCGGTTTGCCTTGTTCGAATGCATGATCGATGCGGCGACCGGCACCTATCTGTCCGAGGACTTCGCCTTCTGCAAGCGCTGGACCGACATCGGCGGCGAGATCTGGGCCGACATCGAGAGCTCGCTCGATCACGTCGGGCCCTCGGTGTTCCACGGCGACATCACCTCGCAATTCGCACCGGCGCCCGCGGCGGCGGCCGATGCGGCGTGAGCGTTTCGGGATGAGCGCCGGCGCATCCCGTCTGTCAGCCAGCGAGCGCGCGTCCGACGGCGGCTCGCGCTATCGCCTGCGCGATCTGTTCACACCGCTGGATACGCTGCTCGCCTCCGGCGGAGATCCGCGGCTGACGCTCGATCCGAACGACCGTGTCAACACCTATGGCTGCGCGGCTTCGCCGGAGCCGGAGCTCTGGAATTTCGCCTCCGCGACCGCCTCGACGATCTCGCAGATGGCTTACGACCGCGCCGCGCTGGCGCGCGAAGAGCTGATGCACAAGTGCCTGTTCGACGAGGTCGAAATCGCCTTCGACGCCCGCTGCGAGGACATGCGCGAGGAACTGCGCGGCCACCTTGCGCTCTCGTCGCGCATCGACGTCGTGTTCTCGCCGTCCGGCACGGACTCCCAGCTTCACGCCCTGTTCGTGGCGCGCGCGGTGCTCGGTGCGGCGCCGGTGACGATCGTGGTCGGCGCCGACCAGACCGGAAGCGGCACGCCGCATACCGCACGCGGCCACCATTTCAGCACGATGACGGCAGGCGGCGTTGCCGTGCGCAAGGACGGCGCGGTAACGGGGCTTGCCGGCGACAGCATTGCGGTGCCGCTGATCGATATGGCGGCCGGCATAGCGATGCGCACCAATGCCGATGCCGCGGTGCTGCATGCGGTCGAGACCAGCCTCGCGCAAGGCCGGCGCGTTTTGTTGCAGATCATGGATTCGTCAAAACTCGGTTGGCGTGCCCCGAGCGGGGCGTGTCTCGACGAGATCGCGCGGCGCTGGCCGCGCAAGGTTCAAATTGTCGTCGATGCCTGTCAGGCGCGGCTCGGCCGCCGGCGGCTGCGCGCCTATCTCGATCGCGGTTACATGGTGCTGATCACCGGCTCGAAATTCTTCGGCGGACCCGCCTTCAGCGGTGCGCTGCTGCTGCCGAAAGGCCTGTCGCGATCGATCGACCGGATTGGCGGGATCGCGCCTGGCATCTTCGACTATGCCGGTCGCTGCGACTGGCCGATGGCGTGGACGACACTGCGCTCGCGGTTCGAGCGCCGGCCGAATTTCGGTCAATGGCTGCGCTGGGAAGCCGCGCTGGCCGAGATCGGCAGCTACTACGCCGTGCCGGGGGCTTTCCGCGCTAGGGCGCTGGCCGAGCTTGCAGCCGGCATCGACAGCATGATCGCGTTGTCGCCGTCGCCTCGTGCCGTTCCAACAGCGATCGAGAAGTCCGGCGCGGACGACGAGGAATTCGCGCAAGCCACGATCTTTCCGTTCACGCTGCTGCGCGACGGCAAGCCGGTCTCGATCGCCGAGACCAGCGCCGTGCATCGGGCGCTGGCGCGCGACATGGCCGAGGAGATCAGCGGCAGCGCGGCGGATCGGCAAGTGGCCGCCCAGCGCTGTCTCGTCGGCCAGCCGGTCCGACTGGAGCGGCAGGACGGCGCGCCGCAGGCGGTGTTGCGCCTCTGCGTCGGCGCACGATTGGTGACCGAGGCGTGGTCGCCGGATGCAATGCTGGCCGAGCGCAATGTACAACACGTTCTCGATCGCATCGCCCACGTCCTGGTGAAGATCGAGCTGCTGCTTGATCGTGGCGCGGTCGCGGCCGTGCCGGCAAAGTCCGCGTTCGAGGTGTGAGATGCAACATCCAGTTTCCGCGCAGAGCGGCGTGACCGCGCCGAACCATGCCGACCGCATCGGCTTTGCGCAGTTGACGCGCCGCGCCTTCGAGGGCGGCGACCTGCATCCATTGCGCGAGCGGCTGCTGGCGCGGATCGAGGAAGGGACTGCGGAGGCCGGCGAAGGCCTCGATCTCTCGCTGATTGCCCAGCTTCTCGGCGAGAAGGAGGCCGGGCTGGTGATCCAGACCGAAGTGCTCTCCTTCCACCAATTGTTTCGTACGCCTTGCACTGCTGCAAAACCTCGGCTGCGCGTGCTCGCGCTCGCCGCCGATATCGACATGGGCGGCAACACGCCGATCGATTTCCTGCTTGAAGACTCCGACATCGAGCTGTTGACGCTCTACGTGGTCAAGGGCATCGGCCTGCCGGAGACTCTGCCCGAGCACGACGTCGCCATCGTGATCGCATCGGATTCCGAGGAGTGCCGGGAGGCACTCGCGCTGATCGAGAAGGCCGCGCCGCATTGGCCGAGGCCGCTGCTCAATCGTCCCGATCTCATCGGCAATCTCGATCGCGACAAGCTGTATCGGTTGCTGGCGGACGTGCCCGGTCTCGACATTCCCGTGACCGCCCCCACGACGCGCGCGCAGTTGTCGGAGCTTTCGCAAGGCAAGATCGTTTGTGAGGAGATCACGGGCGAACTGCGTTTTCCGATGATCGTGCGGCCGCGCGGCACGCATGCCGGCGTCGGTCTCGCAAAGCTCGACGATGCGGAGGCGCTCGTTGCCTATCTTGCCGAGCGGCAAGAACACGACTTTTTCGTCGCGCGTTTCGTAGATTATGTCAGTCCCGACGGGCTCTACCGCAAATATCGTCTCGCCATGGTCGACGGCAAACCCTATGCCTGCCATATGGCGATCGCCGATCGCTGGGACATCTGGTATCTCAACGCCTTCATGGCGTTCAGCGAGGAGAAGCGGGCCGAGGAAGCCGTCTTCATGCTCGACTTCGACCATGCGTTCGCAGCGCGCCACAAAATCGCGCTGGACGAAATGAGCAGGCGCGTCGGCCTCGATTACTTCATCGTCGATTGCGCCGAGAACCAGAACCGCGAGCTGCTGGTCTTCGAAGCCGACAACACCGCCGTCGTGCACAACATGGATCCGCCGGCCGTGTTTCCGTACAAGCCGCCGCAGATGCGCAAGATCTTCGCGGCGTTTACGGCGATGCTGTCGCGGCATGCGCGAGCGGGCGAGGAGAGTGCAGCATGAACGAGATCATCCGCAATACGCAAAGGTCCGTCACGCAGACTTCGCTCGATCCGCAGGACTGGAGCGAGTTTCGCGCGCTTGCCCATCGCATGCTTGACGAGACGATCGACGGGATCGCCAACGTTCGCGCGCGTCCAGTGTGGCAGCCGATCCCCGACGGCGTTCGCGCGGCATTCAAGGCCGACGTGCCGCGCGAGGCGAGCGATCTCGCCGACGTCTATCGCGACTTCACCGAACATGTCGCGCCCTATGCGACCGGGAACGTCCATCCCGCTTTCATGGGCTGGGTACATGGCGGCGGTACCGCGGTTGGCATAGTCGCGGAAATGCTCGCGGCAGGCCTCAACGCCAATCTCGGCGGCCGCGACCACATGCCGATCGAGGTCGAGCGGCAGGTCATCGACTGGATGCGCCGCCTGTTCGCCTTCCCGGAGAGCGCGAGCGGCATCTTCGTCACGGGCACGTCGATGGCGAATCTGATGGCGGTGCTGGTGGCACGCACGAGTACGCTCGGCACGCTGGCGCGGCAGTACGGCATCGGCAATGACGGTGCACTTCTCACCGCCTATACATCGCAGGCCGCGCATGGCTGCGTCTCGAGGGCGATGGACATCGCCGGCCTCGGGACCGATGCGCTGCGCAAGATTGGCGTCGATGCCGATCATCGCATCGACGTTGCCGCGCTGCGTGCGCAGATCGCGATCGATCGCGAGGTCGGCTTCAAGCCGTTCCTGGTCGTCGCATCCGCTGGTACGGTCGACATCGGTGCGATCGACGATCTCAAGGCGATCGCGGAGCTGTGCCGCGAGGAGGGAATCTGGTTTCACGTCGACGGCGCCTTCGGTGCGCTCGCGATCCTGTCGCCCGAACTCGCGCCGCTGCTCGGAGGCATCGAGCTTGCGGATTCCATTGCGCTCGACTTCCACAAATGGGGACAGGTGCCTTATGACGCCGGCTTCCTGCTGGTGCGCGACGGCGAGCAGCATCGGCAGGCTTTTGCGCAGCCCGCGGCCTATCTGCGTCGCGAGGCGAGGGGGCTTGCGGCGGGCGCGGTCTGGCCCTGCGATCTCGGCCCCGATCTGTCGCGCGGCTTCCGTGCGCTGAAGACATGGTTCACGCTGAAGACGTTCGGCACAAATCGGCTCGGTGCGGTGATCGCGCGAAGCTGTGCGCTGGCGAAATATCTGGAGACTCGCGTTCTTGCCGAGCAGCGGCTTGAATTGCTGGCACCGGTCAATCTCAATATCGTCTGCTTCCGTTACCGCGCCGCGGATGAGGTCAATCGCGAGATCGTCGCGGACATCCAGGAGTCCGGCGTAGCGGCGCCGTCGAGCACCACGCTGGACGGCAGGTTTGCGATCCGCGCCGCGATCGTCAATCATCGCACCGACGAGACTGACATCGATGCGCTGATCGCGGCCGTGCTGGAATTCGGCGGACGACGGAGCGGGGGAGTGATCGAGGTCGAGGCGCCGCCGCTCGCGGCGCAGTAGTGTTGACGCAGGCTCGAAACGACAACGGCCCCGGAGGCGATCCGGGGCCGTTGTCGTTCGTGCGGTTCGTCGTTCGCGCGGCGTGGGACCGCGAACGCGTGGGATCAGGCGGCGGTGCTGACGTCCTGGTCCGCTTCCGTCTTGGGATGCGTGGCCTCGAACTGGCCCCGCAACTTCTCTTCATAGGCGATCAGCTTGCGGGCATCCTTCAGCGCGCGATAGAGGTCGCCGTTGAGGATGTTGTTGTTGATGCCTTCGATGATCGGCCAGGAACTCGGCACCGCGGTGACGATGTCGCGCACCAGGTTGAAATAGGTGCCGTGCTGGGTCTGCGGATCCGGCGAGATGTACATGAGCTGGACCGCCAGATAGACGAGCTTGGCAGGCGTATCGGCGGTCTCCGGCGTGAGGATGTCGCGTTCGCGCAGGATCGGCACGTTGTCGCCGTCGATCAGAAGGCGGGCGCGCTGGTCGGTGTTGGTTATTACGCAGTTACCGACGATGATGCGTTCGTGCGGTCTGAGCTCGACCTTGAGGGCCATGCCTGTTCTCCATCAACGCTTTCGTAACCGAGCGTGTGTTGCGGCGGATCAGGGCGCAATACTCCATCAAGACTAGTTAACGAGTTGTAAATCCCGGCCGATGCCGCGGAAAAGCTCAATCATATCAAGGCTGAAATCGCCTGGCTGCGTGGCGTCGCGAGTGTGCGACTGGGCCGAATCGCGCGCCGACTCAGCAAAAGCGCCAATTTCATTTCATGTTTCGTTAGAGGACTCCGCCCCACGGTCCGCCGGTCGCTGGGTCACTCGATCCATGCAGACGCGTAACAGTAAGCGTCGTTTACCAGAAAGGTAACACCCAATGTCCGGTATCGTTCTCTCCTCCTCGGTTCGTCAGAACCTGCTCTCACTCCAGTCCACCGCTGATCTTCTCGCCACCACGCAGAACCGTCTGTCGACCGGCAAGAGCGTCAACTCGGCCCTGGACAATCCCACCAACTTCTTCACCGCACAGTCGCTCGACAACCGCGCCAGCGACATCAACAATCTGCTCGACGGTATCGCCAACGGCGTGCAGGTGCTGCAGGCCGCCAACACCGGCATCACTTCGCTGCAGAAGCTGATCGACTCTGCGAA
>NZ_JBVVPA010000045.1:0-22556 GCF_055807555.1 Bradyrhizobium sp. Ken64 | reverse complement strand
CTACTTCTGATCTCTCTGAGTTTCAGCGGAGTTTTCACCCGAAAAGCGGCGGTACAACCGCTGATCGTTCCAACGAGCCCGCCAGAGGAGGTTCTCGGACTGGGATCGGGTGGATTGGGTGGTTATCGCGGGACCAGTCCGAAACCGGCTTAGCGTGGCCGACGGGTGAGACAACGAGATGCATAAACGACTTGCGTTCATCGATACGTTGCGTGGCATAGCCGTACTCGCTGTGCTGCTGCAGCATGCGCTCGAGGTGATCGTCCAGCATCACCCGACCGGCGACTACTACTGGACGTTTCACAACGTTCTCGGCTACTACATGAACTTCGGCCGGTTTGGCGTCGTGCTGTTCTTCCTTGTCAGCGGCTTCGTCATCCCCTTCAGCTTCCCGAACAGTGCAGCGCCAGTGCGGGATTTTGCGGTAAGCCGGGTTTTCCGTCTCTATCCCGCCTATTGGACCTCGATCCTGATCGGGCTGGCGACACTTCTGGCACTGGATGGAAAAACCTATGCGCTGCCGCAGTTTCTGGCCAATCTCACGATGCTGCAGACATTCGTGAACGTGCCGAATCTCTGGATCTTCTACTGGACCCTCGCCATAGAACTGTTGTTCTACATCGGGTGTACCATCCTCTTTGCGATGGGGTTGCTGAACCGGAGCTATACGGCCGTTTCGATCGTTATTGGCGCGGCCCTGGTCGGCACCATCGTGCCGATGTTGATCGACAGCCGGACGGTCTCATCGTTGCTGGAGGTCGCCCTGAACCTGTCGGCGATGTTTCTTGGCAAGATCATACGCGACACGGTGATCGAAGAACGACTGCGATGGCGGCATGTTGCCGCATGCACGCTGCTTTACGCGATCTTTGCGGTGACTCTGGCGGAGAGGAGGTTCGGCGGCGTCTACCACGAGAATTTCTTCTACAGCTATTCGATCGGCTCGGCTTACGTGCTTGCCGCTCTCGTCTTTATCGTGTTTGCCACGTTCGGCGAGCGGATGGCATTGCGGTCGATGGCGTTCGTCGGCGTCATCAGTTACTCGTTGTACCTGATGTCGCCGTTCGTGATCGTCTGGATTCATCGTCTTGTCGGCGTCGGTGACGGACCGCTTGGGTGGTCGCTTTTCGTTGCCGCGATCGTCGCATTGTCGCTCGTCGTGAGCTGGCTGACTTACACGTTTACGGAAAAGCCATCGATCGCATTCGGGCACAGGTTCCGGTCGGACAGGCGGAAGCGAGTCGTTCTCGAGCGTGCTCTCAGCAGCCAGGGAGCCGCCGAGTGAGGGGCGGAGCACGCGATGCACCGGCCGGCTACGATGGATCGTTTGTGCCGTCTGTGCAGGGACTTCGTGGCATTGCCGCTCTCAGCGTGCTGATGGACCACTTTTACGACATGCCGAAGGGGGGCATGTACGACATTCTCGATCCCGGGTTCCTCCCGCCGCTGTGGCCGTGGTTGCAGTCGGTCATCAATGTCGGCGGACACGGGGTCGAACTGTTCTTCATGATCAGCGGATTCCTGATCCCGGCAAGCCTGGTCCGGCACGGGTCGTTGGCGAAATTCTTCTTTGACCGCATCTTGCGCATCATGCCAGTCTTTATCATCCTGCATCTTGTGCTGTTTTCGGTCGGCCCTTTGGTCGGTTACAAGTTCTTCCGTGGCATCGACGCTGGCAGCTATGCAGGTATATTCGTTGCCAACCTTTTCTTTCTCCAGGATGCGCTAGGGCTTCCGATAGCGCAGCAAAATGCCTGGACGCTGACCTATGAGTGGGCATTCTATATCTGGTTTGCGCTGACGTTCAGCGCGCTGCGGATCGGCGGCCGGCTGCTGGCGGCTCCACTCGTTCTGCTTGGGCTCGCTTGCCTGATGCACTGGCCGATCACTGCGTTCTTCTGTATTGGAATGCTCTTTAGCGCCATCGGCATTCGCTTTTCCGTGCCGGGACGTCTCGGCGTTGCCGCTGGCCTGATCTGCGCGGTCGCGATGTATGCGAGCCTGGTGCTGTTCCATCCCTTCATCGGTCTCGTGCCCGGTACTCTGTTGTTCGGGATGGTGCTGGCGCGCGGCTCGGGGATCGGCAATCTGCTCAACACGCCGGCGCTGCAATATGTGGGGAAGATCAGCTACAGTCTCTATCTGGTGCACCCTTTCGTTCTGTTTCCTTTGCAAGTGGCCGGTCTCAAGCTCGTCGCGACCGGCATCGACCGATGGATATTGTGGGTGGCCTTCATTGGACTGGGACTGGTGCTGTCATTGATCGCCAGCGCGATCAGCTACGAGCTGATCGAGGTGAGGCTCAGGCGCCTGATCGACGGTAGCCTGCGGGGCCTGTTCTTCCGTCCGATCGCAGGCACCGAGCATCCGGTTTCGCCATAACGGAATTGCCGCGCCCACCTAAGCGGCAACGCGGCGATAGCTTGTAAACAGATTGTCGGCGATGTGATCCCAGTTCAGCGATCCTTGCGCTGTTTCCCTTGCGCCGTCGGTCAGGCTTGCCGCCAGTGATCTCGAGGTGAGGACGCGCTCCAGCGCGTCGGCCAGCGCAGTCGCGTCTCCTGGCGGAACCAGCAAGCCATTGATTCCGTCGGTGACAACATCAGGAATGCCTCCTGTTGCGCTGGCGACAACGGGGCGGTGATTGCCAAACGCGGATGCCAGCACGCCGCTCTGCGTCGCATCCTTGTAGGGAAGCGCGACGACCTCTGCAGACTGGAAGAGGGTACTGGTGTCGGCGGCCGAGATATAGGAGTCGATGGTCTCGATGGTCGGCATAGCGGCCATGCGTGTGGTCAGTCTCACCATTTCAGGCCCGCGACCGGCAACAACTGCGTGGTGGCGAACGCGCCGTTTTGCGAGCAAGTCGATGGCGTCGAGAAAAACGTCAAGCCCCTTGTAGGCCCACATTCTGCCGAAGAAGAGAATTCGCCCCTTGATCGATTGCACGGCTGCAGTATCCGTTCGCGGCACCATCAGCACGCCGTGCATGGACGAGGTGATTTCGCCCACATAGCCTGGTGAAGCTTTGCGGAAGTCGGAGATGCAGCTTTGACCATGCACCGTGATGTGCGTTGCCGCTGCACGCATGCGTTTACGCAATCTTTCTTCGGTCGAGTTGGTACCCGATCCGCCCTCGGAATGGGGAATTGCATCATGCACTGTCAAAACGCGTGGCAGGCTGGTCAGTCGCAGCAACTCCATCAGGCCCGCCGTGAAATATTCCGGACATTCGTGGCAATGGACGATGTCGGGGCGAAATGCGAGTACGTCGAGGAACGAGCTCGGAAGCCCGATTGCTCCGAAGCGACGAATGCTGAGGTCGCGCACACGGGTATCGAACGGTTCGGAAGACGGAATCCAGGAAAGGTCCCACTGCTGGTTGGCGTCCTTGCGATTGAGCACGAGACGGACTTCGCAGCGGCGTGCCAGCCCCGCGGCAAGCCTGTAGGAATATTCGGCGAAATGCGGCGCGTAGATTGCGACGCGGAGGCGCTTAGCCATCTCAGTTCTCTCCGCTCCAAAGGTCGATCGGGAATGCACCCATCAGGGCACGATGATCAAAGTTGAGGCGCGCAGCTCCACCCATCTCGCGCCCTTCGTCGATGCTTGAGGCAAACTCGACGCCGAACCGGCCGGTGCCTTCGTAATAGTCACGGTACTTGAACTCAGATTCCCCGCTGCTTAGCCGCACGTAGCGCGCCGGTATTCCGAATGCCTCGGCGACGATGATGCCATGGAGCGAGCTGGCCAGAACCAATTCGGCTTCCAGAATGGCGTCAATACGTCGATTCCAGGATCCAAGGGGTGAGACCACTGTATTGGCAGTGTGGTCGATCAGATTTAAATCGTGCAGGTTCGGCACGAACACCCATCGCTTCGTGGCAGTTGGATGAAAGCGATTGGGAAACAGCCGGGGAATTAGCAGCGCAGGGTCACCAAACACCTCGGGCACAGTAATGCCCCGGCGTCGCAGGATCTCCAGTGTGCGCGGGCCGCGCACCGCGCGTACATCCAGGGTCTGCACGCGTCGATTGAGGTCGCCCTGGCCCGGGCGTCCATTCACCCCACTGCCCCAGACGACGTCACCATTTCGCGCATAGTGGAGCACCGAGCCGATCGCGAACATGCGCTTTTGCAATGGCACCTCGTCCGCGAGCGTGTAGCCGAAATGTCGCAGGAGATGGTCGACCACGACCAGCGACAGATAGTCACCGAAATTGATGGTTCCGTCGTCTGGTCGCCAGAAGAACAACTCCACGTGCGGATATGGCAGCGGATGAATGAAGTCGCAGCCGACTTCGTTGATCAGTCGTCGCAGATTGCCCCGGAAATTCATGCTGCCTCGAATTGTAGCTGCTTTCTCGCCGTAGTGTCCTCCTAAACAAGGCGACTATTGGACCATTGCAACTGATGGCTCAATGACGAGCGTTCGGCTAACCCGAGATGTGACAGGCTTCCATTTGCGCCACGAAATTATCAAGTCGCGCTCGATCATTTCGGGCGTCATCTGGTCAGCGCTCGATTCGGCGGTCGGCCAGTCGCTCACGCTTGTCATCTACATGATGATGGCGAGGTTGCTATCACCGCAGATCCTTGGCGTCGTGGCAACCGGCGCCCTGGCGCTCGATTTCTGCCGATCCGTTCTGATCGAGAGTGTTGCGATCGCCGTCCAGGCGCGTGCCGAGCCGAAGGACGAGGATTACACTGCCTCTTTTTGGCTCATCGCCGGTCTCTCTTTACTTGCGGCCCTCGCGCTTTTCGTATCTAGCGATGCGATCGAACGTTTTTCCGGCCTTTCGGACATGGCTCTCGTTCTCAAGGGGTTTTGCATCGTGGTTGCGGTGCAGGGCTTGTCGCGGACGCACGAGGCCTGGTTGACCCGTAATCAGCTGTTTCGATCCCTTGCAATCCGCTCGCTGCTGTCCATTTCGGCGGGCGGGGCTGTTGGCATTGCGCTGGCAAGCCAGGGCTACGGAGTCCTTGCGCTGGTCGGGCAGCTCGTCACAACGTCGCTGATTTCGCTGATCAGCCTGTGGACCCTCACGCCCTGGACACCCGGTTTCCGCTTCAGCCGAACGGCCGCCACTGAGCTTCTGAGGTACGCGCGCTACGTGGCGTTGACGGGAATCACGAACTTCGCCAACGCCAATTCCGATCTGATCTTCGTCACATGGTATACCGGCGCCGCCGGCGCGGGCTTCTACAGCCTGGCCAAGCGGCTGGTCAATGCCGTAAGCATCGTGATCGGAAATGCGTTGAACCGCGTCTTCTTTGCGACGATCGCCGGCCTCCAGCATGATCAAGGGGCTTCGCGGGCGACGCTTGTCGATTTCGTCATGTACACGTCGCTGCTGACGGCCCCGATTTTCGCTGGAATTGCGGTGCTGGCGCCGGATCTGATCGTCGACTTCTTCGGATTGAAGTGGATTGAAGCGGCCCCGCTACTCTCCATCATGTCGGTCACGGGATTCCTGACGACGATTGGCCTCTACAATCACTCTGTTATTCTGGCCTTCGGAAAGCCCCATTGGCAGACCTGGCTGACGCTAATCTATGCAGTTTCGAACATCACGATCTTCGTTGTTGCCGCGCCGTTCGGCCTGATTGCGATTGCGTCCGGCTATGTCGTGCGAGCCCTGGCGCTGTATCCGCTATCTGCGGGAGCCTCGATGCGCATCCTGTCGCTGGGGATCAGGCCTTATATCCTGGCGCTGATGCCCGCATCTGTAGGCTCCGCGGTGATGACAGGCGCGGTCGTGGGTGCCTCCGTCGCCCTGCCGGCGATGTCATCGTGGCTGCGTCTTGCTGCGCTCGTGCTGTTCGGCTCCGCCGTCTATCTGGTCGTCGTGTTCGCGATGGCCCGTCCCGCCGCGATGCGGATATGCCAGGCAGCACTGAGACACGTCAGGCGATCGTCCAGCACCTAGCCTTCAAGACCTAGCTTGCGTTCGCGGCCTGTCTGGTTTCGGTGAGATCGAGTGGGGCGGCGGTCGAAGCGCGGGTCAATTTCGGGTCCCCCGGCGCAAGCCGGTTGAGCAATTTTCGTGCGGGGTTTTCAACGTAGTTATATGTGACGTCGGCAACGACCGTCAGGATGATGCAACAGACCAGGGCGAAAAGCGGAAAGAAGCCCGGTTGCAGTCCGAAATAATGCCAGGCCGGCTTGAACAGCAGGATAAGCACCAGCTCGTGCACCATGTAGATCGCGTATGAGGTGTTGCCGAGCCGGCCGAGCCAGTTCGAACCTGGAAATCGGTCAAAGGCGCTTTCGCCGACGGCGGTGCAAAGGATTGCCAGAGAGAACAGGATAATCGCGAGATCCGGCTTGGCATATATGTTCAGGACCAGGACCGAAACCCCGAACAGTGCGATGCCGGCGATCGCAACCGGCTTCCTTCGGTAGTCCTGGGACAGCTTGAAGAGGACCGTCAGCAGGATCCCGTTCAAGAAGCTCGGCAGCGCGCGCAGCATGCCAAAATCGAAATTCGCTCCGTACATCTGGGATGGCTCTTGCCAAATCGGCAGATGGCCATGAGCCAGGATCGCGTAGGAGATCGCCACGATAAGCGCCAGCACGAGAGGCGGCACGCTGGCCGCGGCGAGTATGAGAACCGGAAATAGCAGGTAACAGAACAATTCCGCGCTGATCGACCACGAGGGCGAGTTGAAGCTTAGATGATCGGTAACGCCCCAGGCCTGCACCAGAAAGAGGTTGTAGACGAAATCCAGCGGCCCCGTATGCGAGGTGGGGCCCGCTATTCCGATCCAGGCGAGGATCACGAATGCGAACAGCGTCAGTAAGTGTAACGGGTAAATTCGCGCGACGCGCCGGACCAGGAAGCGACCGTAGGAGCGGATCCCCGTCGATTTCGCGGGGTAGGAATAGGAAATCACGAAACCGGAAAGGATGAAGAACATATCCACAAACAGGCCATAGGAACCGTTCCAGGCCGGGGAGATGCCCTTGTCTATGTTCTTGAGATGGAAGATGAAGACGCCGAGTGCGGCGACGAAACGGTAGAAATCGAGAACGACGAAGCGTCCTGGTCCACGAGAGTCCATGTCGGCGCAGAATTCCTTCGAGAACGTTGCCTCCTTCTAGGGATCAATTGTGACGCAACTTCGCAGAATGCCGGGCGGCGCTCCGCAAATCGCGACGGTCCGCTCTGCGTTCCCGGCGGGCTCTTGCAACGTCAGCGAAATTGCAAAGTCAGGTGCCCAAGGGGGCGGCAGGCGCCCCAATGATTGCTCGGGCGATTGGATCGCCGTCCAACCCCCGAGCGATGCTGATGCACGTTTGCGACAAGCTCCCGCCTTCAAACGAAGAGGAAATTGTGGCTTGTCAGACTGGCGACGCTGACGTTCTTGATAAGGATCGAATCGCTCTCCGCGAGGGAAACCACGGCGTCCGCGCCCGATTGCGTGATTTGCAGGTGGCCGTAGTCAGCCGCCAGCAGTTTCGAGATCTCGATAACGTCGTGGTTGCCGGCATTGCCGGCATGGAAGTTGGCGATCTGATCGAGCCCATGGTCGTAAGCGATGGTCGTCGAGCCGGGCGCCGTCGAAAACACGTCGTTGCCGTTTCCGCCCGCGATCGTTACGCCAGCAGCGACCGCTGTGACGTTGTGCGCACCCGCCGCATTTGTGGTATCAAAGTATTGAAGCGCATTGGCGGCATTGTAGTGCTCATGCTGCACCGTGCCCTGCTGCCCCTTGAAGTTGAACAGGAGAACGTCCCGGGACCCGTCTACATTGTTGGCGACCTCCTGGGTCTTGGAGCCCGCGCTGTCATAGATGTCGGTCAGCTTGCTGCCATCATCGTGGACGACTTGAGTATAGTCCAGGGTGCCGTCCGCGTGCGTCCTCGTGATCGAATCTATGTTGCCGGAAGCGTCGAGGTGCTGATGCTGAGTGGTGTAGCTCTGGCCGCCCACGTTGTAGCTCCAATTGTCCGAGCTGTGATCGGCGTTCGTAATGTAGGCGGCGGTCTTGATGCCGTTGTTATAGACTGTGGTAGAGCTGTAGCCGTCGCTCTTTGTCGTTACCTCGCTCGTTAGAATACCCTTGGCGTCATACCAGTCCGACGTCTTGGTGCCGTCGGTGCTCTGCTTCAGCGTGAAGGCCAGGCTGTTGTCGGCGTGCGTCCGCACGATGTCGCTGAGGAAGCCCGTCTTGTCATAGACGTCGTGCTCGGTGGTGTAATTCTGACCGACGACGTTCAGCAGAAAGACGTCTCGCGAGCCATCAGCGTGGAAATCGGTCTCCGTCATTTTGACGCCGGAAGCGTTGTAGTTGCTGACGACGCTGCTTCCGTCTCCATGGACCAGCTGGCTGTAGTCAAGCGTGCCGTCTGCGTGGGTCCGCGTCATCTCCGTTAGCTTGCCGGAAGCATCGAGATGCTGGTGCTGGGTCGTGTAGCTCTGTCCCTTGATGTTATAGCTGTAATTGTCGTGGCTGAGGTCCGCATTGGTGATGTAAGCTGCGGTCTTCACGCCGTTGCTGTACACCGTCGTGGAATCGTAGCCGTCGGTCTTTTGCACAACCTCGCTGGTGAGACCGCCCGTGGTGTCGTACCATTCAGTAGTCTTCGTGCCGTCGCTGCTCTGCGCCAGCTTGAAAGCCAGGCTGCCATCGGCGTGCCGGCGCACCAGCGTTGTCAAGAATCCTGTCGCGTCGTAGATGTCGTGCTCGGTCGTATAATTCTGGCCGGTGACATTATAGAGCCAGACATCCTTGCTGCCATTGGCGTGATAATCCGTCTCCTTGGTCCTGCTGCCAGCTGCATCGTAGTTGGTCACGACGCTGCTGCCGTCGCTGTTGATGATCTGGGTATAGTCCAGGGTTCCATCGGCGTGCTTGCGGGTTACGCTCGTCACTTTGCCGGAAGGATCGACATGCTGGATCAGCGTGACGTAGCTCTGGCCGGTGACGCCGTAGCTGTAATTGTCCTGGCTGCCGTCGGCATTGTGCACGTAGGCCTTGGTCTTCAGACCATTGCTGTAGAGCGTAGTCGAGTTGAAGCCGCCGGCCTTCTGCACGACCTCGCTGGTCAGGTTGCCTGCGGCATCGTACCAGTCGGTGGTCTTGGTCCCGTCCTTGCTCTGGACCAACTTGAAGGCGAGGCTGCTGTCGGCGTGCCGGCGGACCAGCGTGGTGAGGAACCCGGTGGAGTCGTAGATGTCGTGCTCAGTCGTGTAGGTCTGGCCGGTGATGTTGTACGTCCATACGTCCTTGCTGTGATCGGCGTGATAGTCGGTCTCAACCAGCTTGAGGCCCGAGGCGCTATAATTGGTGATGACGCTGCCGCCGTCGCTGGTGAAGACCTGGGTCGAGTCCAGCGTGCCGTCGGCATGGGTGCGAGTCACGGAGGTGAGCTTGCCGGTCGTATCGAGGTGCTGGACCTGAGTAGTATAGGTAAGTCCCTTGATGTTGTAGGTGTAGTTGTCCTGGCTGTGATCGGCGTTCAGGACGTACGAGGCAGTCTTCAAGCCATTGGTATAGATCGCTGTCGAATAGTAGCCAGTGGGCTTCTGCACGACCTCGGTGAGAAGAGTTCCGGCCGTGTTGTACGTGTCGGTGGTTCTGGTTCCATCAGTCGCTAGATGGATGAAGGAAGACTTTATGCCTGCGGTATAGCCGATCGCATCCTTGGAGCCGTCCGAATTGACAACTGTGGTGGAGACTGGAAGTCCGCTGCTGTTGAGCCCGGTATCCGCCGCTGAGACGAGCTTTCCAGTGGCGTCATAGGTCTTCGTGTTGATCCAGCTCGCTGCCGAGTTCGTCACTGAGAACGAATATCCACCCTGTATTTTGGATAGGGCGCTGCCGTAGTGGGCGATGATGTAGTCCATCGTCGCCTTCGACGCGACCGGCAGGATGTGCGTGTCGGTTAGCGCGATAGTTTTCAGCGCAGCCGATGAGCTCAAGTCGGACAACTGCGGCACAATCTCCGCCGCCGTACCGCTCACACTTGCTTGTGTGCTCGGAGGCGTCGACGTGGTCGCAGGCGCGTCGATCTCGATAATGAGCGGGTGATCGCTAACAGGGATGGTGATCGTGCTGACATCGGTGTAGCTGGCGATCGCCGACGTTCCCGTCAATGTGTCGTAGACCTTTACGGAATGATGCACGCCGCCCAGATTAACGGTGACGGTCTGGCTCGGGTTGGATATCTCGGCGTCGGCCGCATCGTTCCAGAGCTTCGGCTCCGCCCACACAACAAGCTCGTAGGCCCCATTGCTCTTGCCCAGCACCATGCTGTTGCCCGAGGCCGGCATGTTGCTCAGCGTATAGTTCAGTGGATCAGTCGGCTGGTGGCCGCCCTTGCCGTCATCTGCGAGAATGCTCGTCAGATTGTGAATCGCCGTCGCGGCGAGCTTGGGTGTCCCGTCCGAGTGGAACAGACCGAACTTGGCTTCCGGGTTGGTATTGCCTGTCGAAGAGTCCCGGTCGAACATCTCGTAGAGATAGGTCGCGCTTACACCCCCCTTGTAGGCATCGACCAGGGTGTTGAGGATGGACTTGGCCTGCACGGTCTCGTCCACGCCGAGATATTGGGTGTTGGCCTGAGTCGTGTAGCCCGTCTCGGTGATAACGACGGGCTTTCCTGGTGCCGCGGCCGCCACGGCGCTTAGTGTTGCAGCCAGTGAGCTGTTCGGCGTGGCGCCGGTGCTGACATAGGCGTGGGCGTTGACGAAGTCGACCGAGCCCGACATGTTGCCGAGCTGGCTGTAGCCCTGCGGGTCATTATAGGCGAGCGACAAGTTGTAGACGGGAATGCCGGCCAGCGCCGCGTCGCCCTTCACCGCATGATACAGCGCGCTCTGATACTGAGCTGCGGCCCCAAGCGTCGAGCTGCCATTGTAGCTGAACGGCTGGTGATTGGCTTCGTTCAGCCCCTCGATTGCGCTGATGCTGCCGGGGTGGCTCATCGCGAATTTTTCGAGCGATACGATGTAGTTGGCCAGTCCCGCGCTACCCTGGCCAGGCAGAGCGGACGATACGATGAAGTCGAACTTGTAACCGGCAGCCGCCAGCCCTTCAACGACCGGCTGTGCCGCCGGGTTGGTCGCCATCGCGTCGCGCAGGTGGTTGACGCCGAGATACTTCAGGTCATCGACCATCAGCGCGAGGTTATTGTAGTCGGTCCACCCGAAGCCGGCATGCGTGTTGACGCCGATGGAGTTGATGAAGCCGCTGGCGGAGAGGACGGTTTGATCTGACGACATTTCACACTCGAATTTCTACGCGAACGAAATTGCTCGCAGGGATTTGCGTTCAACCTTCTCGATCGAGTGTGAATTTCAGATAAAAATCGGAGCTACAAATCGAGAGCGATCAGCAGTTCCTCGCAGGAACAGGTCGACTCTGATTCAAGAGAATAGCGATGTCGTGCCGACGCAGCATGACCTGAAGATGGCGCTTCCAAGAATTCGCAAGATTTCACTGCTGAATATATGCGCATGTGGCGCTTCGATGATGCATGTGAGTTGGGCGCGGATGCGGTTTGGGCTTGTCAGGCTGACGAGACATGCTGGCACAACTTGACGGTCAGCCCAAATCTTTTGGTCCTGCTCAGAAGAAGATCGACTGATCACCGATAGCTTGGGCCGACGTCATGTTTTGGCGCGAGTAAATCACTCGGTATTCTCGTAGGGGTTGCCAGTCACTTTGCGGCGTCTTGGAGCGAAGCAGAGAGTTCCATCGCGGGAACTTCGCGACCGTGAGCGGAATGTCAGTGGCCCTCAGTTCCAGAGAGGAATCGCGAGGGGATCCGTCGACAGATCAGCTCGGGCGGGCCAGGAGGAGAAAGTTTCCGCGCCAGCCGACCGCAGCCGTGGCGATTGCGGCGATGACGATTTTTCCAGCAAGCCACGCCGCCGGCTCGCTCGGCGCGTGACTGAGGAATCCGATCAGGATGGCGGCTGCGAGCGCCTGAAGCACCAGGGGCCAGCGCGGGACCGCCTCGAATCTGAGGGTAGGGCCAAGCCCGGCCACGATCGCTGCGAGCGTGGCGATCGAGGCGCAGGTGACTGCTGCTTGTGGCGAGAGGCCGGCCCGGACGGCAACCAGGGAGAACGCCGCAACCATTGCAAGCTGCCCGGCAGCAATGAGGACGAGCCTGGTCGCGAGCTTTTCCAGGTGGGGAACGACCGCGATCGTCGCCTGCAAATGGGTATGGAGGAAGTAGAAAGCAGCGACCGCCGGCCCTGTCGCCAGGAAGCCCTGGACGCTCTCCCGCGGAACCAGGATGCGCGCCGCGTCCGGAATGAAGGCGACAAGCCCGCCCAGCAGGACCAGGGTCGTGCAGATCATGAACTCGAACATGTGCCGCGTCGATTGTCTCGATGTCGTGGCGCTCCCGTGCTCGAAATCATTGACCACGTCAGGATAACTCACGGTGTGGATCGCCGCGTTGAGGACCCAGAAGGGACGTTGCAGCAGGTCGAGCGCAATGGAAAATCCTGCACCGGCTCCCGTGGCGCCCAGTCGCCCGACGACAATGATACGGAGCAGAACCGGCACGGACAAATGGATCACGGATGCGCCGGCCGCAAGCATGCCGTAACGCGAGAAGTCTTTCCAGTCAGCCAGCATTGTTCGCAGCGACACGCGATCCAGCGGCGTGCGATATGCGACGAGACCGGCAAGGAGCCCAAGCAGGTGACCCGATGCGATGCCGAGCAGCGTCGCTTCGGCTGTGCCTGAGATCATTCCGCCCGAGACAGCCCCGCCCAAAAGAGCTGTCGCACGCAAGGCAAGAAGGCAGGAGGAGGTTCCCAGCCGGTTCGACAGACGCACCGACAAGAAATACAAATCGGTCGAGCCCTGAAGAACGGCCACGCTCAGGCCGAGGACGACCAGCCGTGGCGTGAGGCCGCTGATCAGGGAGGCGCTGCTCCCGACCGCAACGAGCGCAGCGGCGCTCATGAGTGCCGCTGCAAAGAGCGACGATCTCAGTCGAGCAGCCTCGCTCTCCTTGGCGGCCGCGAGAAAGCGCAGCCCCGCGAGCTGCAGCCACTCGAACATGAGGACGCAGAGCAACTGGCTCGAGGCCATCGCGCGAGAATAATTGGTGTAGTCGGCGGCCGGCAACAGGTGACTGATCACAAAGATCAGGATGATCGCTGCTGCGCTTTGGTAAACGTAACCGGCGATCGCGAAGAGACGTGTCATCTCGGAATGAAGCTACTCTTTGCCACCGCATGCGCTTGTGGCACCCCGGCTATTGCCGGGCGCACGGACGACATCCGTCGCTCACGCAGTTGTTCATACAGGTTCTTGTACGACGACAATACGTCGGAAAAGATCCACTTGTTCGTGTCCGCGATAAGCCGACGGCTGATCTCGTCGATCTTGTGCGGATCCGCAGCGATTTCGCGCATGCTCCCGGCCAGAGATTGTGGATCCGCTTCGGTCAACCACCCGGTTACGTCATGTTCGATCGCCTCCGGCATGCCGCCAAAGTGCGTACCGAGCAGCGGTCTGCCCGCCGCCTTGGCGTCCGCGACGACGAGCGGGCCAGGATCGTGCCAGATGGATGGCGCGACCACGACGTCGACTTGCCTGTAGAATTCATCGGGAGATACGAATCCCATGAACTCGACCCGTGCATGCGGCGCCAGTGCCCTCAGGCGCTGTTGTTCCTGATCGCCCAAGCGGCCGGCAATCATCATCCGGATCCGATCAGGTGGCAGCATGGCAAGCGCCCGCATGAGATTGTCGATGCCCTTCTCCTCGGTGATCCGGCCGATGAAGCCGAATGTCACTTCCGTCGTGCAGACAGGCCGCGGGTAGGGCGAGCGCGGCGGCTCGGTCGAGGCATTGCGGATGACGGTGCGGATTGGCGTCTCGGCAAACATGCCCATATCGGTGTGAATCGAAAGGACCCGCTCGCTGACGCCGACCACGGCATCGAGCCAATGCGTGGCGCGCTTGCGGTGGTACGTCAGGATCCCACAGCTCGTACAGGTGCGGTCGCAGGAGTGGCCCTTGTCGAAGCGGGAGCAGCGTGGACACGTCAAATAATAGTCATGAAGCGTATGCAGGACCGGAACTCCGAGCTTGGCAGCTACCCGCCAGATCGCCGTGGTCAGGCCCGATAAATTATTGGAATGCAGAACGTCCGGCTTGAAGGAGCGAATGCGCTCCGCGATCAGCGGAGCCTCGATCTGCCAATCGTCAATCGCATGCCAGATGCTTCGTTTCACGACGTTCTTTTGCTCCGTGAACGGCGCATACACGTTTTGCACCGGTGCGGAATAGACGTTGATACCGTTGCATAGTTCGCGCCCCTGCTCGGGGGCGGATGCGGCGCGTACCACCTCGACCTCGTCGCCGCGCTGAGCCAGGCCCTCGGCAAATCTCCGCGCGAAGATCTCTGCTCCGCCGACGATCTTTGGTGCCTGTGGGGTCGGGTAAAGTGTGGATGTCAAAAGGATCTTCATCGCGTCAACCTCTTTGTGCCGATCCGATTACCGTGCCGGCCGTATATCGAGTGCGGGAATGGCGTCATTATTGGCCGCGATCAGGACCGGCGTGCTCGAAACCGGCAGCCAGATCCCGGAGGCTGGCCTTGCGGTTGCATCGCAGGGGGCCGCGAAAGTCGCGCCCGGCAGATCGCCTCTGATCCGGACCTCGTAGCGTCGATCCGGGTCCTCGGACCAGACCGCGACTTTGCCGCCGGTGCTCGAGGTTGCTCCGATCGACATCACCCCGGTGGCAAGGCTTCTACGTTCCGCGGTCAGGGTGGACCGGATGAATGCCCAGGCGCCACGCGCCGCGCAAGCTACGGGTTTGGGCGAGTTGTCGAAGCCGTAGAGGCCGAAATTGTCCTCCAGCTCGGCCGGATTCTGGCCGCTGTTTTTGAGCTCATAGATCCACATTCCCTTGAGCCAGCGCGCCGCTGTCGAGGCCCACAGGATGAGCTGTGCCGTGTTATCGGCCTGGGCCTGCTCGCTGACACCGCATTTGTTTGCAGCCGTGGTCCAGCCAGTTTCGGTCACGTACACCGGGAAGTCGGGATTGCCGCTCGCCTGGCCGACCAGCCGATGGAAGGTCGTGAGGCGGTCGATAATCTCGGTCGAAGTGCGCTTCGCCGGCGCCATGCAGAAATTATAAAGATGAACTGAGGCGCCATCGGCGTATTGAAGGATGCCGGTTTGCAGCATCTTCTCCGTCCACGTCCAACCGGGATCGTCGCCGATCGCGCCGACGACGAAAGGCGCATTCGGCACCGCCTGCTTGACCGCAGGGCGTGCTGCCTTGGCGAGGGCCAGGTAATTCTCGGCTGAGAACGAAGCGTCCTTCTTGGCTGCCAGATTCCACTCGTTCCAGAGTTCGAAGATCGGGCGCTGCGGCGCTACTGATCGCGCGGCCGCTGCCGCATAGTCCGCGAACCGCTGCCGGGCTTCGTCCGTCGTCGGGGGCGACGAGTTCGGCACGAGGTGATGGCCGAATGCAAGGATGAGGAGCGGCCGGGCGATGCCGGACTGAACCTGCGCGTCGAGCCTGCCCAACCGCGGCGTGAATCCCATCCGATGGCCAGGCGATTCGAAATCAGACCAGGGAAAATCGTCGCGGAACGCGTTAAAGCCCAGTTGCTTGATCTGACCGACGTTCACGGAGGGCACGTAGCCTCGCGAACTGACCGGCCCTCCCAGTCCCTGATGGGTGCCGATACCCAACAGAAATCTGCTTTCAAGCGTCTGAGCCTGTTGAGCGCATGCCGGGACCGACAGAGAAACAGACGCGATGAGGCTCGCGATCCAGAGAAGCCCGTTGCGACCCAAGGTACGGTGGCCTGCCATCGCCTGGATCATACTCGTCATCATTACTCGCCTGCCGCAACTCACCTCAAGAAGGATTCGAGAGGTCCGATTGCAGTGCCACGTTCTGCTCGACCCCGCTTTTGTTGTCGTCGAGGAGCTCGACATAGACCTGATGCAGCTGGCGGTGTGTCTTCTGGACGTCATAAAACTGCTTGAAGCGATCGTAGCCGCGTTGCCCCAGGACCTCGAGATCCAGATTGATTATCCGTCGGAAGCCGTCGATGAGAGGTTGAACCGCGACGGGCTCGCAAAGCACGCCGGTAACTCCGTCAACGACGATTTCAGGGAGCGCTCCGCTGTGGAAGGCCAGGATGGGCTTGGCCGCACGCATCGCTTCCAGAGCGACGAGGCCGAAGGCCTCCCATCGTGACGGGATGACGACGAGATCGGCCGCCTCCAGGTGAGTCTCGATTTGCTGACGATCCAGCCAGCCCAGCAGCGAGACGTTGGCGGGAACCGCAGCTCCGTCGAACTTGTTGACGACGGAGGCGCCGACAATGCGAACATCCAGAACATCTTCGAGGGATCGTGCGGCCTCGATCAGGAGGTCGAAGCCCTTTTGTCGATCAAGGCGGCCGATGAAAAGGACCTTGGCCTTCTTTGAAGTCCATTCTGTCGCAACGCCGTGCGGCAGTGGGCGGCTCTTGGAGATGCCATTGTGTACCAGGGTCAGACGGTCGGTCGGAATTCCTGCCCGGACCGCTTCATTGAATTCATCGCCTGAAATGCAGATGATTCGATCCGACGTGCGGGCCAGAAGAGTCTCTGCAGCCTTTGCCGCCAGATGGCTCAGGCGGCCGGTCTCGCGCGAGAATGCCCAGCCATGCGGGCAATAGACGACGCGCGGACCTTCAGAACGAGCGGCCAACGCGGGCCTGAGAACGAGTCCGGCAAACGACGAATGGAGATGCATCACGTCGGGCTTGAAGGCGTCGAGCGCGTGCATGCTCGCCCGCAACATCTGAAATAGTCCGGCGATGCTGCGGCCCGATCTGTCGAAGGTCGTGATCTGGCTGTCATCGATTCCAACGAGGTCGTGGCGATGATCCGACGGCACAACATAGTGCACGTTCTCCGCGCCGAAGCTCGCTTGCTGCTGCGGATGCAATTCGTTCAGGTAGCTCGCTATCCCACCCCGGATGGTTTCCGCGACATGCAGCACCTTCACCGCCTGCCTTGCGGAAGATTGAGTTGGGATGATCGACATGGCGCATCCTTAATTGAGCATCAACGGATGCGATCACAATCCATCCAATCCATAGCGAGATTTAGGCAGCGGTGTGGTGTTGTTGCGCCGCGATGCTGAAGCCCGCGCCCTTCGAAGGCGGGCGTGCGCACGGAACTCGTTGGATGCCGAGCCGCTGTCAGTCGCTATACGCGCGACGCGAGAAAATCCAACAATGCTCGCGCCGAATCTTGCCACGAATAGAATGCAAGCCGGTCCTGTTGCTTTCTGCGCTCCTGATCAGAGATTGCGCCAACTGCCAACCTTTCGAGCATAAGCTGTTTCAGCGCTGGAGCGTCGTTGGCGCAAAAATAAGCAGCTGCTTCGCCACACGTTTCCATCACCGCATCAGCCGTCGAGGCTATGACCGGACAGCCGAAGATCATGGCCTCAAGTGGCGGTACACCAAAGCCCTCGTAAAGAGAGGGAAAGACAAACGCCAGAGCGTTCGCGTACAGAGCTGCAATCTCCTCGTCCGCCAGGCGTCCCGCCAGAAGCAGGCCCGATTCGCTCTCGCCCAGATTGTCTTGAAATACCTTGCTGTTGTCTCCGCCGACAATGACGAGCGGGACGTCCTTTCGTTCGAGCAGCCGCGCCGCCTCAATTGCAACGGCGAGATTCTTGTTCTTGGTTCTGGAGCCGACAAAGAGAAAATATTTTCCCGTCTGAAGCCCCAGTCGGTCGAGAATACCAGGATCAGGCGTTGTGGACGCGAAATGCTCCGCGCTGTTGGGGAATATCGGAATGTCCGTTTTCGAAAGGCCAAGCATTGCAGCCAGTTCATTGCGAGAAAAGGCCGATACGGTCGCGATCGTGGCCCGGCGTGCAAGCAGGCGCCCCATCGTGCGGTGGACGGCCAGATAGCGCCAATTGAAGAAATCGGGTCGGCGGAAGACCTGTGCGTCGTGGATGACGACGATATGATCACGATGAAACACAGGTCCGGCATTGGCCAGACTGATCAGGCGACCTCCAGCGGCGGCGCGCGCAAGTTCAATCTGGTCCCAGGCATGTCCGCTCAGCCGTCCTATCTTGCGCATCTTGATGCGCGTGAGATTGATCGCTTCGCTGGTCTCGCTCGGCACGAGCAATTGCCACTCGGCTCCTCTGAGGGCAGCGGGCGATTGGTCGGACGCAAGAAAGGCATCGATCGCTTTGACCAGTTCGGCGGCATAGCGCTGAACGCCGGTCAGCTTTTGCGAGAGAAAGCGGCCGTTGATGAAGAGTTTCAAGTCGTTACCGTGGCTTAACGAGTCCGTTTACGTTCTTGTGCTGCATGGATCAGGCCAGCAGTCGAATCCATAGAACCAATTGTTGGGAACGAAAATATGACGGGCAAGAACGTCGTCGCACCCATCGATTTCTGAACGGCGTGGCGTACGGGCGTGATGAACGTTCTGCCGCATGTCTCAGAGGAGAAGAAGACGCGGGGTTGCTGGGCCAGCTTCAGTCGATTCATTCGCGGAAAGGCGAGCGAGCGGATCGATCGGAACGCCGTCTCTCACGATGGCTTCCAGTGTGCCTACACGGTTGCTCCACGTGTCCTCTCAGCTCGCGGGTCGAGACACATCGCGTCAAACGGCAATGGCGTCGCGGAACAAATGGCTTGTACGTAGGTTTCTGCATCGGGGGCGCGTAAAGGAGTGCGACGTGGTCTGGTTACTCTTTTCCCTCGCAATCGTGTCGCCGGTCGTCCTCGCAGGCCGGGCCCACAGTCACCATCTGGACCGGCTGCAAGCTGATCCCGTGCGCCAGCTCATGCTGGGCCTGAGCTTTGAGAGGTCCGTCCCCGCTAGGGTCTCTCGTCATCGCGCATGGCTTCAGCAGGCGGCGCTGGACCTCAGCTGAAACCATAGCGGGACAGTCATCCGGCTACTAGGCCGTCGAAGGGCCACCGCACCGTTACTGAACACGATTTTTCAGATGATCGGCGCGCTCTCCTGAAAGCTCATGAATTTCGCCGGCCCGCAACATTGCTTATCCCGTCGGAGAATAGGCTGCTACGAAGATGCCGTCCCACGCATTATACGCGGTCATCGAAACGTCGTGCTGGCCGGGGGTGGGCTGGAAACAGCACCCAAACGACCCGGCTGAGGAACGCGGCGATTGTCGTCGAAAAGCTGAAAGTCATCGGGTTATCCAATTGGAGGTGCCGATGCCGGGATTGACATCCTAATCGACACATTGGGTCAATATCCCGAGCTCAACCCGAAGACCGCGAGCGGGCTCGACGGGCTCCAGCTTATTTGGGCCGAACACGATCGCCCTTCGGTAAAGGCATTCAGCGCAGGCCTCGCCACGGATGTCCCGCTCGGGAAAAAGCTGCGGCCGGACGTGGTATTGCGTCGAACGTGCTGAGCACCAATGCACCTGGTGCAATGAACCGCAGCTGGGCTGCGCCGGGAGAGCGCCGGTTCGTGAAGGAGCCTTATCGTTCGTGAAGGAGCCTTATCGAAAGCGTAGAAATAACGGCAGCGACAAGACGCTCGCTCCCCGAGCGGAGCCGTTGACCTGCGTCCGCTACCTCCGGGTGGGAGCTTCACCACGCGGAGAACGATCCAGTGAACCCTTATTCGCTTCGATTGCGATAGGTCAGATCGAAGCCTGCATCTTGCGGTGTTCCAGTTGCATGATCTTGATCTTGATCGTGTGGCCTTTTGACGTCGGAGACAGGAAAATCCACAAGGCGATGGGGCATGCGGCGAAATACCTCGTCAGCGTGCCCTTCTCCAGGCAATCAATGACGATCCGAAAAGCGAAACGTTTGTAGCGGCTGCCTCAGTCGTATGTCTCTTTTGCCCTAGTCTCAACATTACTCACGCCGAATGTCGGTTGGTCAACCGAGCGAAGTCCGGTTGACCCGACAAAAGAGGTCGCGCCGTCAAAAAATGCTGAGAACCGCTATGCGGCCGTCGGCGCCAAGTTGCGGCGGCGATATGCGAGGAAGCCGACACCGACAAAGCCTAGGACCATCATCGCCCAGGTGGAAGGTTCAGGCACCGCAGCGACCGTGAAGACAAATTGCTCGTCGGTGTAATTATTGTCAGTCCAGTGCGTATCGCGCTGACTGAGGTCCTCGAAGCCAACATAAGTCCCGGCCGGAATCTTTCCGTGGCCGGTGAATGCCGTGGAGTAGACGTGATTCACGTGATCATCGTTCCTGGAAATGTCGGAATAGTATTTGAACCCTGTCGTCTTGACGTCGACGTAGAAGACCAGCGTGTCGCCGGCACTCACATTGCCGAAGTTGTACATCGTGCCGAAAGGACTGCTGTGGTTATCAAGGGCCGTGCCCCTGTCCTGGCCGTTGACGAGCAGACCAAGGCTCTCGCTGAACGATGCTCCCGATCCATAGAAATATGCGACCAGCGAACCGGTTGAACTCGCGGCGAAAGTGTACTTGGTCGGATTTTCCGTCCCTTGGTGTTGGTAGGGAATCGTAGCTGCTTGTGCTGATGTGGCCGCAACGAGGCCCAAGAGGGCGGTGGCAAAACACGTCTTCATCATTACAGGTCTCACACGTTAACCATTTAATAATTGATTTATTATTCAATAAATTTTAACGGGGGTCAACTGGTTTAATTGTAAAATTGTCCATTTGGGGGAGCTGGGGCTGGGGGGAGGTGGGCTGGGGGAGCGACGGGCCAGCCGGTGAGACTGACCGCCAACTGTCCCAAACCGCCGCCGCGACCACGCCAGGTGCCTTTCGAGCTTGGTCGCCGAATGCGCTATCGCTTTTGCACCTGTCTCGTCGTGGAGGAGTTGTCCGACGGGTGCAAGGAGGTCTGCTTCAGATGATGCGCCCGCAGCTCGGCCTGTGCCACCCGCTCTCGCAGAGAAATGATGTCGGACATCAGACGGAGGAGGTCGGCATCGGAAATTGGCTCCTTCCACACCATTCTTTTCATCGGAAATTTAAATCGGGGCATTTATGAACCGAAGAAATGGCTTTAAAACTGGAATAGATTGCATCGGGAGAACCTCCCGAATGTTGAGACGTTCCAATTATGCGCCTGGACCAGGAGCAATCGGACGAGAAAATATTTCTGCAATGTTGCGGGAAGCAATTGCCGGATGGCTTCAGTTCATGAGCACCTATCCCGACCTGGAAGCTGTCCGAGGGGGTGCCGCAACGGAAGGACCATTTGTATTCAGGTTGATCAATCTAGTTTCATCGCGTCGTCATTGACGGGCGCACTGCCATCGAAATTTGCTTGATATCTCCCGATTTCGCCAGCCGGTCGTAGCGGAGACGCTCCTGGCAACACTGCCAGCCAACCAATCTCTCTGATAGTGTTGTTGTGACTGCCCAATCCTTGCCCCAGGTCTGGACACTACTTCGCGGAACGAAGGAATGAAGGAATGACAAATTCTCGCGCCGTGATCGTTACCGGCGCTGCCGGCTTCATCGGAATGCACGTTTGTGAACGGCTGTTGGCGCGCGGCGAAGGTGTCGTTGGCATCGATTCATTTACACCTTTTTACGACCCGGCGCTGAAGCGCGCGCGCCTCGAAACCCTGAAGCACTATCCAGGCTTTCGCTCCTATGAGCTCGACCTCGTCGATTTTGCCGCGCTAACGTGCGTATTCGACGAGGTTACTCCTGATCGCGTCGTTCACCTTGCGGCGCAGCCCGGCGTGCGCGCGTCGATCGACGATCCCATCACCAGCATTCGCGCCAATTGTGACGGCTTCGTCACCGTGCTCGAAGCGGGCCGACGCCACGGTCTGGCGCATCTCGTTTACGCCTCGTCGAGCTCCGTGTATGGCGCCAATCGGACCTTGCCGTATTCGACCGAGCATTCGGTCAATCATCCGGTCAGCCTCTATGCCGCGAGCAAGAAGGCCAACGAGCTGATGGCGCACACGTTCGCACATGTTCACAAGCTGCCGGTGACCGGTCTTCGCTTCTTCACTGTCTATGGTCCATGGGGCCGGCCCGACATGGCCGCCTGGCTCTTCACGCGCGCGATCTTTGCGGGTGAGCCGATCAAGCTTTTCAATCATGGAAATATGTGGCGCGATTTCACCTATGTCGACGACATCGTCGAGGGCGTGATCCGCACCCTCGATCGCCCCGCGACGCCGAATCCCGCGTGGAACGCCGAGCAGCCGGAAAACTCGTCGAGCTATGCGCCGTATCGCGTCTACAACATCGGCAACAACCGCTCGGTCAATTTGATCGAGTTCGTCGAGACACTGGAGAAGATCATCGGCAAGCCCGCGATCCGCACGCTTTTGCCGATGCAAGCTGGCGACGTCCTCGAGACGCGCGCCGACATTTCGCCCCTGCAACGGGACGTCGGCTTTACGCCCTCGACTCCGCTGGCGGATGGCTTGGGCCGCTTTGTCGAATGGTATCGAAATTATCACCGCGTATAAACCCCTCTCTCGAGTAGCTCACACGTGACCCAAAAAATCATCCCCCTGATCATGTGCGGCGGTGCCGGAACGCGGCTGTGGCCGGCTTCGCGCGAGGTGCGCCCCAAGCAGTTCCT
>NZ_JBVVPA010000044.1:0-23297 GCF_055807555.1 Bradyrhizobium sp. Ken64 | reverse complement strand
GGCCGGATGCGAGACGAGCTTCTCAACGAAACCCTGTTCTTCGGCCTTGATCACGCCCGAACCAGGATTGCGGCGTGCTACAATAGCCACCGCCCGCATTCGTCGCTGGGCTATCTGACACCCGCGGCCTATTCCGCCAACCTCACCGCAACGTGCGACCGGCTGCGCAACCCCGACCAGCTTCGCCGATCGCACGTTGCTCATCCCGCGCCAAACGGCGTAACATCCGCCGAGACTCTAATCGCCAATGGATGAAAGTTCAGCGGCAGGTCATGCGGTCGCCGTGCTGTTGAAACGCCCCTCCCCGTCGGCCTTCAATGTCGCCACCAAAGCTGAAGCGCTGTTGTTGCTGGCGCATCTGATTGGCGATCTACACCACGCGGCCTTCTGGTTGCAGGTTCGCGTCAGCCTGGCCCGCGGAGCTATCATCGGCTTAGCGCAGTTCTGGCTTTGGTGAGAAACATGCCGCAACAACTACCGCGCGCAGATGCCGACCAGTTTCTGAACGCACGCTTCATTGGGGGAACGCTGCATTAAGTTCCGCCCAAGAGATCAGCGAGGCCTCGAATGATGGCAATCAAGAAGCTTATGAACATTAGCACTAGCCCAAGTGTGGTCCACACTATGTCGGCCAGCTTGGGGGACTCAATTTTCTGACGGATTGAACCTTCGACAGACGCCTTCGGCCTGCCAAGCCGTCCTGTTGCCTCGACTCGCTCGAGTTTCGATCTGTGAGCGCGCAGCCAAAAATCTCTGAACCACGGCACGGCGATACATACTGGACTCGCGGCGCCGAGCACGTCTTTGAGAGCGTCCCACCAAGAGTACGCCATGTATCTCAGGCTCTCATCGACGGATCAGACTAAACAGCCATTGGCTTGTGCGCCGCGAGTTCTAGGTGATCGCTAGAGGCAGCAACGCCAAGCGTCTTGCCGCATGCAACCGAAATTCGTTCCATCAGATCCCAAGTTGGCCCCTAGGTCCCGACTCCCGATTCGATTTCGCTAATTCGAGCCTGGCTAACACCCAACTTATCCGCCAATTGTGACTGAGAGAATCTGGCATCCTTGCGCATGGCCCGAACTAGTTCCCCAGCACGCATTGCCGCACTCGACAGTTCCTTTTCAGCTGCAAGGCTTGCATCAGCTCTTTCGATTCTTTCGACCAGATCAGCAAGCGAACGACCACGCCCCTTACTGCTAACCTCAGCAACGGCTCGCACTCTACGTTTGTGACTTTTGTCGATTTTGAGTTTGACCATTGCAGCCTCCACTCTTCATACGAACCAAACTGAAGCTCGCGCATTCAGTATTCCGGTCTTCAAAGCGTTATAATCGCCGCCATTCCAGGAAGACCCTCCAGCGTACATCGGCACGCTATGCTCCGCCGCGAGCATTAGCGTTACCGTCACATCGCCATCATCATCAATTCGACAGCAAAGATCGCAAACTTAGCCGCCGCGGAAGCATGGAACATCTCCACGCCTCTATACGTATAGAAGGGCAGCAGATCCCTGCTATCCACCGATCCGCTGTGGACTTTCTGAAGGTAGAGCAGATGCGAAAGCGAACTCCCCGGATGTATCGGTTGAGGGTTACTTCAGCCGGGCTGAACGGACGATAGTCTAGTAACTGAGCAAAGAATTTCCCACTCGTCCTACTCGCTCGCCCCCGCTGTTTTTGAAAGCGCTGCAAGCGAGCGTCGACCGCTTGGCGGGTGCGGCCTCGCCGTTCGCCGCCCTCCTCAGCTATGGCACCTGCGCCAAAGAGCGAGAGCAATTCCGCTCCTCTTCGTCCGGCAATCACGGACGCGTAGATGTGCTTCGTCATTCGCAATGCCTGCAATGCCTAAATGCGCGGCGGCACTGGCCGCCGCGGCGGGTGTCGGGAAAGCGAGCTGGCCGCTCTGACGCGGCGGCTCCGGCAAGCGGCTGGGCTCAGGCGCGCGATTACCGCGCGTCATCCACGCTGCTAGACGAGCGTAGCTCCGCCTGAGAGCCGGAACGAACCAAGCAGATGCGTCCTCGTGATCCATGCCGCAGAACAATATCCATGAACCACTTAGAAAACATTGCCCGCTGTTCCCGATCCGTAATTGATCGTAAACAATGCGATGGCAACAAACGGGCCATGCCTCTTGGTGACCGCGATGGGGTGTCTTCTTCGAAGCTTCCCGATCACCCCGGAACAACGCTCGCTCTTTACGAAACGGATGGATGGAGCGACGCTCAACCGGCGAAGGTGTCGAATATCGTATGACCGCAGCCGGTCTGACAGAACTTAGCCGCCCCCGATAACCCGCAAACCGGTGGGAAACGACGAACGTGTCAAAAGCCATGGAATTGATCGTCACTGGCTAGGTGAAACTGCGGGACCGCCGGGTTCTAGTCGACTTGCTGGCGCATCGGCGCAAGGTGCTCGCCCAGTTGGAAGCCGTGTCGGGCATCAACCCAGAAAACGCGGCCAAAGCAATCCAAGAGGAATTGGCGGTGATCGAAGCCGGCCTCGAAGAACTCAAAGCTCCGCCCGGCTCGCTGCCTTAGAAAGAGTGGAGCTAGGGATGCGCGTTAACAAGATCAATTGGGACAAAATCGGCCGGGTAACGGAGCCGGGTCGGTACAAGTGCTTCTTCGGATATCTAACCGTTACTTCAGAGGACATTGAGGTGTGGGCCCGCTACCCCGACGCGACATTCACCTTGACTGCCCGGCCGACGACCGACCAATCGCTGGGCGAAGATTACCGTCTAGGCGCGCTCGACATCGGCAATCCTCAACAGTAGGACGGTCCGCCGTCGTCGCCTGCGGCCCAGCCCCAACGGGCGGCGAACGCTTATCTACCCCACTTCAAATATCAGGTGAAATAGCCCACAAATTATTCCCGGGCTTATGCGCCAGGCAGTTTCACACATTATCTCTGGCAAATTGGTTGGCTTCCGCCCGAGTCAGAACTCTTCACCAGTACCGCCTAGCTTGTTAGGTGTGTCGCTCTCGCAACGTCACAATTGTTCCATTGGCCCTCGAATCGATTTTGACTTCACAGGGTGGCGAGTCCGGCGTTTGATTGTAGCGACCCGGGGTTTTTATCTCGAAGACATTTTGAGGCGGGTCCAAGAGGTCGCTGTCCAGCGCCAGCGGCGCTCTTCGTTAGCTTTCATCGGGAGGGCCATCCGATGCCGATGCAAGTATGGGCTGTCGCTACGTCGATCGGCTGGACAGTCGCCGTGGCCGTGATCCTGCTCTATTTGATCTTCGGACCTGGCTAATCCGGCGGCCCCTAAGCGGGCCGAGACGCCTAAACGTCATTGATTTGGGGCCCCGTCAAAAAGAGGACCTACGAGCGTCCTACCGAATTAGAAAAGCCGCAGAGGAAAAATCGCTGTTCGTCGGAGCTTTGAAGGACATGCCGTATGGTGATGCTACCCGCAGCGACTACGCGGCTGCCACGGATCGCGAGCACCCACTGACATCGTCGATGTCGACATCGACATCGGCATGCCGATCACTGTGGTGCTGATGCTGGTGCTGCCGATCATGATCATCATTGGCATCGTCAAACGACATGTCGATCATGCTGCTGGCGGCGGTCGCCGGAACCTATGCCTCACCGAGGAGTCGACGGCATTGCCCGGCTCTTGCGATCAGGTGCTCGGCGAGACGCCCGATGATGGCATTGTCCAATCCGTCTTTCCGGGCTTGCTTCCGTACAGCGGCTACAATATCGGGAAGCTGCTCGGCCATGGCAATCAGTCCGGTGATCACCTTGTCAGGATCGAGCCGCGTTTCGCGCGCGAACTTCTGCCAATCGCGCAAACTAATCTGGCTGAGCTTGTAGTCACCGCCGATTTTCATCGCGAGCTTGATCTTCTGAAGATCGACGTCATCGTAGGGAAGAATGCTGGCGATGTCGTAGAGCGGGGCGAGCCGTACATGAGGGCCTCCGGCCAGCAGCAGCGAATAATTCTTGGCATGCGCATCCGTACCCGCGATCAGCCAATTTAAGCTTAGCGCGTCGACAAACGTGTCAACGTCGGCGACCCGATCCGTGGAGTAGGCGCGCAAAAGCTCGATCACATCGGCAGGGCTTGGCCCGCCATCGTTTTGATACTTCATGGTCGGCAGGATGCCGAGCGCCTGGCAGATATCTTCCTGGTGGACACGGACGATCTCGTTCCCACTGAACTGCCGGTCGTAGCGCTCGATGACAATGGCGATTTCCTTTCCGAAACGCATCACCTGGGTGTCGGCGACGGGCAGACCGAGACTGCGCGCAAGTATGAGGCAGATATGTTCATTTTCCGCGTGCCCATCGAAATGGCCGGTCGGCGGTTTGAGGATATGCGTGGTCGGAATGCGCCCAGAGGGAATTCCCCACTTGCCTTTTTGCAGAAGCAAGGCGGTTTTGGGTTGAGCACCCGCAAGGCTGAATTGTCCGGTGTCGCGCGGCAATCGCCAGGCGGTGTGATCCTCGCGTAAGGTTTGCAGGCGTTTGGCGATCGCCGTCTCATCAAGCCATTCGACCTTGTCTTCGGCCCCGCTTCGCAAGGCGCCCAGCCGATCGGGCGTGACGAACTGAACGGCACCCGCGCAGTCCTCGCCGACATGGGAAATAAGGGCAAACACGTTGCGCGCGGACACCTGAAATCTTCGGGCCCACCTTTCCAGCACGCGCTCGTTGTCGGGCAGGAGTCCCCAGAGGAAGGCCTGCACGGCGGAAGGACCGTGCTCTTCGGCCGCGAGCGGCATGGACAGCGATAGCGGATAGGCTCCCTCGGCCCGGCGCCAGTCCTTGTCATAGATAAAGGTGAGCCGGCCGCGGGCGTCATTGCGCACGCGGCCGATTTCCCGATCATCGAGCAGAGCAACAAGTTCGCTCGTCATGCCCTTTTTTTCCTGGCCTTGGCCACGATGGCGTTGATATCGACGGCTGGCCTGGTGGTCCCGCGGGCTGGCGTTTGTTCGGTGCCCGCATCCAGGCGGATGTCCAGGGCATCGAGAGCGCGAAGGATCAGCCCGAGCTCAGCGCGCGGGTGACCGTGCTCAACCTCGATCACCCATTGGCGGCTGACGCCAATGCTCTTGGCAAACGTCGATTGATCGAGTTTGAGCTTCTTGCGCCGGTCGCGAAGGATGGCGCCGAGTTCGGCCGGTGTGCGTATGAGCATGGGACATCCAAATGTCTACGTTCGCTTACTTTAGCATAAGTCGGCGTTCGTTGACAATTTGTGAATGTCAGCGATCGATGACAAAGTTGAATGTCATCAAACGCTGACTTAGTCCCAACTGTTCGAAGCAGGTAGTCCGCATTTGCGGCGATATGGCGTGTTCCGGAACGACTATACCGCTGCAGCGCCACGGGCAGCACTACGTCCTGAGACCGCCGCACGGCATGTTCTCGGGCGCCGTTCAGGCAATCGCATAAGGGTTCGATACCCGGGATGGACCGCCCCTACAATAAGAATGAGGGGCATCGCTGCTGCCAGGTAGCGTCGATTCAGGAGTGAGTTGGGAGGACGACCCTCCTCATTGAATCAATTCGAACTGGATTTGGTTTCTCTGGCAATTAGCCCGAGCGAATATTCCGGCTGGTTACAAATTGGACCCCGATTTCCGAGCCGTCCAGTCGAATCAACTTGCATCGCCGGTAAGCTAATCCGACGGTTGAAAGCAGCAGGAAGAACTGGCGAGCTTTGAGCACGTCTGTCGATCCATAAATTCGAAGGCGTGCTCCGGTGTCGGAAACGTCGATGAGAATGCAATCGCGCCGCCACGTGCCGTCTAGACCTAAAAGGGTTGCCCGGTACTCGTGCTCGAAGTGAACGCGCTTTGATTTTCGCTTATCCCACATCCAATGGCTTTCAGTCCAGACCGGGCGAAGCGGAGTCAAATTGCTCCTCATCTGGCCTCTCATCTGCAATCAAATGAAAATGACAACTACCAAGAAGGCAAAATATCTGTCGGCTTGATACGAAAGCAAAGATACTGAAAAGCGGACGCAGCTCTCGCCACCACTTTCCGAAGATGGTTCGTGCGGGTTTGAGCGACGTAGTTGGAGAAGCTCCGGGACAACAGCGATTGACGTCTACAAAGATGGCAACACTACCGACCAACTCACTTTACGTGAAGACGAGCGGAAGCAGAGTTGCGCAACTCCAGCTGCCGACGGCAACAGAAGCTGCTGCTGACAAGATCAACAATGCCCATGACCGAGCTCAATTTTGGCGAGGAGTAGAGATCAGGTAATCCTCGGTTCGCCGGCTCATCATGAGATTATTCAAATACGGCGCATAATTCCTGCTGGTCTCCCAATGGGCCGCTGGTTTCCAGCACGATCAGCGAGCAGTGCGCCGCATTCCCGCACCGTTCAACCCTGTGGCGCGTAGCACCTGCGTTCAGATGCAGAGCAGGACTGTCGAACGCGGCGACGTCTTGGGCGCGGCACAATCGCGACGCGAAGCCCATTTGGCTTCGTAAACAACTAGGCTGATGCCGCCCAATTTGAGCGCCGATTGCTACTACTCACTTTCGATCGCCCTCTGCGCGCAATGGACGCCTCTACAGTAGTCTAGGCACGGGCGAAAGATCATAGGTCTGAAATCGTTTTTGACTTCACAAGTGGCGAGTCCGGCTTTTGATTCTGGCGGTCCCCAAGTAAAAGCTTTTATCTCGAACAGGGTTTGAGGTAACTTCAAGAGGCCGCTGTCCCCCGCCAGCAGTGTCTTAGCCTCGTCGGGAGAGTTCGTCCGATGCCAATCCAAGTATGGCCTCTCGCCACGTCAATCGGTTGGACATTGGTCTGGCGGCGATCCTGCTCTGCTTGATCTTCAGCCCTGGCTAATCCGGCGCCTTACGAGGGGCGAGACGCCTAACCGTCGTGATTGCGCAGCCGTGTCCACGGGAGTGCCGGGTGAATGGGGTGGGCAAGAGTGCTCTGAAGCGCCCCGCGGAATTGGAAAAGCCGCGGAGGAAAAATCATCTTTTGCGGAGCCTCGAAAGAGCACCTCTAACGTGAGGTGATGCCAGCAGCAGCAGCGACTACGCGGCTGCCACCGATCGCGAGCAGCGACCGACCGTGGTCGACATCGACATCGATATCGGCATGCCGACCGCGGGGATGTTGATGCTGGTGCTGCTGTTTGCGTCGAAAACGACAAGTCGATGATCGGCGGCAATCTCTGACAGATCCGCCGAACAGCATGGTTACGCAGGCGGCCAGCGCGGAACCTGCGAGCGGCGCCTGATTCCATATCTCATGCCGTCAATGGCGCTTTCCACCGCATGACGCGCCGCTTCAGTGCCTCCAGAATGGCATTGAACACCAGCCCGATGACCGTCATGCTGAGGATGCCGAAATACATTTGCGGAATCAGGAAGCTGTACTGGCTATTGATGATGAGATAGCCGAGGCCGGCCTTGGCGCCGACCATTTCGGGCGCAACCAACACTAGCATGGCCGACGCGCTGGCCAGACGAATACCGACGAAGATAGTGGGAAGCGCAGCCGGCAGGATGACCTTGCGAAACAGCTGCTGCGGGGTTGCACCCATGGTCCGCGCCGACTTGATCAGCAACGGATCGACCTGTTTCACCGCGGCAACGGTGTTGAGCAGCAGCGGCCAAGCGCAACTATAGACCACCATCGTGATCTTCGACGTTTCGCCGATTTCGAGCAGCAGGGATGAAGACCGGCAGCAGCGCAAGCGGCGCAGTGTTGCGGCAGATCTCGATGAACTGGTTCACGAGATTGCCGAGACGCGCATACCAACCGACGGCCACGCCAAGCGGGACGATCAAGGCGACAGAAATCAGAAATCCGCTCAAGGCACGCAGCAGGCTGGCGGAGACGTCATCATAGAGCTCGCCGGTTTGCGCAAGCTGCCTGCCCGCGGCGATCACCTCCGAGAAGGGTGGCAGGAACACCGGATCGATCAACCCGAGCCGCGGCGCCACCTCCCATGCCGCCAACATGGCAACCAGCAGCAACGAGCGGTGCCCGAAGGCAGCCAGCCCGCGGGCCGCGGGGTGAATCCAGTCCACAACCGGCGATGCCGGGCTTTCCACGCTGGTCAGCGGCTCTCGGCGCCCGTGCGCAAGCTCCAGCAATGTCAGCATCTCGAGGCTAGACATGGGTGACCTCCTCCACTTTGCGATCGGCGCGCGCACCAGCGCCGACGGCCAATTGTCCTTGCTGCGCTTTCAAGACTTCGTCGCGTAACAGACTCCAGACCTCGTGGCGCACGCAACTGAACTCAGGCAGCGAGCGCACGTCATCAGCCTCGCTGCGCAGCACGTCCGGAATGTCGATGATCTGCTTGATCCGGCCCGGATGCGACGTCATCACCGCCACCCGCTGGCCGAGCACGATGGCCTCGTCGATGCCGTGGGTGATGAAGACGATCGTCTTGCCAGTGGCGCGCCAGATCCGCAGCAGTTCGCCCTGCAGCGTCTCGTGCGTCTGGGCGTCCAGCGCGGCGAACGGCTCGTCCATCAGCAGCACTTCCGGATCGTAGGCGAGGCTTCGCGCGATCGCCACGCGCTGCTTCATGCCGCCGGAGAGCTCATGCGGGTAGCGGTCGGCAAAGCCGGACAACCCGACCAGCTCGAGGAAATGCCGCACGATGTCGAGCCGCTGCTTGGCCTTGAACCCGGCGATATCGAGACCGAACTCAACATTCTCAGCGGCGGTGCGCCAGGGAAACAGCGCATACTGCTGGAACACGATGCCGCGGTCGCGACCGGGTCCGGCAATCGGCCGGCCATCGAGCAGAATCCGGCCGTTGGTCGGCAGCGTGAGCCCGCCCAGCAGATCGACCAATGTGGATTTCCCGCAGCCGCTTGGGCCAACCAGGGCCAAGAATTCGCCGAGCGAACATCGAGCGTGATGTCCTCCAGAGCGATGAAGTGGCGGCCTGGTGCGCCCCCCTCCCCGCGCAGGACAGAGTCCTTGCAGACATGCTCGCAACGGATCTTGACGAAGGTCATCGGGCCTCCGCCGTTTTTCCGGGACGAAAATAGTTGAACGCATTGGTGTAGGTGTCGGAAGCCTTGACGTGACCCGGCTTGAACAGGCCGTCCTTCACCAGCCAGTCGATCCATACCTGGATTTCGCTGTCCGAGATCAAGCCGCCCTTGGATGCAACACCGGTGCTCTTCCAGTATTTGATCGAGGAGGCATCCTCGTTGCGCTTGCGCTCGGCGATGATCTTGTCGAACCGGGCCCGCACCTCTTCCGGCGGTGTGGTCTGGGCCCATTCGATGGCCCGCGAAATCCCCTCCACCAGCTTACGCGAGGCATTGGTATTATGCTTGACGAATTTGTCCCGCAGTACATAGGCACCGCCGGTGAACTGGCCGAACAGATCGGTGTCGACAAAGAGCGAGCGGATGCCACCCCGTTCCAGCGCCTTGTCGCGCAGGACACGGCCCAGCGCGCTGACCTCGACCTGGCCCTGGCGCAACGCTTGCTCGCCGCTGACCGGAGGGATCGCCACCAGCGTGACCTGCCTGGCTTCACCAGCGCTGAGGCCGGACCTAGCCAGATACTCGCGCAGCACGAACTCCAAATGTGCGCCCAGCGTGTTGACCGCGACATTCCTGCCGATCAGGTCATGCGCGGTCTTGATCGGGCTGTCGTCCTTCACGAAGTAGGCGTAATAGGTGCTGGCGTCGGAGCCTTAGTAGCCGACCACCGCCTTGACCGGCGCCTTCGCCGCGATCAACTTGAGGATCGCCCCATAGAACGCGCCGCCGATGTCGATATCGCCGGTGACGACGGCCTGGATGTCCTGTGGCCCGCTGATGGTGTTACCGACCCATTTGAGCTTGAGCGGCGCGAGATAGCCGAGGTCCTCGGCCAGCTCACCGGCCCGGCCGATCCCTGGTATCGGATCTCGGTCTTCTCGAGCGGCGGCTCGGCGAATGCCGGGGCCGCGAGGCCGAGCGCCACGGCGCCCGCCAACAAAACCCGCAACGTGTTGCGGGTGGCCCGTCCCAACCGGGCGCGCCTTGCGGGAAGCAATCGAAGTATAGCGTTCATCATTGTGACTCTCGTGAGCTAATCCGGATCAAGCGGCTTTGGGGGTCGGGGGCTTGGATGTCTTGACGTGCGTCACACTGCGGCGACCGTCGACGCTGAGCGGTACATCGCCATCGATGGTGGCCCGGCGCACAACGCGGTGCTGGTCGCCATAGTCGTTGACCGCGCAATGTTGCGTGGGGCGATTGTCCCAGATCGCAACGTCGCCGGCCTCCCAGCTCCAACGAATGGTGTTTTCCGGCGCCGTGATATGCGACTGGAACAGGTCGAACAGCTTCTGGCCGTCGGATTTCGGCAGGCCAACGAAGCGCTGCACGAAATTGCCGAGCACGAGCGTGCGCTCGCCTGTCTCGGGATGGACGCGCACCACCGGATGCTCGGTCTCAAAGATCGTTCCGGTGAACACCTCGTCGAAGTGCTTCTTGTCCACCTCGATTGCCCGCGTCTTCACGGCATAATCATAGGCGTTGCTGTGAACGGCCCACACTTCGTCGGCGAGCTTGCGCAGGGGCGCCGGCAGGTCGAGATAGGCGGCTGCCGTGTTCGACCAGACGGTGTCGCCGCCGTAGGGTGGAATCACCACGCCGCGCAGCACCGAGATTTTCGGATAGGCGTCGACGAAGGTGACATCCGTATGCCATTGGTCGGCGCGGCCACCGCCTCGCCCCGAGTCCAGCTCCAGGATCGACGACGTGCCCTTGATCGCGCCGACCGTCGGATGGGGCACCAGCTTGCCGAGTCTGATGGCAAAGCGCTCCTGTTCGGCATCGTCGAGATGTCCCTGGTCCCGGAAGAAGATGACCTTGTGTTCGAGCAGCACCTAATTGATGGCACGAATGGTCTCGTCCGAAGGGTCGCCCGACAGTTTGATGTTCCTGATCTCGGCGCCAAGCCTGGCCGCACGCTTGACGATGTCGGTGCGCGGAATGACATCATCGATGTTTGTCGTGTTGCTCATGGTCGTGCTCTCGTCACGGCAATCCCCTGGACAAAGCTCCGCCATGCGCCGGTCGCGGAAACGACGGCGGAGATAGATAAAATCATTTCAGGCTACGGGCCCTACTCGGCCGCAACGTGCTCCGGCAGACGGCCCGAGCCGGGACATCGGTCAGTGCGATCGAATTGGAGCATGATGAAACGACCTCGCGTTGAAGTCCTGAATGGTACGAGCGATCGATCGTCAGTCAATGAAACAAAACCAGCTTTGTTTTCGGCGAGAGGCAACGAACGCTTCGCCAGTGATGCTGACACTGAAAGATTCACAATGATGGCTGCCCGCCCCTCTGCAAGAGGAGCGCAATTTGACGCGACGCAACGCACTTCTCGTCCAGAGACCCGATAAAATCGTTACAGCCGCCGCCATTTCTCGTCGTGACGACTGCGCTCGTCTTTGATTGGCGCTCCGCTCGCAAGCTTCATGCTTGCATCCAATTCAACAACGCAAATGCATTTCATCGACACCAGCGTGACTGCAGACGTAGAGTCTCGCTTGCTACAGCTCCCAATGCACGCGGATCTCACAAATGAGCAAACGACGGCAGCTTTCCCTCAACTTCTTCATCTATCCAGATGGCCATCACGAGGCGGCCTGGCGCCACAGGAGTTCGGCAGCCAATCGCATCCTCGACGTCACCTACTATCAGGAGCTGGCGCAGCGCGCTGAAGCACATAAGTTCGACGCGGTTTTCTTCGCCGATGGTCCGGCGCTGGCGGACAATGTCCGCTATGCGCAGCGGTTTCGGCTCGAGCCGATCACCCTGCTCACCGCGATCGCATCCGCCACCAGCCGGATCGGCCTGATCGCGACCGCATCGACCACCTACACGGAGCCTTACAATTTGGCGCGGCTGTTCGCCTCGCTGGATCACATCAGTAGCGGCCGGGCCGGCTGGAACATCGTGACAACGAGCACGCCGCAGGCCGCGCAGAACTTTGGCTTGCCCGAGCATCCTCCGCATCACGAACGCTACGAGCGGGCGCGGGAGTATCTCGACGTCATCACGCGCCTTTGGGACAGTTGGGAGGACGACGCGCTCGTCAACGACCCCAGATCGGGTGTTTTCGCCGACACCGGCAAGATCCACGCGATCAATCACATCGGAAAGCATTTCCGCGTGCGTGGCCCCCTCAACATCTCAAGGACGCCGCAGGGACGACCGGTCTATGTCCAGGCCGGTTCTTCCGACGACGGACGTACCTTTGCGGCGCGTCTTGCGGAAGCGATTTTCACCGCGCATCAGACACTGGCGAGCGCCCAGGAATTCTATACCGACATCAAGCGTCAGGCGCGCGCCTTCGACCGCAGTCCCGATCAGATCAAGATTCTGCCCGGCATCAGTCCTTTCATCGCCAGCACGCAGATCGAGGCCAATCGGCTGCAGGACGAGTTCAACGAGCTGATCCAGCCCGAGTATTCCCTGACCCAGCTGCGCCAGATGATCGGTCTCGACCTCTCCGGGTTTGACCTCGATGGCCCCTTTCCTCGTCATCTGATCGATACCGAGGGCGCCCGCGGGGCGGCCAGCCGATTCAAGCTGGTGATCGACATTGTTGATCGCGAGAAGCCCACGATTCGCCAGCTCGTGCAGCGCCTGGCCGGCGCCCGCGGCCATTGGGTGATTGCCGGACCGCCGGAAAAGATCGCCGACAACATCCAGACCTGGTTCGAGAACGGGGCAGCCGATGGTTTCAACGTCATGCCGCCCTGGCTGCCCGGCGGGTTCGACATCTTCGCCGAGCAGGTCGTGCCCATTCTGCGCAAGCGCGGCCTATTCCGTCACGATTACACGGGCACAACGCTGCGCGATCATTACGGCCTGAGCCGGCCGGCCAGCGTCTTCTCCAACGCCATTGAGGCGATCGCATGATTCGCCTGAACCAGGTCCTCACGGATTCGGCGAATAGATCTGTCCTTCCGCGGCCGTGCCTTGCAGACATCTTATGGCGAGCGCCGGGTTTAGCCGGCGGGTGATCAAATCTCTACGGCATCCTTAAAGTCGAAGGAATCGTCGCCCGGCCTACGCTCGTCATCGAAAGCGCAGCGAGAGCATCTCGACCGAGACGTCGGAAGCATTCCCTCTGAACGATCCAGCGCCGACTCCCGCTTGGCCGTGAAAGATCGCGGTTCGCCTGGTTTCGAGAAGTCAATTTACGTCTGACCTGCCGCGACGCTCAAATTCTGCGTTTACAAGCGAGTTTTTGACGGATTTCACCACCGCGAGTGTGTGAAGTTGCGACGTATGCTTTGGAGCTTCAGCGAGGAAGTCGCATCGGGAGCGAGCTCGGGATTGCAGCTCATCCAGCTGACCTGCAGCGCTTGGCCTGTCGAGTCGGTCAGCCAAACATCAATCCTCGCTGTTGAACTCCGCTGCGCGGAACGGTCTAACGATGGAACTCATAAGATCCGATGGCGCCAAATTTGCCTAGTCTAACAACACGGCTTGGAAAGGGCTCTGCCGCGGGCCAGGATGTACTTAGGCGATTCACCTGGGAAATCAGATCTATCAATGTCTGTCTGGACGCACTTCGCTATTTCCAGGCGAATGCGCTCGGTATTACTGGACCGCAAATGATGATCCTGATGGCGCTGACCGAATTGGAACGGAATGACGGAGTACCGGTCAACGTGGTTGCAAAGTTAATGGAGGTGGGTTCGGCCTTCATCACGAAGCATTCGAAGGAGCTCGAGAATAAACGGTTTGTGCGGCGCGAGCCCTGCACGAAGGACGCCCGAGTCGTACACCTGTCGCTAACAGAAAACGCTCGCAAACGTCTTGGGAGCATCGCGGCACAGCAGGAAGAGATTGATCAGTTTGTTTTTGATTATCTCGGCATTAAGGAATTCGCCAAATTGGCTAGCTGCCTCAGCGGTGTGAGGCATAGGCTGGAAAAAGCTCGCCTACACGCTGAACTAAAATCCTGAGATGAACCAACAAATTCAAGGGCATTTCGCGACGACAAAGATCTGCACGCATCTTTTGCGACCCGTTCACGTGATGGGTGCTCTTGGCAATCCTGGTCGCTTTGGCGATGGCACGCAACTCCAGTGTGTTGCGGCCTTCGGTTTGCGGGCCAGTGTCTTCGTGATCAACTCGGCCACTGCCTCATCCTCAACTGTGCAGGGCCTGAAGGCTTCCAAGCATCTGGCGATGCGTCGACGCACAAGAAGAAGCACTCGACCAATTTGTTTTTGGTGATTTCGGCACTAGCGAATTGACCTAGTCCGCTGCTAGGCTGATGCGCTCGGGCATCGCCTAAAGAAAGCTCGCTTGAAAGTCGCTATCGAGTCTTGAGGACCAAAAAAACAAGCACGCGGCTTGAAGCGGCGCGCTATCCTGATCAATGTCTGATTGAATTCCAACGCTCACTATTTGTTAAAGCAGCGCAGCCGAAGATGCTTGTGGTCGGTCTGCACGATAGAAGGCGCGCTGGTTATGACGGGTTTAAGAAGCAGCCGATCCGCTACCAGCCATGAAGCCAATAGGGCGCTTATTCTATTGCTGCTGAGCGCGCCCTATCGTTTGCGAGTTTCGGCTCGAGCGATCCAGGCTGATCAAAGGGCTGCCCTCGGGTATAAGCGACTCTTGCACAAAATGATTCCGGAATGCGCCACTTATATCGTCGTGAATGAAGTATTCCATACATAGCGCAATCGACGAGGCAAGAAAGCCAGACCATGTTTCTCCTCAACCAACACATCGACCACCGCGCTCCCCTCGATACCTCGGACGCCGATACGGTGAGTGTCGAAGCCGCTCGCGAGGTGGAGCGGTTTCTCAAGTATCGCGATGGCCACAAGGAAACCCCTCTTGTTTCTTTGCCAGGCCTTGCCCGCGAGATTGGAGTCGGTTCGATCCATCTAAAGGACGAAGGCCAACGTCTCGGCCTTGGGAGTTTCAAAGCATTGGGAGGTTCCTATGCCGTGATCCGTCTGGTGCTTGAGGAAGCAACTCGGCAGCTCGGTCGCGATGTTGACGTGTCCGACGTGCACGCACCTGAGGTGAATTCCGTGGCAAAAGGTATGACGGTCTCTTGTGCCACGGATGGCAACCATGGCTGATCCGTTGCCCAAGGCGCCCAGCTCGTTGGTGCAAAATGCGCCATCTTCGTTCATTCAGGCGTGAGCAACGAGCGCATCGCTGCCATCGCCCGCTTTGGCGCGCAGATGATCCGCGTCGACGGCAACTATGACGATTCTGTCGTCCAAGCAGCCCGAGTTGCGGCTCAAGAAGGCTGGATTACAGTGTCTGACACGTCCTGGCCTGGCTATGAGCGGATCCCGCGCTTTGTAATGCAGGGATATACCGCCCTTGTGAGCGAAGCACTACGCCAGTTGCCGGAGCCGCCGACACACGTCTTCATCCAGGCAGGCGTCGGTGGGATCGCCGCAGCCGTTGCTGGACATCTATCAATTCTGTTGGGCGACACCGCCCCTTCTTCACAGTTGTCGATCCCTCGCGGGCAGCATGCCTCTTCGAAAGCGCGCGCGCCGGTCATCCTGTCAAGGTAGATCATGGGCAACCGACCGTGATGGCGATGCTCGAATGCTACGAGCCTTCGCTCGTGGCTTGGCGCATCCTTTCGCGCACGGCGATGCTTTTTATGACTGTCGACGACGAGGACGCAATCAGCGTGATGAAACGACTGGCAAATCCGAGGATGGCGATCCCGTTGTCGTTGCAAGCGAAACTGGTGGTGTTGGCCTCGCAGCACTACTGAAGGTTCTTCTGACCTGACCTTGCGTGGCAAGGTCGGTCTTGGACCCAATGCACGGGTCTTTCTGATCAACACCGAGGGCGCGACAGATCCTCTCCTGTACGAACAGCTCATCGGTGCGACGCCAGCGCAAGTGACCTCGAAGAATATTAAACCGGTCAACTGATGGGGCGAGCTCGTGAGCCTTTCGTAAGCCCGTCCCATCCGTACGCCTTGGGACACCGGCCAGCGTTCCGCCCTTACAGAAGGCTCATCGCCGCGCAGGGGTTCATGTCCCTTCGAGCTGGGCACGCGGATTGGCTCACTCACAATGAGGGGTTTGAGATGCGCCGGTTCTCTCTGACTTGTCGGCCGGACTCAAACCCGGCACTACAAACTTCATCGCGGGTCAATCGGGCGCCGGCAAATCGACGCTCACGCAAATCTCGCAGAAGTCGAATCCGAGCGAAAGCGGCCCAGTGCGCGTTGCTGCCGAGGATCTAACCGCGAGCTGCCCGCAGCATCACGTTTCGCACGTTGACCAGGTAAGCCGTGTAACGGCAACTTCAGGCGTGGCCCGATCTCTGCAAAACCGGCCTTCAGGTATAATGCTGAGTTGGGGCTACGGCTCCACATTGGTTGCCTCGGCGCCCCCACTTCGAGCTGGCCCCAGCCTTTTACCGTCCCTAGGCCCACCGCAGCCTCAATGAGACGCATCGCGACCCCAGACGACCGCTGATCCGGCACCACGTAGAGTTCGGTGATAATACCGTAGGTTCCGCCCGCAAAAAGGGCGGCGCTTTCCGACAACATAATGAGGCCGACCGGGCGTGACTCCGTGAAGGCCAAAAACCCATGGACGCGCTCTTTCATGGCCAAGAGGTCGACAACGAGCTGGGTATCTGGTCCGCCCTGCTTTTGTCCGCCCTCAAGTTCGGCAAGTAGGGCGGCAACCATGTGAGTCACCGTTGTAGCGTCGCCGTTAGAGACTTCACGCGTGGTCACCATGTCACATCCTCTTTCAAGTTTTACCAATGTACGACCTGGTCCAGCGGCGGCATCGGGGCAGGAGCCTGCCGCAGCACCCGATCCAAAACAGATATGCCGCAGGGTTGAAGGTCAGATGACGTTTAGTTCACACCGCGGTGATAGCGTCTTTGTGTCGCTCCTAGCTAAGCTAAAATATCTGGGAAACTCGAAAGATAACTTGCCGAACATCGTGATGATCGCACCGAGCAGTCTCTTCTTCTTTGGACTTGCGTGTCGCCCAACATCGGGCGGATCGTGTTCATGCGCGGACGTTACAGGAGCGAGGCTAACCGCTTGCGAACAGGCTCACGGATTAGGGTCTACTCTCCCCCCCTCGTAGAAAGCTCGAACGGCAGGCCGACCCGCGATTTGCCGGATCCAGTCTCGATCAATCACATTTGACGGTCCCATGACGGTGGTTGCGCGCGTGGCGGAAAAAACGCTCATCCGTCCGCGGGAATAATTGAATTACTCACCTTGTCGAAGCTGTTGTTGGGGATCATGAGCGTCCCTACCGCCGTCATTGCTGGCATCTATGCTCTCAGAGAATCGTGGAACACGCGAGTCCATGGCACACTGTTTTCGGTAGTGTTTAGATAATCAGTTTTTCTAATTTCTCATCGGACGCGCCATTTATTGCCGCGCCGATGAAGAACATCACGGACGCCCGACGAACGCGTGCAACTTGGTCGTTGAGCTCGCGATTGAGGCCGGCTTCTCTCGTGTTCTTCGAATAGACAACATCCCGTCCTGATGAGCCGGGTTCACCGCCTGCCATCGCATTGCCGTTAAATGCTTTGAGAGCATCGTCGGGCCGTATCGCGCGAGAAGTTTCTATCGTTCACTTGGATCACTCTACGATCTGTTTGTTGAAAGACTGTTCTATGCTTGCGGACACGCGTTACTCCGTGAGAACGTCGCGGAAGATCGCTCAGGCATAAGCGGTAGGCTTCTGCCATCCCAAAATCAGGAAGTGCTGCACGAGGACGATTCGTAGCGGCTATGCGCGCCTACCACTCCTGTCGGCGCGTAAACGGCACGGATGAGGCAGACGTCTGAAGTGACTTACGTCACTTTCCTACACTCCTATGACGGGCGCTTGCCGGCTCAGGCGCGATTCCGCCTTCATCATTGCACCGGCTAGCATGAAGGACGGCTTAGTTGGTTCGGGATTATATCCAATCTGCGCCATCGTGACATTCCGCCATCAAGGCGTATCGGCATTCCTCTGCAGCGGCGCCGTCGGAACGATGTTGAACGACGTGATAGCCATTGTCGTGCAGGTACCGTAGGAAGGCGGGCTTCATCGCGGCGGTATGTGCCTTGGCGTCGTGAAGCAGAATGATCCCCCTGCGAGCTTCAAGAGTTGCGCAGCAAGCTCCTCCGCCAGTTCGTGGGTGTAGCCTGCGAAGATGATCTGGTTGAGCTTGCCTGCCTGTTCCTGGTTGGCGCTCACGACATGTGGAATGCAGTGACCGTGGGTCACCACCCACCAGGATGATATAGCATCGATAATTCGGCGACCGTCAGCGGTGCGGAGATAAGCGCCATCTCCCCGCACAACTTTTGTCATCTCCTCTTGGAGCGCATGTTGTGTGAACGGGTGCCAGATCGGCGACTTCGGCTTCGTCGTCATTGCTTGAATTGATCGGCATGGAAAGCGGTTTTGAACGCGGCCTGCAGCGTGTCTGCCGCGAGGGGAGACAGCCAGGGCAATCGCCCTAGCCAACGCGCCCGCCCAATCTCGCGAACTGCGATCTGGGTCTCAGGATTGGGTTCCCCAATGAAGGCTATCCCAAGAATGGGGATCTGGCGTTTTCGCAGAGCCTCTATCGAGAGCAACGAATGATTAATGGTGCCAAGTGCCGTGCTCGCGCAAAGCACGATTGGAAGTCGCCATCGCTCGAACACATCAATGTAGAGTGTATCGCCCCTGAGCGGCACCATCAGGCCGCCAGCGCCCTCAATCACCAACGGTCGCTCCCCGGTGTCTGGCACATTGAGCGAATCTGGCTCAATGCGAACTCCGTCAATTTCAGCGGACTGACGTGGCGAAACGGGAGTGCGAAGTCGGTAAAGCTCCGGCATGATGCGATCGGGCGAGAGACCGCCGAGCCGCGCGACAAGTTCGGCATCAGTCTCTCCTTCGAGACCGGCCTGAATCGGTTTCCAATAGTTGGCGCCAAGGAGATCGGCGAGCCCCGCGGAAAACACCGTTTTCCCGATTCCGGTGTCTGTGCCTGTCACCACGATCCGCTGACTCATCGAGCTTCACCTCTCGTCTCTTCAATAAACGCGCCGAGCCCTGAACGCACCTTGTCCGCTCCGACCTTGGTCGGCCGGAAGTCTTCATCTTTGCGTCCTATGTTGCCCGGACTCTGAGCCGAATTTCCGCAATGCTGGGCAGGTCGTTGCCGAATTCCGCAGCTAATCAGGAGATTGCAAAGCTTTCATCTCACAAGCCTCGAGGCTTCTGGGTCTGCCTGAGCAAAGCACGAGAGGCGTCTAAGTTCTGGAGCCCCTTCACTGCCTATTGCCACGCCGGCCTGAATCGGTTCGCAGCAGGATTGCACCGAAGAGATGGGTGAGCCCGGCCGCAAAAACGTCTATCTCATCCGGTACTCCGCATCGGTCACCACGACCTGTTGCTCGAGCTCCATCTCTTGTCTCCTCGAACATAGCATCGAGCATTGCACGCACGTCAGCCTCCGCAAGCGTCAGTGAAATTCGCAGACGAGCCGTGCCCGCCGGCACAGTCGGCGGCCGGATTGCGCGAATATCGAAACCGCGCGCCTGCAGTCTCGATGCGAACCGCATCGCACGCGCGCTGTCGCCCAGGATAGGGCACGATCTGCGACTCCGAGGAACTTCGCCCACTGGGCGCGCCAATCTCTCGATGCGTGAACGCGATCAGCTTGGCCAGCCGCTGCTGTCGCTTTGGTTCCTCCCGCAGCATGAAGAGTGCCTCCCGCACGGCGACGGCCATCAATGGTGAGGGCGCGGTGGCGAAGATGAATGGATGGCAACGATTGACCATGAAGTCGCGCAGCACGCCCGAGGCCACGACAAGCGCCCCGGCCGCTCCCAGTTCTTTGCCGCAGGTATGGACAACCAAGAGGTTCTCGCGCCTTTCATAAGGCGCGGTGAGCCCTCGCCCTGCTCCCCGTAAACGCGCGTGGCATGGGCCTCATCCACTACGACAAACGCATCATATCGATCCGCGATCGCGATCAGCTCTTTGAGCGGGGCGAAATCGCCATCCATGCTGTAGACACTTTCAACCACGATCCAGACGCGGCCCATTCCACCCGTGGCCCGCCAGTCACAAATTGTGCTTTCGACCGATTGAGTATCATTGTGGGCGGTTAGAGGAAACTCGGCCCGGCCAGCACGCGCCCCTTTCATGAACACTTGCGTGCACAAGAGAATCGAGAACAAGCAGATCACCCCGCTGAGGCAGCGTTGTCAGGCTGCAAGATTTGCGAGATAGCCCGCGGGAAAAAAAGCGCGCCTCCGCCCAAAGAACCGAGCTGCTTCCGCCTCGACTGTTCTTCGCAATTGCCACGCCGCAGCCGCGACCCGCCGGCCCGACCGGGGTGCCCGCCTCGAGCGTGGCCGTGACAGCCTTTTTCATGCGCGGCGCGCTCGCCAGGCAGATAATCATTCTCGATGTGAAATCTGCCCCACTGCGCGGCTTGAGGCAGCGAAGACGGTCGTCTTCGTTCAGGGCCTGCAACTGCGCGACATAGTCGGCAACTTTGACCGCAAGGCTTAACGTCACTCTTCAACTCCCAGGATCGCGCAAGAAAGTCTGTTGGCCGCCTAGAGCAAGCTCAAATATCCGCCTCTTGGCTTCGACCTGGCAGAATGCGAGTTTCTCGATCGACGAACACAACGGGCGGCTTGAAAGGTCTTGCCTCCGTCTCGTCAAGCGACTCGTATGCCACGACGATAACCTTGCCTCTGGGCATCGCGAGTCGCGCAGCCGCATCGTTCAAATCTATGGAGCCCGATCCGCGGGGGGCTTCCACCACATAGGTCGCGAAGCGCCCCGGCTTTCAATCTTGTAGATCTCGACGCGTTCGTGGATCAGGAGTCCTGCCGCATCCAGCAGCGCACGATCATTCGAAACCGAGCCATCGCTGTCCAGATCGGCTCCAGTCACCCAGACGCGATGGATTTTGCCTTTCATCGAGATAATCTGCATTGTCACTTCACTCAAGTTACGGCACAGCTGCGCGCTGCCTCTTTCATTTAGTAGGCCCGCACGAGATGCCGAGCCGGTCCAGCAAGTTGGCATCACGGTCGCGCTGCGGGTTCTTAGTCGTCAACAGCACATCGCCGATGAAGATTGAGTTTGCGCCGGCTAGAAAGCATAGGGCCTGCACACAAGGAAGGAACGTCGATCGAATCCACAGTGCAAACGCGAGATAGTCGTTCCGCAAGAGGTCGACGATCATAGTGTTCTCTGCCGGGTCCTTTTCGGATGCGACCAGCCTATCAGCGCGGCGCTGGTCTTCCTTGGAATCAGCGGATCGCGCGATCGTACCTTTGATGGGTCGCGTTTCGACCTGTCGTCCGTCAAGCTTCAGTAACGGTTCCGGCGAGCTCGACGCAATGGTGAGCTTGCCGTAGCGCAGCAGGGCTGTAAACTAGCGACATCGCTCCTGCGGCACCCATGATTCGTCACATCGTCCTATTTAGCGCCAAGAATCAGGCCCAACTTGCCTTAGCATTCCATCATAGATAATCAGAGAAATTATCTATGAACTGTCGGTCTGGAGTCAGACTAGACGATGCGACCTACTCATGCCCTGATTTTGCGGTAGATAATCTATGATTGGCCCTGACCAAAACGCGACGACTGCGGGGCGCATTGCTGAGGCCATCGGTGAGCGCATTAGCCGTTTCCTTACTTCGGGCTTGCTTCCCCGGCGGTTCCATCACAGGGGCACCGAAGGTCCGCGCGATGGAAATTGTTAGGAACATCGAGGCTATGGCGCGAGAGGTCTATTGCGGGGCGATCGGCTTCATCGGTTTCAACGGGCACATGGATACGAGTAATGCGATCCGCACTGTCACGATCAATGACTAACAAGCGGTGTTTCACGCCGGTAGCGGTATAACCGCGATGTCAGAGCCAGAGGCCGAATACCAGGAGACGCTCGCGAAGGCGTAGCGCATCTTTGATGCATTTGGCGCTAAAACACCCGGTGGATTTTGATCATCATCATCGACAACTACGACTCCTTCGTCTTCAACATTACGCGCTATTTCCGCAGGTTAGGTCAAGCAACTGAGGTGTTCCGGAACGACGTGGTCGGCTCAGCGATCTTGTTCGCCTCAAGCCGCGCGCAATCGTTATCTCCCCCGGTCCATGCACGCCAACGGAAGCCGGAATATCTACCGCCGTCGTCCGCGAACTTTCTGGGCGGCTCCCGATTCTCGGCATCTGCCTCGGACACCAGTGTATTGGCAGCGTTTTCGGCGGACGTGTCGCGCGTGCACGTCGCCCTATGCACGGCCGGTCCTCGTACGTAACGCATGATGGCCTTGGGTTGTTCAAGGACCTCCCCTTTCCACTTTGCGTCGGGCACCACCATTCTCTCGTTGTCGAGCTCGATTAGGCCTGCGCGCCGCACCTCACGGTCACCGCGCGTTCGGACGAAGGCGCGATCATGGCCATTGCACATCGCCATCAGCCAACCTATGGCGTGCAGCTCCCCAGAGTCGATACTTACGCAGCAAGGGCACGTCTTGCTCATGAATTTTCTGCGAGTTGCAGAGACTTCCTAAGCGTGACGATCGGATACCAGGAACGATCCTTCCTGGCTCGTGGCGAGGTCGTCACTCGGATGAGGCGGCACGAAATGGAGGAAGCCGCTGGCCCATTGCAGGGAGCCACCGCGTAGCGGCATCGTCATCAGAAAGAAGCATCGGGCATGGCGCAATTAGGGTGACAAGGAGAACTTTCGCGGATTCCTGGAGCGAGGCCCGGCAGCAACGATGTAGGCGTCCTTCCAGCGCGAGCCGCAGACGAGTTCTCGAAAAAGCGTGCAGTGCCCCATGGGTTACGCTCGCGTCAGTGAGAAAACTCAAATTTTCGAGCGACATAGGAACACTATTCCGGGCTGCAAGGTTCTTCGCCTCAGGGGCAAGAATTGCGGAGTTCTCTTTCATGGCCACTCAGATCGTAATGGACCATACGGGCGACACTCGACATATGTTTGAGCAAACCGACCCGAACGGGCTGGCCGAGGCTGAACAGCGCTTCAGGGAGCTGACCGGCCAAGGATTTACCGCCGCCACCCGGACCTCGTCCGGCGAGCTCAAGGTCACACGGTCATTCGACTGGACTGCGGATGAGACGCTATTCTATCCGCGCCTCGTCGGTGGTTAGCTATCTTCGCGGAACGGCAAACGTTTCTCTTCAGGCGCAATGGGGCCGGCAGTCGTGCGCGTTGGGGATGTCCCGATCGGTGTTGAACTACGTCGGGCCGACGTTGCCGGGATGAATGTTACGCGGCCCTCGAGACGTGG
>NZ_JBVVPA010000043.1:0-30942 GCF_055807555.1 Bradyrhizobium sp. Ken64 | reverse complement strand
AACCTTGGGGTCACCGCTCTCCAGGCAATGCAAAACTCTCCCGGCGGGAGCAAAACATTCTCAAGCTCTGAGGAGCCCGCAAAGGCGGGCATCTCGAAGGATGGCCGCGGGCGATATCCAGGCCTGCATGGTTCGAGACGCGCGAAGACGCGCTCCTCACCATGAGGGTCTGGATGCAGTGGAGATCGGGAAAGCCGCCTTCACTGCGCCAATGCCGGGTGATCCCGCTGCACGGTCTCGCGGATCCAGCTGGCATGGATCGCGCGAAACAGGATCTGCGCCGTCTTGAGGTCGTTCGCTGTCATGCAGAGATCGACGATGCGACGGACTGCGTCGTCGCGCATCAGTCCGTCCGCGATCTTCATCGCGATTTCCATCGCGACTTTCGCCGCGCGCTCGTAGCGCTCGCTGTCGCGCTTGTCGTTGCGCGCACTGCTTGCCGCGCTCGCCGCCGCGGCGTCACAGATCGCACGGATGCGCTCGGCGGCCTCGATGTCGCCGAGCGGCCGTTCGATCGCTTCGTCCCAGATGTCCCGGCGCGTCTTGCGGGCGAACCACTGCATTGCCTGCTCCGTGGTGAGGGAGCGAGCATAAACGGCGGCCACGCCGTGCGCTACGCCTCTGGTACGATCTTGCCGGGATTGAAGATGTTCTGCGGATCGAGCGCCTTTTTCAGCGCCCGCATCGCGTCGATCGCCTCGGGGCCGAGTTCCGCCTTGAGGTATTTCTGCTTGCCCTGGCCGATGCCGTGCTCGCCGGTGCAGGTGCCGTCCATCGCCTGCGCGCGCTCGACCAGCCGATGCATGAACTCCTCGCCGCGCGCCATCTCGTCGGCATCGTTGGTGTCGCAGACCAGCGAGCAGTGGAAATTGCCGTCACCGACATGGCCGACGATCGGCGACAACAGGTTGAGACGCTTGAGATCTTCCTCGGTCTCGCCGACGCATTCGGCAAGGCGCGAGATCGGCACGCAGACATCGGTCGCGACCACGCCGATGCTGTCACCGGGCCGCAGCGCCTTTACCGACCAATAGGCGTCGTGCCGCGCCTGCCACAGTTTTGTGCGATCCTCCGGCTTGGTGGTCCAGGAGAAATCGCCGCCGCCGCAGTCCTTTGCGATCTCGCCGAAGGCCTTGGACTGTTCGGCGACCTCGATCTCGCTGCCGTGGAATTCCATCAGCAGCAGCGGCGTTTCCGGAAGGGTCAGCTTCGAATAGGCGTTGCAGGCCCGCACCTGCGCGGCGTTGAGCAGCTCGATGCGCGCCACGGGAATGCCGGTCTGGATCGCCAGGATCACGGCCTGACACGCCCCGTGCACGGTCTCGAACGACACCGCACCGGCCGCGATCGTATCTGGGATGCCGCGCAGGCGGATGGTCAGTTCCGAGATGATGCCGAGCGTGCCCTCCGCGCCGACGAACAGATGCGTCAGGTCGTAGCCGGCGGATGATTTCTTCGCACGCGTGCCGGTCGTGATGATCTCGCCGTCGCCGCGGACCACTTTGAGCGCCAGTACACTGTCGCGCATCGTGCCGTAGCGCACCGCGTTGGTGCCGGAGGCGCGGGTCGAGGCCATGCCGCCGAGCGAGGCGTCGGCGCCGGGGTCGATCGGGAAGAACAGGCCCTGGTCGCGCAGATGCTCGTTGAGCGCCTTGCGGGTGACCCCGGGCTGGATCACGCAGTCGAGGTCCTCGGCATGCACCGCGAGCACCTTGTTCATGTCACGCAGATCGATGCAGATGCCGCCGGCGGGTGCGTTGACCTGGCCCTCGAGCGAGGTGCCGGTGCCGAAGGCGATGACGGGCACGCCGTTTTTCGCGCAGATCCGCACCACGTCCTGGATGTCGGCGGTCTCCTGCGCCATCACCACGCCATCTGGCGGCTGGTTCACGAGCCATGTGGTGGTATGGCCGTGCTGCTCGCGGACGGCCTGCGAGGTGATGAGGCGGTTGCCGAACCGCGCGGCAAGCTGCTCCAGCGCGCTCGCGAGGGCTTTCGGCGCCGGCCGCGGCGGATTATTGGTGATGGTCGTACCCACGGACGTTCCTCCCGACGAGACGAACCGTGGCAAAGGACATCTCACCGGTCAAGTCAAGCGACCGGACGCATAGCTGGGGAAGGACACATGCCGGAGACTGCTGCCACGACGATCGAGGGCGCACCGTTCCGCGCCTCGATCATGCAGATCGAGCCGCAATGGATCGACTACAACGGCCATCTCAACATGGCCTATTACAACGTGATGTTCGACCGCGCGATCGACCAGATGTGGCTGACGCTCGGGATCGGCCCGGGCTACATGAAGGAGCGGGGCGGCTCGACCTTCACCGCCGAATGCCACGTGCGGTATTTGCGCGAAATCCACCTCGGCGATCCCGTGCAGGTGTCGGTCTGGCTGCTCGAAGCCGACGACAAGCGGCTTCACACCTTCCAGGAGTTGCGACACGCGACCGAAGGCTGGCTGTCGGCGACCTCCGAAAACATGTCGCTGCACATCGACATGGGCTCACGAAAGGTGGCGGCCTTTCCACCAGACATTCGTGAGCGCATTGCGGCAGTGATCAAGGCCCACAGTGCCGTGCCGCGGCCCGAGGGCATCGGCCGCAACGTGGCGATGCCCTCGAAGCGGTAACGGCTTCCAACTCTTCATCCTGAAGAGCCCGCAAAGCGGGCGTCTCGAAGGATGCAAGGCCACAGCCGGGCCTTCATGGTTCGAGACGCGCGTTCCGCGCTCCTCACCATGAGGATCACATTGCTAGACCCTGGTGCGGCCGCGGGCCAAACCAACAACGGCCGAGACCAGGAACAACACGACCGCGATGAAGAAGATGATCTTGGCGATTTCGATCGACGCGCCGGCGAGGCCGCCAAAGCCCAGGATACCGGCGATCAGGGCGATAACCAGAAACGTCACAACCCAGCTAAGCATGATCCGAACCTCTGTTTCGATGTCTGTCTGCGATCGGCGCGGCTGACGCGCCTCACTTGCAGAACCAATCGCCAACGCGGAACAATGGTTCCGGGCCGCTGGGGCCGGAAATTCGCCTGACCCTCAGGAACAAATTGGCTTTCCGCGCACGTGGAAAACCCCCGCCCGCGGCCCCATATAGGGACCAATCCCTGTTAAGAAGGCTCCCCTTTCACCACCCCGCAGTGCCAACGTGGGGCAAATGATTCGCATGACCGAGCCGCGCAAGATCACGTCCCAGAGCGTTCCCGACCACCAGCCGGCAGCCGGCGGCATTGCCGCGCGCGCGCGCGCCTCGGTGGGCCCGCAATACCTGTCCGGGCTCAATCCGGAGCAGCGCGAGGCCGTGGAGACGCTGGACGGCCCGGTTCTGGTGCTGGCCGGCGCCGGCACCGGCAAGACCCGCGTGCTGACCACCCGCATCGCCCATATCCTGAGCCAGGGCCGCGCCCGCCCCTCCGAAATCCTGTCGGTGACCTTCACCAACAAGGCCGCGCGCGAGATGAAGCACCGGCTCGGCCAGATGCTCGGCCATGCCGTGGAAGGCATGCCGTGGCTCGGCACCTTCCACTCCATCGGCGGCCGCATCCTGCGCACCCACGCCGAGCTGGCGCAGCTCAAGTCGAACTTCACCGTGCTCGATGTCGACGATCAGGTGCGGCTGTTGAAGCAGCTGCTGCAAGCCGACAACATCGACGACAAGCGCTGGCCCGCGCGCATGCTGGCCGGCCTGATCGACGGCTGGAAGAACCGCGGCCTGACGCCGTCGCAGGTGCCGTCGGGCGAAGCCGCCGTGTTCGCCAACGGCAAGGGCGGCAAGCTCTATGCGAGCTACCAAGAGCGGCTGAAGATCCTCAACGCCGCCGATTTCGGCGATCTGCTGCTCGAGGACATCCGCATCTTCCGCGAGCACCCGGATATCCTGCGGCAGTACCAGCAGCGTTTCAAATTCATCCTGGTGGACGAGTATCAAGACACCAACGTCGCGCAGTATCTGTGGCTGCGGTTGTTGTCGCAGGCGCCCTCCTCTTTCACCTCTCCCCGCGTGCGGGGAGAGGTCGCATCGCACAGCGATGCGGGTGAGGGGGACTCTCCGCCAGCTGAGCTCGTGGAGGGAGCCCCTCACCCCGACCCTCTCCCCGTGAAGGACGGGGAGAGGGAGAAGACCCACGTCAAAAACATCTGCTGCGTCGGCGACGATGACCAGTCGATCTATGGCTGGCGCGGCGCGGAGGTCGACAACATCCTGCGCTTCGACCATGATTTCCCCGGAGCCAAGGTCATCCGCCTCGAGCGCAACTACCGCTCGACCGGCCACATCCTCGCCGCCGCCTCGCACCTGATCGCCCACAACGAGGGCCGGCTGGGAAAGACGCTGCGCACCGAGGACCATGACGGCGAGAAGGTCACGGTGACAGGCTCGTGGGATTCGGAAGAGGAAGCCCGCGGCATCGGCGAGGAGATCGAGCAGATCCAGCGCCAGGGCGACAAGCTCAACGAGATCGCGATCCTGGTGCGTGCCTCCTACCAGATGCGCGAGTTCGAGGACCGCTTCGTCACGCTCGGCCTGCCCTATCGCGTCATCGGCGGCCCGCGCTTCTACGAGCGCGCCGAGATCCGCGATGCGCTGGCCTATCTGCGCGTCATCAATTCACCGGCCGACGATCTCGCCTTCGAGCGCATCGTCAACACGCCCAAGCGCGGAATTGGCGATGCCACCGTGCAGATGCTGCACGATCACGCCCGCAAGCGCCGCATTCCGCTGTTCGAGGCGGCGCGCGCGGTGGTCGAGACCGACGAGCTGAAGCCGAAGGCGCGCGGCTCCTTGCGCGACGTCGTCGCCCAGTTCGACCGCTGGCGGGCCCAGCGCGAGGTCACGTCGCACACCGATCTCGCCCAGATCGTGCTCGACGAGAGCGGCTACACCGAGATGTGGCAGAAGGACCGTTCGGCGGACGCGGCGGGCCGGCTGGAAAACCTCAAGGAGCTGGTGCGCTCGATGGAGGAGTTCGAGAACCTGCAAGGCTTCCTCGAGCACATCTCGCTGGTGATGGACCGCGACAGCGGCGCCGACGAGGACGCCGTGTCGCTGATGACGCTGCATTCGGCCAAGGGCTTGGAATTCGACAACGTGTTCCTGCCCGGCTGGGAGGAAGGCCTGTTTCCGAGTCAGCGCACGCTGGACGAACAGGGCCGCGCCGGCCTCGAGGAAGAGCGCCGGCTCGGCCATGTCGGCCTGACCCGCGCCCGCCGCCGCGCCAAGATCTATTTTGCCACCAACCGCCGGATCCATGGCACCTGGTCGACCACGATTCCCTCGCGCTTTCTGGACGAGCTGCCGGCGGCCAATGTCGAGATCACGGAATCCAAGGGCGGCTCGGCCTGGGGCGGCACGGGCGGCTACGGCGCCTCCCGCTTCGACGACATGGAAGCGTTCGGCTCCACCTATTCGACCCCAGGCTGGCAGCGCGCCCAGGCCAATCGCAATCGTGGCGGCGGCGGGGGCGGCAATGGCGGCCGCGGCAGCTTCGAGGAACAGGCCTCGTCGTTTTCGTCCCAGTCGTCCTCGCCCGATTTCGGCAGCTTCTCCTCGCGCCGCCGCGGGCCCCTGACGATCGAGGGCGAACTGGTAGCCAAATCCACCGGCACGACCTCGGAATTCTCGCTCGCCGACCGCGTCTTCCACCAGAAATTCGGCTATGGTCGCGTCACCAGGATCGACGGCAACAAGCTCACCATCGCCTTCGACAAGGCGGGGGAAAAGAAGGTCGTGGACAGTTTTGTGCAGCGGGCGTGAGGCGGGCATGCCGCACTACATTGCCATCATCGAGGACGCCCGCCCCGACGAAGCCGTTGGCGTGTGGTTTCCCGACCTGCCCGGCTGCATTTCCGGCGGCGACGACGTCGACGAGGCCCTGGAGAATGCGCCCGAGGCACTCGCGTTCTATGCACAGGAACTGATCGCGGACGGCCGCCAGCTTCCCCCGCCGCGGACATTGGACGAGCTCAAGGCCGACCCGGATGTGGCCGACGAGCTCGGGAAGCACACGGTCGCCCTGATCGAATGGCCGCCCCTCACCGAGGCCACTGTTCGCCGCACTGGTCGGACTCTCGACAGTTCAGGTCCGAACAGCCCTTGACCACCGCGAACTTCCCCGTATCAGATGCGGCCATGGTCCGGGGCTCCATCACACTGATCGTACTGGCATTGGGTATGCCGTCGCTTGCAGCGGCGGAGACCATGAGCTTTGGCGATTCGATCGGGATGCTGGCGAAAAGCTGCGGTGCGGAAATCGTCGCCAATTGCCGCGGCGTCAACCCGGATTCGACCCGCCTGAAGGAGTGCCTGTCGCGCAACCGCGACGTGCTCTCCCAGCAGTGCCAGAGCGACTATCTCGGCGCGTTCGACGCGATCCAGAAGCGCGTCGCCGCCCGCGTCACGGTGGCGAACGCCTGCCAGCGCGAGATCGTCAAGGTCTGCGGCGGCTCGACCAAGGAGACCAGCAAGGCGGTCCCCTGCCTGGTCTCGACGCCCAAGGGCATCAGCAACAACTGCCTGAAGGCCGTCGACGACGCGGGGTATCGGTGATGCCAGCGAACAGGCTTTCCACCGCCGGACTATGCATCGCGCTCGGCCTCGCTTTGCTCGCGGGCACAGCCGAAGCGCAGACGGCGCCGCCGACCCGCGACGACATCGTCGGCAAGCTCAACCATTTCGAACAATCCGCCGAGATCGATATCCCCGCGCTGAAGCTGCAGGTGATGGAGCGGGCCAAGGCCAGGATCAAGAACGATCCGGGTCCGGTGAACCGGCCGCTGATCGCGCCTGATCTGGTCAATCTGCCGACCTTCACCGCGCAGATCCAGTTCGACGCCGACACGCCGATCATCCAGCCGGCGTCCTACCAGACCGTCGGGCGCCTCGCCGATGCGCTGGTCCATGCCTCGCTGCTGCCCTACACGTTCCTGATCGTCGGCCATGTCGAATCCAACGCGAAGACGCGCGAGGCCAACGCGATCCTGAGCCAGCGCCGGGCGGACGCGATTCGCGACGTGCTGGTGAACACGTTCAAGATCTCGACCAAGCGGCTGCATCCGATCGGCCTCGGCGAGGAGCAGTTTCTCGACCGGGCTAGGCCGACATCGGCCGTCAACGGCCAGCTGCAAATCGCAACCTACGCCAAGGTACCGGAGGAAGCGCCTGCGCATCCGGCTGCGACACCTGCGCCTGCGGCGAAAAAGCCCGCCAAGAAGCGCTGAGCACACGCGCCGCGGCGCCTGACGGAACCCTTTGAAGTCCCGATCGTTTTGTGACCTGTCTCACAGCGCGACAGCGCGGTTTCGCGCGACAATCGCGCCGGTTTGTGCACCGCCCTATCAGGTGCTATAGGCTTTTTTCGTCCTTCCCGACCCCATGCTGCACGAGACCGAGATGGCCAGTTATTTTCAACGCCAGCTGGCCGACTACGTCGAATATCATCGCGATCCCTGGAACTGCGCGATGCACGTGGTCGGCATCCTCCTGCTCTTCACCGGCGCCGTGCTGCCGCTGACGCTGGTGCATTTCCCGCTGTTCGGGATCGGGGTGAGCCTCGCCGTGATTCTTGCCCTGCCGGTGCTGGTCTACTGGCTGATGCTGGACGCCGGGATCGGACTCGCCATCCTCGCCGCGATGATCGTGCTGCTTTCGGTCGCAACCGCAATCGGCAATCAGGTCTCGATCGTCATGATGTGGTCGATTTTTGCGGTGCTGATCGGACTTGGCGTCACCGCGCAGATCGTCGGCCACAAGGTTTTCGAGGAGCGGCAGCCGTCGATGGTCGACCACCCCACCCATTTTCTGCTTGGACCGATGTTTGTCATGGCAAAATTATTCATTGCATTGGGCTTCCGTCGCGACCTTGCCGCGATTCTGGCGCCTCTTCCGACCAATTCCCTTTCAACCCGATAGTTCTAGACGCGAAACAGCAAACCTTCTGCATGGCTCTCGTACTGGTTACCGGTGGCAGCGGCTTCATCGGACATCATCTCGTCGAAGCGCTCCGCGCCCGTGGGCAGCGGGTGCGAGTTCTCGACGTCCGTGCGCCGGCCACGCCGTATGCCGACGTTGAATATGCCCAAGGCTCGGTGCTGGACGGCGCCGCGGTCGATGCCGCGATTGCGGGCGTCGATCAAGTCTATCACCTCGCCGGCCTGCCCGGCATGTGGGTCGCCGACAAGCAGGCCTTTCACGACGTCAATTGCCGCGGCACCGAGATCGTGCTCGCGGCCGCGATGAAGCGCGGGGTCTCGCGCTTCCTGCACTGCTCGACGGAATCGATCCTGTTCCCCTATTCCGACCTCAACGGTGTTCCCGCCGAGGAGGCGCTGCAGCCGGCCGATGCGATGCCGGGCGCCTACACGCGGTCGAAATCGCTGGCGGAGCATTGCGCCGCGAAGGCCGCAGCCGCAGGCTTCCCGCTGGTGATCGGCACCCCGACCATGCCGATCGGTGCCGCCGACCATAATCTGACGCCGCCGACCGCGATGCTGTGGTACTTCCTGCAGAAGAAAGTGCAGCCGCATCTCGACTTCCCGGTCAATCTCGTCGACGTCCGCGACGTTGCCATGGGCCTCGTGCTGACCATGGAACGCGGGCGTAACGGCCAGCGCTACATCCTCGGCGGCGACTGCGTCAGGCTCGGCCAGATTCTGCGGATGATGTCCGCGATGAGCGGCCGCCGGCAATTCCCGGTCGTCGTTCCCGGCAAGATGGCCGAGCTGTCGGGCATCATGCTCGAATATCTCTCCGACCGCATCACGCGCAGGCCGCCCAACGGCACCGCCGAGGGCGTGCGTATCGCGCTCGCCGCGAGCGACCTCTCGATCGGCAAGGCGCGCACCGAACTCGGCTACGCGCCGCGCCCGATCGAGCCGGTCCTGCGCGAAACCATCACCCATCTTCTCGTCCGCGGCGGCGCGCTTGCCTCCGGCGCTATCGAGCATCACGCGCTCTCCTCGCGCGCCAGCTGAGCTGCCGCCCAACCCAAAGAACCTTTCCGCATGTCCTTCGATTTCAGCAAGCTTCTCTCTGTCGCCTGGGGTGGTTGGACCACGACTTGGCCGACGCAACTGCTCGCCCTGATCTGGCTCGCCTGGCTCGCAAGCTGGGTCGGCGCCTCGTTCTGGCAGGGCCGCACCCAGAAGCAGGTGATGACGCTGGAGTCCGGCCGCTATCGCATCCCGATCCTGGTCGGCGGCATCCTGTTCACGCCCTGGACCGCTGAAGTGCTCGGCGAGAAGCCGCTCTGGGTGTTCAGCAATACCGCTGTCTACGTCGTGGCGCTGATCGTGCTGGCCGGCATCTCCTTCACCTGGTGGGGACGGCTGCATCTCGGACAGTTCTGGTCCAACACCATCACCCACAAGCAAGACCACCGCGTCATCGACACCGGCCCGTACGGCATCGTACGCCATCCGATCTACACCGGCCTGATCCTCGGCATGCTGGTGACCGGCATCGCGGTCGGCACGGTCACCGCGATCCTCGGCGCGATCCTGATCTCGCTCGGCATGTGGCAGAAGGGCCGGATGGAAGAGGTGTTCCTGTCCAAGGAGCTGGGCGAAGACGCCTACGGCGCCTATTGCCGCCGCGTGCCGATGATCATCCCGTTCCTGTCGCCACGGTGAGAGCGTAAGCGCTTCGCTGTTGCCTCTACATCGCCAGCAACGATGCCGCTGCTAATTCCGTCATCCCCGCGCAATGGCGAAGCCATTGTCGCTGGAGGTGCGAGGTTTGCGATGCGAATGCATCGCGAGCCGAGCCTCGAAGGATGCACGGCCGGGATGCAGCCGGGCCGCTCATCCTTCGAGGCTCCCCATGCGTCGCTTCGCGCCCCATGGCTCGCACCTCAGGATGACGGCGATGGATTAGCGCCCTCGGAACATTCCGGCCGAGGAACCGCCCTTGCTCCAGCCCGTTAGCCCCTCGATACCTGCCACACACCGCAGAGCATCGAGCCATGTCCGACGCCTACGATTATTTTCGCGAGCACGCGATCGCCGCCGTCCGCAAGGCCCGGGCGCTGCCGCCCGGGCGGCCGAAGCAGAAGCAGCGCACGGTGGCGCGTGTCTATCATCTGCTGTCCAGGGAGGCCGCGCTCGCGCCGAACATCCATCATCTGGATGATTTTCGCGCGGCACGCCGGGCGGAGCGGCAGATCGGCCGCTGATCTCCGGACCAGCCTGTCGGGATTGGTCCCATGCAAATTCGAACGGCTGCCATTCCACGGGAATAGAGCCCCGCGGCCCGTCGCACAGGTTGACGTCTGCCCCGCCAGCCCGTTGGATGCGCGCGCAAACAGGGGCCTCTCATGACTTTTTCCAGCATCTTTGCGCAGTTCGTTGCGCTTCTCGGTGGCATCGCGCTGCAATGGCGGAAGCTGTCGGGCACCGTGCCTGCGCCGGCCTGGGGTCAGTCGCCCGCCATTCCCGAAGCCAAGCCGCAAGGCGCCATCCCGACACTGAAGATGCCGACGGCGCGGGGCTGGAGCGAAGGACAGAAGCCGACGGTCGCACCCGGGCTCAAGGTCAACGCCTTCGCGACCGGCCTCGATCATCCGCGCTGGATCGAGGTGCTGCCCAATGGCGACGTGCTGATCGCGGAGGCGACGCAGATCGCGGGGGCGCCGCGGTCCGTATTTCACTACGCGATGCAGGCGACGATGCGGCGCGCCGCCGCGCTCGGCGTCAGCGCCAACCGCATCACGCTGCTGCGCGACAAAGACGGCGACGGCGTCGCGGAGTATCGCGGCGCGTTCATGGAAAATCTCAGCCAGCCATTCGGCATGGCGCTGGTCGGCGACACCTTCTATGTCGGCAACACCGACGGCGTGATGGCCTTCCCGTACGTGGCGAATGCCGATCGCATCACCGCGCCGGGCAAGCGCCTCACCAATTTCAAGCCAAGCGGCCACTGGACCCGCAGCCTGCTCGCAAGTCCCGACGGCAAGAAGCTCTATGCCGGCGTCGGCTCGCTCAGCAACATCGCCGAGATGGGTATGGAGGTCGAGGAAGGCCGCGCCGCGGTCTATGAGCTCGACCTTGTCGCCGGCACGCACCGCATCTTCGGCGCCGGCCTGCGCAACCCGGTTGGTCTCGCCTGGGAGCCGACGACCGGTGTGCTCTGGACCGTCGTCAACGAGCGCGACGGCCTCGGCGACGAAACGCCGCCGGACTATCTGACCTCGGTACGCGACGGCGGCTTCTACGGCTGGCCCTATTGCTACTGGGGCAAGACGGTGGACGACCGCGTGCCGCAGGATCCGGCGATGGTCGCCAAGGCGCTCACGCCCGACTACGCACTCGGCGGCCACACCGCCTCGCTCGGCCTGTGCTGGATGCCGGCGGGCACGCTGCCCGGCTTCCCGGACGGCATGGCGATCGGCCAGCACGGCTCGTGGAATCGCAGCACGCTGTCCGGCTACAAACTGGTGTTCATCCCGTTCGAGAACGGGAAGCCTTCGGGTCCCGCACGCGACATCCTGTCCGGCTTCCTCGCGCCCGACGAGAAGGAATCCTACGGCCGCCCGGTCGGCGTCGTGATCGGTCCCGACAAGAAATCGCTGCTGATGGCCGACGACGTCGGCAACGTGATCTGGCGCGTGACGGGCGCGTAACCGCGACGGAGGTGCGTTCCCGCCCCCCTTGTGGGGGAGGGCTAGGGAAGAGGGGTAGCCCAGGAAGAGGTGCTCGTTCCTGCCGATGCACTGGTCGGTGTGCGACGAAAGAATCCCCGTGTGGCACCCCCCTCCCTGCCCCTCCCCCACAAGGGGGAGGGAACGGAGAGAGCGATGCTGTTGGTCGAACCTGACTCGACCTCAACTCGTCACGGTCTGAAACTTACGTCCCGACGCAGAGCGTGGCGCGCTGCTTGCGGAGCAGCGCGATCACCGACAGCGCCGTGATCAACCCGGTCTTGGGATTTTCGGAGGGGATGTTCTCGATTGACATCGAGAAGCGCGCCGAATCCGCCTCGACCTCGATGCGGTGAACATTGCGCGTCACGGTCGGATCGGCCCAGATTTGCACCTGGGTGCGATCCGGCCCGACGCCCGCGAGCGACAGCGCGACCGCAACGTTGAGATTGGCCGGAAAGCCTTTCGCAGCCTCGCGCGCCGTACCTTCGAACAGCTTCAGCGGCTCGCGCAGATGGTCGATATCGATGTTGTTCTGGACGATGAACGGCGCGCCCTTCAAGCCGTCGATCGGCTTGCGTGTGACCATCTTCACCGAATGAATGGTGCCGATCGCAGCCGCGTTGACGGCGTCGAGCCCGATCAGCGCGCCGGTCGGCACCAGGATGCGGCCGCCATTGGCGCGGGCGAGATCGACAAGATCGAAATTATCGAGCAACCCACCGACGCTGACGACGACCGCGGCCTTGCCGCGTTTCACAGCGGGCTCGACGATCGCACGCAGTTGGCTGCTCGGCGCGCATTCGACGACGATGTCGGCGGCGTCGCCGAGCTGGTCGAGCGGCAATACGGATGGCGGACGACGCAGGCTGCCGAGCAATTTCTGATGCTTCGCGGGATCGCGCACCGCCACGGCGGAGAGCGTCAGTCCCTCGATGCCCTGATCGAGCGCGGTCGCGATCTTGGTGCCGATCGAGCCGAGCCCCGCGATCGCAACCCGCAATTCATTCGAAGCTCTCGGTTCAATCATCGCATCACCCCTCTCGCCCAGCCGATGTCATAGCGCCTCAGGCGTCGCGCGCATAGCTGCGCAGACGCGTCTCGAGCACGGACAGCATCGCATCGCGGGCCGGATCACGCGAGCCGCGCAGCCATGCGGCAGCGAGCGGCAGCCGGCCGACGGGCCCGATCTGCTTTGGCCGCAACGGCACGAAGCGTACGCCTGTGACCGCCATCCGCGTGGACCAGCGCGGCACGATCGCGACCCCGAGCTTGGTTGCGACGAGATTGATGATCGTCTGCTTCTCGTCGGCGACCTGCACAATACGGGGCGTGAGGCCTGCCTGCTCGAACAGTCTTATCGTGAGGTCGTGGCTGTGCGGCCGCGAGCGACGATCCGGCACCAGCATCGCCTCCTCGGCGATCTCCGCCAGCGTGATCGACTTGCGTTTGGCCAGCGCGTGGCGCTGCGGGAAGGCCACGATGGCTGTCTCCTGCAGCAGATCGCGGAATTCAAGCCGCTTGTCCCGCTGAGCCGGCGGACGCACGAAGGCAAGATCGAGTGCGCCGGTCAAAATCTTCGGCAAGAGCCGGACGGTCTTCTCCTCCAGAAGCTGCACCGCGATATCAGGATGCTTTGCGCGAAAATCGCGCAGCAACGCCGGCAACAGTCCGGCCGCAGCACTGTCGACGGCGCCGACCCGGAGTTTTCGAGCAGCGCCCGGGCGCGCGCGATTGCGCAGATTGTTCTCGACCGCCTCGACGCGGGCGAGGATGGCACGGGCATCGCGCAGCAGCGTCGCGCCATCTTCCGTCAGCGAAACCGCACGCGTCGTCCGCGCGAACAGCCGCGTACCCAGATCCTGCTCCAGCAGCTTAATCTGGCGACCGAGTGCGGAGGGCAGCATCTGGAGATGCTGCGCCGCGCGGCCGAAATGCAACTGCTCGGCCGCCGCCACGAAGCATCGCAACTGATGCAAATCCATCCACCGGTCCTCTGATCCTGGGACGGGATTATATCATTTTTTTGTATAAACCAGCGCCGATTGAGTTCCTGCCCCTCCCTGCCTAGGTTCCTTGACGTCACGCAATCCCACCGACATCTGGACGGAGCCCCTCATGCGCACCCATTCGATTGCAGCGATCCCCGCCGACGGCATCGGCCCCGAGGTCATCTCCGCCGGAGTCCGCGTGCTGGAGGCGCTGGCAAAACGCAGCGGCGACCTCGCCTTCAACATCAAGACGTTCGACTGGGGTTCGGACTATTACAAGAAGCACGGCGTGATGATGCCGGCCGACGGCCTCGCGGAGCTCAAGAAATTCGACGCGATCTATTTCGGCGCGGTCGGTGCGCCCGACGTGCCCGATCACATCACGCTGTGGGGCCTGCGCCTGCCGATCTGCCAGGGCTTTGACCAATATGCCAATGTGCGGCCGACCAAGATCTTGCCGGGCGTCGCCTCGCCGCTGCGCAATGTCGGCGTCGGCGACCTCGACTGGGTGATCGTGCGCGAGAATTCGGAGGGCGAATATGCCGGCATGGGCGGCCGCGCCCACAGGGGTCTCCCGGAAGAGGTCGGCACCGAGGTCGCGGTGTTCACCCGCGTCGGCGTGACGCGGATCATGCGCTATGCGTTCGAGCTCGCGCGATCGCGTCCGCGCAAGTTCCTGACCGTGGTGACGAAGTCGAACGCCCAGCGTCATGGCATGGTGATGTGGGACGAGATCGCCGCCGAGGTCGCGGGAGAATTCCCTGATGTGACCTGGGACAAGATGCTGGTTGACGCCATGACGGTGCGCATGACGCTGCATCCAAAGAGCCTCGATACCATCGTCGCGACCAATTTGCACGCCGACATCCTCTCCGACCTCGCGGGCGCGCTGGCGGGCAGCCTCGGCGTGGCGCCGACCGGCAACATCGATCCGCAGCGCCGCTTCCCCTCGATGTTCGAGCCGATCCACGGCTCGGCCTTCGACATCACCGGCAAGGGCATCGCCAACCCGGTCGCGACGTTCTGGACCGGCGCGCAGATGCTGGAGCATCTGGGCGAGAAGGACGCGGCGGCGCGGCTGATGGCGGCGGTGGAGAAAGTATGTGCAGCCGGCGTGCTCACGCCTGACGTCGGCGGCAAGGCGACGACGAAGGACGTGACGGATGCCGTGATCGAGGCGATCCACGGATCGAACGTGTAGTCCGAGGTGCGTCTCCTGCCTCCCCCGTTCTAGCGGGGAGAGGGTTGGGGCGGGAGGCGCCGGGGATTTCCAAAAAATTTTGGACCCCCTCTTGAAACCAAAACGGGCTTTTTTTATTTTTCCGCTGCCGCCGAGAGGTGGCGTTCCCGACGCCTGTAGGGTCGGGAAGCTGAGACGGGCACCGGTCGTGTCCGGTGTCGTTCGTATCCATTTTGCTCCTTGGAGGATCTGGCTATGCGCACTTACGACTTCTCTCCCTTGTGGCGTTCGACCGTTGGCTTCGACCGCCTTTTCGACCTCGTTGAAACGGCACAGCGTGCCGGCGAGGACAACTATCCCCCCTACAACATCGAGCGCGTCGGCGAGGATCGTTACCAGATTTCGCTTGCGATTGCGGGCTTTGCACCCGACGAGGTCTCGGTGACGGCCGAGCAGAACGCGGTGACCGTCGAGGGAAACAAGCCGGACAGGACCGAACGCGAATATCTCTACCGGGGCATTTCCGCGCGGCCGTTCAAGCGGCAGTTTAACCTGGCCGATTATGTTCAGGTGCACAGCGCCTCGTTCGAGAACGGCCTGCTCAAGATCGAACTGGTCCGGGAAATCCCTGAAGCCATGAAGCCGCGGCGAATTGCCATCAATGCCGCGCCGTCCGGCAATGTGCATCAACTCGAGGGCAAAGCCGCCTGAATTCGGTCTGTCGGAGACCTGCGTGATCCCGTCCGAACGTCGGGCGGGATCGACCATGGCCTTCGATCGCCTACCCGAATGCAAGTCAGAGGTTTAGAGAAAGGAGGAGGACCTCTCATGCTCGATCATGCCGACAACATCATCGATCTGAACGCGATACTGCACCCTGGCTCTGTCTATGATCATCCCCGCGACGTCATAGCCGATCCAACTCTGTCGATCGGCGAGAAGCGCGCGATCCTCGCGTCCTGGGCTTCGGACGCAGCCAGTGTCGCCTCGAGTCCGACATTGCGGGAGCTGCCCGGCTCGGACAAGGCCGTCACCATCGACGAAATTCTGGAAGCGCTCGCGAGCCTCGACCACCATCCGAAGGGACCTCCGGGTGGCAAGCCGGTCCGCACGCGATCCGTCGAACGAACCGGCCTCGCAGCCTAAGGCCACGACAGTTCAACGGGGATTGCGATGATGCTTGATGAAGAGCTGGCCTTGTTGCGCGGCCACCGCAGCAACATCAGCCGCTATCAGCGGTTGCTCAAGACCGAGCTGACCGAGTTCGAACGGCGGTTCATCGAGAGACGTGTGTCCGAGGAACGTTCGGCGATCGAGAAGCTCGCCGTCTCTGCCTTTCCGCTCACCTTTCAGGCTCCGAACCGGGCGATTGGGAACGCAACGACGCGCCTGGCGGCAAACAGCCACGGGTAATCGACATGCCCGAACACCTCCCGACGTTCGAAGTGTTCCTGAAGAAATGCGGTCGAAGGACATGGCGATGGCGTGTCTGCACGACGGAAGGACGCCTGGTCATGCACGGCTTCGAAAACGGCCGACCCGCCGCCAAATATGCGGCTGAAAGGGCATTGCTTCTGATGCTTCTCGCCGCGCCCTATCGCCCGGCGGGCCGGGCTTCCGCCACGGCGCGCTCCTCCCTGGCGACACCCGCATCAAGATGGCTGCCGCGGCACAAGATGCGTGAATGACAGGGGCCGCGTGGGATGGTGCCTGGCATCAGCCAAGCCCATCCCGGCCACCTCCATTGCTGACGCTACCGCCGTCCGGGCGGTGGGGTCGCCATGGCGGCTGTCGGGTCCGGCGGCGTCAGGTGGCGCGGGACGATGATGGACTGGCCGGGGGTAAGTGTTGCGTTCTCCGGCAACGAGTTGCTCTGCGCGAGCGACCACAACGGCACGCGATTGGCTGCCGCGATGCTCTCCATGGTGTCGCCGCGGCGCACCGGTAGCCGCACGCCACTGTCCCATAATTCGACCAGCGTATTCGCCGGCACGAGATAACGCAGCGGCACGGCATCCACCTGCGTCTGGGGCGGAATGCGCGGCAACTGCGTGACCATATCGACGATCTGACGGTGGATGTCGTCGGACTTCTCGATGTTGATGTGGCTGACCCGCGCGTTCTCCTTCAGGTCATAGCTCGCATAGTGACCGCGATAGCCCGGCACCGCGACCACGTTGCCGCCGCCAAGCACGCTGTCGGAGAGGTAGATGTTGATGAAGCGCTCGACATTGAGCGGCACGTCGCCGGTCGCATGCGCGGGATCGATGGTGATGACGAGGCTGATCGGGACGTTCTCCTTGGCCGCCATCTCCGAGATGACGATCGAGCAAAGGCCGCCCATCGAATGCCCGATCAGCACGATCGGCGCCGGCGTTTCCTTGTAGCTGGAGATGGCACGTTCGCCGATCCATCGGCAGATGGTGAATTCATAGACGTTGGCCGAAAAGCCGGCCTGCGTCAGCTTCTCTTCGAGCCGGTCCATGCCGGTGGAGAAGAACGGCCCCATGGCGCCACGGAACAGGTAGATTTTCGGCGGCGGCAATGGCTCGAACGGTGGGGGGGGCGGTGGCGCGGCGGGTGCGGCCGCGGCGGGCTTCGTCTTGGCAGGTGAGGCAACGGCCGTCCCGGTGTTCAAGGCGAGCAGCGCAACGGCTGCCAGCGCGAGGAGTCGCCTCAAATCGATCATCAGTCCAGCAGTCCCACTCCGGGAGGCTGCAGCCTCCCCCAAAGGCGCTTAGTGACGGCCGATTGGGTGGAATTTGGGGCACGGAACCAGGGCTCGATCGCCGCTGATTTGAGCATCTCGATGCCCAATCACTGGATGCTCTTGAGCCTGCTGCGGTGGGCGGCCTGTTTCGCGCGGTTGCCGCAGACAGCCATGATGCACCATCGCCGCGCGCGCCTGCGCGTGTGGTCGGCGAACAGCATGGTGCAGTTGTGACCCTCGCACGCCTTGACGTTGGAAAAGTCCTCCTCGCAGACGAACTTCGCCATGGCTTCGCCAACCGGCAGCAATAGCGCTTCCGGTGATCGCCAGCGCCGCTTCATTCGCAATGCGAGAGCGTCGCCATCGTCATGCCCGGGCTCGATCCGGCTGAACGCTTCGTCGCGCTCCAGCAGGCTGTTCAATGGACCGAGCTCGCGCAATGCATCCGTCGTCAGCGGCCGGCCCGCATGCTTACGCACGAATCCCCTGAACCATTCGCGCAAGGCGCGCGCTTGATCCGCGACCTTGTCCAACTCGTCCGGCGTGGCGCGGGCCGTCAGCGCGTGCAGATCATCCGCCGGCACCAGCTTCGCCTGCGCCAGCCAGTCGATCAGGCCCTCGCCATCGTCGATCCAGTCCACGGGCGTATCGACCGGCGTCGCCACCGAGTTGAGGAAGTCGAGGCCGAGCGAGTCGGCGATGAACATGGCAGGCGGGCGGTCCATGAGCGGTCCTTGGCCGGTCGGGAGAACATGGGCATAGATAACCAGTTAAAACGGCATTGACAAGTTACGACGCCTGATAGTAACCTCTTAAATAGCTCTTATACGGTTACTTTAAAGCGGAGAATGTCATGGCCTCAATCACGTACCGCAGCGCGGATGTCGACGGTTTCAATGTGGCCTATCGCGAGGCCGGTCTTGTCGGAGCGCCAAAACTCCTGCTGCTGCATGGCTTCCCCAGCGCAGGCCACATGTTTCGCGACCTCATCCCGCTGCTTGCCGACAGGTTTCATATCGTCGCGCCCGACCTTCCCGGCTTTGGCCAATCCGACATGCCTTCGCGCGAAAGCTTCCGCTACACATTCGACAATGTCGCACGCGTGATCGAACGCTTCACCGAAGTGATCGGCTTCGACCGGTTCGCGGTCTACGTCTTCGACTACGGCGCGCCGACTGGGTTCCGGCTTGCGCTCAGTCACCCCGAGCGGATCACGGCGATCATCTCGCAGAACGGCAACGCCTATGAGGACGGCCTCAGCGACGGCTGGACACCGATCAAGGCCTATTGGCAGGATCCGTCGCCCGCGAATCGCAATGCGCTGCGCGCCTTCCTCACACCGGAAGCGACGCGCTGGCAGTACACGCATGGCGTCCCCGATCCGACGACCGTGTCACCGGACGGACAGAATCTCGACAATTTCTACCTTGCGCGCCCGGGCGCGGATGACGTGCAGCTCGATCTCATGGGCGACTACAAGAGCAACGTCGCGCTCTACCCCGCTTTCCAGGACTATTTCCGCAAGCACAAGCCGCCGTTCCTGGCGGTCTGGGGAAAGAACGATCCGTTCTTCATTCCGCCCGGCGCCGAAGCGTTCAAACGCGACAATCCGAACGCCGTGGTGCAATTCTTTGACACCGGCCATTTCGCGCTGGAGACGCACGCGAAGGAGATCGCGGACAGCATTCGTACCTTCCTGACGTGACGGGGGTGTCCTCCGCGAAATTTACGCCGCCAGGCTCTGCTGATCGCGGAATGCGCTGATCGCCATGTGGACGAGATGCAGCTTGCCCTTGACCGCCGGCGATATGTCGAACGGATATGCGTCGCTCATCCCAAGCGAGCGGTTGAGTTCGTTGATGCTGCGGGCAAGCGGCATCCACAGGGCCAGGAGTGCCTCGAAGTCGCTCTCGAGATAGGGATCCGTCAGAGTCTGGCGGGCGCGCTCGTCCAGCGACAACGGCAAACCTGCCAGCGAGTCGAGCGTCGACACGATATGCAGGAAATGCGCGAACGTTTCCGCCCAATCCTCCCAGGGATGGGACGTGGCGTACTCGCTGATGAAGCCGCTTCGGTCGTATGAACGATCGGCGCGGCTGTAATAGGAGTTGATCGCAGCCTGATAGTCCTGCGCCTGGTCACCGAAGATCAGCTTGAACGGGGCCCGGAATGTCGTGCTGTCAACGAGCAGGTCCCAATAGAAGTGACCGATCTCGTGCCGGAAATGCCCAAGCAGCGTGCGGTACGGCTCCCGGAATGCCACGCGGCGAGATTCTCGCTCGACATCGTCGGCCTCCGCAAGGTTGAGCGTGATCAGGCCCGAGAGATGCCCCGTCAGGATCGGACTGACCTCGTCCGAGAGAATGTCGAAAGCCAATGCTTCGCCTGTGCGCGATGCGAGCGGAAGCCTGAGGCGGCCGAGATCATAGAGAAGACGGCGCTTGGCTTCCTCCATGCGGCGCCAGAGCATGATGTTTCTGGTGCTGCCGAGATTTGGAATCGTGCGCGTGAGGCGGCACGAACCGCAATACCAGTCCGCGCCCTCGACACACCAGTTGCAGCCGATGATCTCGCGGTTGCGGCAAGCTTGATGGGATGCAAGTTTCGTCATCTCGATGCGCGAGGAATCGAACGCCAGCTCGGTGCTGCAATTCGCGCACGCGACGTGCTCGAACGAGACAGGATGGCGGCATGACGGGCACTGAAAAAATTTCACGTGGACTGGCCCCAGACAGACGGCACACCGGAACACCGGCCTGTCAATTCGAGGAACTTTTAACTCTTGCGACCGTCGCGGTTGCCGGCCAGCAACGCCCGCTGCGTTCGGAGCGCGTGCTGTCTCAACAGGCCGGCGCGCGTCGCGCTCAACTGGCGCGATTGAGGCTGCGGCTTTTTCTCAAGGACATTTTCGGAAACAGGGCGACCGGCCCATGCCCGCTCGGGCTGAACCGCCATGGGGCCGACGTTTCGTTTCCTTGTCATGGTGTGACAACACCAGATCGGGTGCCGAGTTCCCTTCCTTCGACCGGCAGGTGCTCAAGCGTTGTCTTGTGCAGACGTCTGGCTTGTGCAGATACGACAATGCCGCCGTCGGCGTGACGGCGGCATTGTCAATTCAGCGGCTTGCCGCGAAGGGCTTAATTCCGGGGAGCCGTTGCCGCCGCCGACCGCGCCGGCCTGGGCGCGCCGGGTTCGGCAACTGGAGCAGGTGCGCGCGAGCGCATGATTGCGGCGTCGATCTCGGCAATCACGCGGCGCTGGATCGCCTCGTTCTTGTCGATCGAGATGTGGCCGACGCCGGATCCCCGGACGTCGACATTGTCGAGCTTGCCGCGCAGGCCGGCCGCGGCCCGCACCGGCTCGCCGGGACCATCACCGATATAGATGTTGATGTAGCGTTCGGCGCCGGTAGAGAGTTTGGTCTTGAACACGGAGTCGAGGCCCACCGCGAGCTTCACGGGCACGCCGAGCTGGTTGAGCTTGGCGATCATATCCGGCAGTGCGGTCGCGCCGGAGGAGTGTCCGACCAGCACGATGGTCTTGAGCCGGCCGGCCTTATAGGCGGTCGCGGCCTCATCGGCGAGCGACGACCACGACACGAAATTCGCGACGGTTACCGGGATGCCCTGCGCCTGAAGGCGGGCGCCGATCGTGTCGAGCCCGAGCGAGAAGATGTTGAGCACGCCGCGGAGCAGGTAGACATGCGTGGTCGCGACCGCAGCCTGGCTCGGCGCCGCCTTGGCGGTGGTCGGGCTGATGGCAACAGCTGACAGCAGGAGCAGGCCCATCGCCCACGCGCGGAAGGCGGACAACTGGCTCACGCCGGCGGTATGACGGCCGTTAAGACTCATCGATCTTTTCCCTGGGAATATGCTTCGCGGGAATCGTAGCCCTGGCCCGCTCGCAGACGCAACAAAGAGCCGCGTGAACGACGATCTTAGCAGCAAGCCGTGACCATCGCGCAACACTTACCCGAAACCTGCCACGGAAGGGCCTGTTTTGGGGCCATTTTTCTCCGGCTAATTGCAGCCGCGCAAGGGCCTTCCTATCTCAGGGCTCCGCTGACCCGCCCCTCCCGGCAGGTTCCAGCCTCCCTCCCCAGCCTTAGCCCCTCAGACTTGCGGCCATCATGTCCTCCATCATTTCCGTCGCCAATTTGTCGAAGACCTATGGGTCCGGCTTCAAGGCGCTCAAGAACGTCAATCTCGACATCAAGCGCGGCGAAATCTTCGCGTTGCTCGGCCCCAACGGCGCCGGCAAGACCACGCTGATCTCGATCATCTGCGGCATCGCCAATCCGAGCGAAGGCATGGTCCTCGTCGGCGGCGAGAACATCCAGACCTCCTATCGCAAGGCGCGCTCGCTGATTGGGCTGGTGCCGCAGGAATTGCACACCGATGCCTTCGAGAGCGTGTGGGCGACCGTGAGCTTCTCCCGCGGGCTGTTCGGCAAGCCGAAGAACCCCGATCATATCGAGAAGGTGCTGAAGGACCTCTCGCTGTGGGACAAGAAGGACAGCAAGATCATCACGCTCTCCGGCGGCATGAAGCGTCGCGTGATGATCGCGAAAGCGCTGTCGCACGAGCCGCAGATCTTGTTCCTGGACGAGCCGACCGCCGGCGTCGACGTCGAGCTGCGCAAGGGCATGTGGGAGGTGGTGCGCACGCTCCAGCAATCCGGCGTCACCATCATCCTGACCACGCATTACATCGAGGAAGCCGAGGAGATGGCCGACCGCATCGGCGTCATCAACAAGGGCGAGATCGTGCTGGTCGAGGACAAGGCCACATTGATGCAGAAGCTCGGCAAGAAGCGGCTGACGCTGCATCTGCAAGGCAAGCTCGATGCCCTGCCGGAGAGCCTCGGGCATTACGAGCTCGACCTATGCGACGGCGGCGCCACGCTGGTCTACGACTACGACACCAAGGGCGAGCGCACCGGCATCACCAGCCTGCTCGGCGACCTCCGCACCGCCGGCATCCGTTTCAACGATCTCGACACGACGCAATCGTCGCTCGAGGACATCTTCGTCGATCTCGTGAGGGCGTCATGAACTACCGGGCTGTCCGCGCCATCTACCTGTTCGAAATGGCGCGCACCTGGCGCACGCTGCTGCAAAGCATCGTCTCGCCGGTGGTCTCGACCTCGCTGTATTTCGTGGTGTTCGGCGCCGCGATCGGCTCGCGCATCAGCCAGGTCGAGGGCGTCAGCTACGGCACCTTCATCGTGCCGGGCCTGATCATGCTCTCGGTGCTGACGCAGAGCATCGCCAACGCCTCGTTCGGCATCTACTTCCCGAAATTCACCGGCACGATCTACGAAATCCTGTCGGCGCCGATCTCCTATTTCGAGATCGTGCTCGGCTATGTCGGCGCGGCCGCGACCAAATCGATCATCCTCGGCCTGATCATCCTCGCCACGGCCGGCCTGTTCGTGCCGCTGCACATCCATCATCCGGTCTGGATGCTGGCCTTCCTGGTGCTGACGGCGGTGACGTTCAGCCTGTTCGGCTTCATCATCGGCATCTGGGCCGACGGGTTCGAAAAGCTGCAGATGATCCCGATGTTGGTGGTGACGCCGCTGACCTTCCTCGGCGGCAGCTTCTATTCCATCGACATGCTGCCGCCCGCCTGGCGCACGGTGGCGCTGCTCAATCCGGTCGTCTATCTGATCTCCGGCTTCCGCTGGAGTTTCTACGAGATCGCGGACGTCAGCATGGCCGTCAGCATCGGCATGACGACGGCGTTCCTGGTGATCTGTCTGGTGGTGATCTGGTGGATTTTCCGCACGGGGTATCGGTTGAAGAACTGATCGAGAGGCGCAGCCCGGATGAAGCGTAAGCGTTATCCGGGACAGGCGCGGCTTTCAGACGGTAGTGGCCCCGAATTGCGCTTCGCTCCATCCGGGCTACGACGACATCACCGATAGCAGTGGAAGCGGTTGTATCCGTCGTAATAGCCGCGGCAGCGACGGTGGCCGCGATGGGGAATGCCGAACACCCCCTCGACCGCGCCGACGGCACCGCCGACACCGGCGCCGACCGCACCACCCACCACGCCGCCGACGGGGCCGGCGATCCGGTTGCCTTCATAAGAACCTTCCTGGGCGCCCCGAACGATGCCTTGGGCATGGCCAGGCTGTGGGACGCAGGACAGCGCGGCCAGAATGGCGGCACCAGCGAAGAGCAGACGGAAAGGCAGACCAGCCGGCCGTGAAGCGGCGGCGACGCAAACTTTGTTCATCTTCATTCCCAAAGGTGAAACCGGCCGCGGAAGCCGCCGGTCGAGGCAGGTCATCGTCAACGCCGATGCAGCCAAATGGTTGCGCCATTGAGACGAATTGTCGGCGTTGTGAACGCATCTCCCGCTCGCGAAAATGTCAGCACCGCCGCAGGCTTTGCGGCGCAAAGCGGCCTTGCTTACGCCGGGCGTCCCGTTAACGATGGGCGGGCAGGCCGCTGGAACGAAAGCCGGATTGCAGGCATAATGCACGCCGGGGGACGGAGAGCCGCGGCGCCTAGTGTGAACAGGCCGGAGGCCACGAGTCAGATGCGTTCGTTTTTTATTGCTTTCACCTCCCTGATGCTTTTGAGCGCGGGCACCGCGCAGGCCAAGGTCGAGATCACCGTCGACAAGGACAATCAGCAGATGACCGTCGCCGTCGACGGCGTCGCGCGCTATCACTGGCCGGTGTCTACAGGCATCCCCTCGCGGGAGACGCCGAACGGCGCGTTCCGCACCTTCCGCATGGAAGAGGATCACTATTCCAAGGAATTCGACGACGCGCCGATGCCGCACGCGATCTTCTTCACCAAAGTCGGGCACGCCATCCACGGCACCGACTCGGTCGGCCGGCTTGGCACGCCCGCCTCGCATGGCTGCGTGCGGCTGTCGCGCCAGAATGCCACGACGCTCTACGCGCTGGTGCAGCAGCAGGGCGTGCTCAACACCACGGTAACGCTGACCGGTTCGGCGCAGGTGGCGCTCGCACGCAATCCGCGTGGCCGCAACCCCACGGCCGTGGCCCGCGCGCCGCAGCCCGCCGAAGAGCAGTACGCCACATCAGGCGATCCCGTGAACCTGACGCCTCAGGCCGCACCTGCCCGCCGCTACATGCCGCAGGATGACAACTACATCTATCCGGCCGACGGCAGCGACACCGTCGCGCGCTACCCCGCCCCGCGCGGCAGCCGTCCGCTCTATGACGCACAGGTCTATCAGCAGCAGCCGCAGCAATATTACAATCAGGGCTACGGTACCTATTATCAGCCGCAGCCCCGGCAGGTTTACCAACCGCGTGGCTATTACTACCAGAATTGACCTATCTGAACGCGGCGTTGCCGCGCCAGCGAATCAGAAAGCCGCCGCCGCGACCGGCGCTTGCCGCAGTCGACCGCAGGAATAGCGCCAGCCGGTGCGCGGATCGGGCACCGGCCGACGCAAGGAAGCAACAGTCCACAACCTTCAACGCAGCGGCGACCCGGCAAAATTGACAACCGGAGGGTCGCCCGTATTGTCGTTCCCATTGTTTCTGGGACATGACATGACACGCGAGCAGATTTCGGATTTCTGCGTTAACGCCCTGGCAAATATCCTGCGAATTTCGAGGGACCGCGTCGACCTCGGCACGAAGTTCAGCCGCCTCGGCCTCGATTCGGCGATGCTGGTCTACCTGATGATGGAACTCGAGGAGAAGCTCGACCTCGAACTATCGACAGACGACTTCTACGACCATCCGACCGTTGAGGCGCTGTCGCGATTTCTCGCCGACAAGCGCGCAATCCGCCCCGCCGCCTGAGGGCGGCTGAAGCCGACGCAACCCATGGAAACCTTCCGCTCGCTCGTGGCAGTGCTGGCCCGGCGTGCGGCGGACCAGGCCGACGACCGCGCCTATGTCTTCGTCTCCGATCGCGGGACGGAGGAAGCTGCCCTCACCTTTCGACAGCTGCACGATGCCGCGGGCGCGCTCGCGTCACGACTGACCGCGACCGCGCGTCCCGGCGACCGCGCCATCCTGGTGTTTCCGCCCGGCATTGAGTTCATGGTGGCGTTCTTCGGCTGTCTGATGGCCGGCATCATCGCCGTGCCGATGATGATGCCGCGGCGAAACAGCGCGCGCGATGCCAGCGCCGCGATACTCGCCAATTGCACGCCGGCGGTGGCGCTGACCAATTCGGCCGTCTTGCTCCGTGGTGATCTGCGGGCACGCTTCGAGCAAGCGGACATTCGCTGGATCGAGGTCGATCTCGCCGCGGCCGACGGTGAGACAATCGAACTGCCGGAGCCGGCGCCGGACGATATCGCCTTCCTGCAATACACCTCCGGCTCTACCTCCGAGCCCAAAGGCGTGATGGTGAGCCACGCCAATCTGCTCGCTAATCTCGAGATGATCCGGCTCGCGCTCGGCAACACCCGGCAATCGACTTACGTCAATTGGGTGCCGCTCTATCACGACATGGGGCTGATCCTGAACGCACTGCAGGCGCTCTATGTCGGCGCGACCTGCGTGCTGATGGCACCGAATGCGTTCATGCAGCGGCCGCTCGGTTGGCTGCGCGCGATCTCGCATTATCGCGCCGAAGTGGCGTGCAGCCCGAATTTCGGCTTCGACCTCTGCGTCAGCCGCTATCGCGCCGACCAGATGGAGGGCATCGACCTGTCCTCGCTGGGGATCGCGCTGAACGGCGCAGAGCCGGTGCATGCGGAGACCATCGAGCGGTTCGTCCGGACATTCGCGCCGCACGGCTTCGATCCGCGCGCGATGTACCCCGCCTACGGCATGGCGGAAGCGACGCTCCTGATTTCCGGCGGAAGCCGCGGCGGCGGTCATGTCACCCGCAGCGTGAGCCGCACGGCGCTTCAGGCGCATACGGCGGAGGCGCCTGCCGACGCCGAAGATACGCAGGTCGCCGTCGGCTGCGGCCGCGCACTCACCGGCGAGCGGATCGCCATCGTGGACGCAGAGAGCCACACACGCCTGCCCGCGGACCGCGTCGGCGAGATATGGGTGAACGGGGCCAATGTCGCACGCGCCTATTGGCGCGACGACGAGGCGACGCGCGGCGGGCTCAATGCGCGGATTGCCGGCGAGGACGGGGCGTGGCTGCGCACCGGCGACCTCGGCTTCGTCGACGTCACAGGCGAATTGTTCGTCACGGGGCGGATCAAGGACCTCATCATCATCCGTGGCATCAACCATTATCCGCAGGACGTCGAGCGCACGGTGCAATCGCTCGATGGAGCTTTGCGCGAAAATTGCGGCGCGGCGTTCTCGGTGCCGGACGAGACCGGCGAAGAAACACTCGTCATCGTTCAGGAAGTCGAGCGCACCGCGCGCCACTCGATCGACACTGAAGCGATCAGGGGCCTAATTCGCGAGGCCATCGCCGACAACCACGAACTCTCCGCGCGCCACATCGCGCTGATCCGGCCCGGCACGCTGCCGAAGACCACCAGCGGCAAGATCCAGCGCAAGCTGGCACGCAAGCTCTGGCTCGATGGCGGTTTTGAGCAGCTCGGCTGAGCCGGCTCAGAAATCGATTTTCGCGCTTTCCCCATCGCGCAGGCTCACGGCGATCCCCTGCTCGATCTTGCGCGCGAGGATTGGACGATAGTGGATGAAGTCGGCAAAATTGGCGCGGTCGCGCGTGAGATCGTTGTCGACGCGGTAGCTGATGAAATTGCTGCGCGGTCGGCCCGTGACCACTTTTTTCAGCGCGGCGTCGCAGGCGCTGCGCTCGAGGGCGGCTTCCGTGCCGGGCTTCGGCACAGTGGTTGCGAAGGTCGGCGGCACGATGATGACGACGGGCACATCGGCCGGCAATGTCCTGACGATATCGGCCAGCGCAGCGATCTCGGGAAATGTCGCCCGCATCTCGGCAGACGAGGACGGCGCCGGATCCCTGGGCCAGCCGACTTCCTTGAATTGACCCGGCGGCCAGATGTCCTCATAGCTGACAAAGCCGTCGGGATTCATCCGCGGTCGCCGGCCAAGCCCGATACTGATCCGCTGAAAAGCGTGCTCGATGGCCTGCCAGGAGATCAGCCGTGCAGCGTAGGTGACGACGCTTCTGTCATAGAGCCAGCCGGGGAATGGGACGCCGCCCTCCTCCTTCACCCGGGCATGCGCGCACCAGCCGGGGTCAGTCACGATCACCAGTGCGCCGACCTCCTGGTGATTTCGAAGGAAGAAGTCCAGCACCGCGAGCTCCTGGCGGGGAAACGCACCGGTCATGTAGAGCTGCACGAATCGCAGGCCGGTTGCATGCGACAATTCCATCGGCTCGATCATCTGCGCCGTCGAGTTGCCCAGGATGGCGGCATTGAAATCCGGATTCCTCGCGCGGCTCGCGGCCGTGATCTGGGTCAGACGATTGTCGACGCCGTCGATACCGAGCAGGCCGAGCTTGCCGCTGTCATAGGGATCGACCGCCACCACGAGTGCGAGCACCAGCAGCGCAGCCCCGATCAGCGTGCCCAGACACGCGAGCAAGCTCCGGCCCCAGCCGGGATCGGTCTCAGAACTTGAAGTAGACGAAGTCATGCAGATTCCGACCACCCATATGGAGCAGCAATGCGAATAGCCCAAGACCGAGCAGAGCCGCGAGCCACGGATTGGGACGGCGCGTGAGCACCGCCACGATGTCCTGGCTCGCCGGCAGCAGGAAGGCGAACAGCGGCGCTGCAATCAGCGGCCACAAATGCTTTCCGCGCTCGAGCGGCAGCGGCGAAATCAGCCCGGCGAAGACATGCCATGCCGCCTCCACCGACCCCGCGCGAAAAATCACGCCGGTCGCGAGCACGAACAGCACGGTAAGCGCCCAGCCGAGCCATGACGGAAAATTCCGGCCATAGCGACGCCAGAGCGTGCAGGCGACCAGCGCAAGCCCGTGCAGCACGCCCCACAGTACGAAGGTCCAGCTCGCGCCGTGCCAGAGGCCGCACAGCGCCATCGTAATCATCATGGCGGCGAAAAACTGCACGGGCAGCCAGCGCCGCGGCAAAAGACGCAGGTTGACCAGCGGATAAAACACGTAGTCGCGCAGGAACAGCATCAGGGTGATGTGCCAGCGCTGCCAGAAATCCTGGATATTGGTCGAGCGCAGCGGCGCGTTGAAATTGTACGGCAGCTGTACGCCGAACAGGAGGCCGAGGCCGATTGCGATGTCGGAATAGCCGGAGAAATCGAACAGGATCTGGAAGGAGAAGCAGAAGGCGAGCCAGGCGTCACCGCTCGCGAGCGGCCCGTTCGCTGCCTGCACGTAGATGGGATCGAGCAGATGCGCGAGGCCGTCGGCGATCACGATCTTCTCGAACAGGCCGATCGCAATGAAGCAGGTCGCCACACAGAACTGGCGCTGCCAGCCCGGAACGTAGACCTGCCTGCCGAACTGATGCATCACCTCCGACCAGCGCGCCAGCGGGCCCGCGATCGCCTGCGGGAAGAAGACGATGTAGAGCGCGTAGCGGTCGAGCGCATAGAGCGGAGCCCTGCCGCGCTTCAGGTCGACCAGATACATGATGTGGTGGAAGGTGAAGAAGGAGATGCCGAGCGGCAGCCCGACGTCGAGCACCGGCAGCGTCGTACCGAGCACGAGACCCAGATTAGCGAGAAGGAAGTTGGCGTACTTGAACAACGCCAGCACCGCGAGATCGAGCCCGATCACCAGCGTCAGCACCGCCGGCCACTTCACGCGCCCATAGGCGACCGAAGCGAGCCAGTTGATCGCGATCGAGCCGACCAGGAGCATGATGAAGGACGGGCTGCCCCAGGCATAGAAGGAGAGCGACAGCGCGACCTGCACGCCGATGCGCAAGCCCGGATAGGGATCGGCCAGGCGATAGATCAGCAGCGCCGCGGGCAGGAAGACCAGGAGAAAGGGATAGTCGTTGAACAGCATCGGTTCATAGCCGCGCCATCGCCGGGGTGAGCCGGCGGATGATGCTCAGCCCGTTTCGAGGTCGGGCGCAGCGTCACCCGGCTGCCGCAGCATGCGTCGCGCAATCTTCTCCTCGCTCGGCACCTTGACGTCCCAGGCCAGTCCCAGCGCTTCCAGAGCCCGGATGAAGATGAAGCCCGGATCGAACTCGAACCAGCGCAGGCCGAAGGCCGCGGAGTAGGGAAAGGCATGGTGGTTGTTGTGCCAGCCCTCGCCCCAGGCAAGCCAGGCCATCACGCCGAGATTGCGGCTGTTGTCGTCGCGGGTGACGAAAGGCTGCGCGCCAAAGCTATGCATCACGGAGTTGATGGCGGACATGGTCTGCTCGACCACGAACATGCGCACCACGCCGCCCCAGAGCAAGCCGGTCAGCACGCCCCACAGGCTCATCGTGGCGAGGCCGCCGATCGCGGCCGGCAGCACCAGGCCGAGACCGACCCACGTGTAATAGTAGCTGTTGACGGCAACCAGCCTGCGATCCGCCATCAGATCCGGGACATAATGCGCGACGTTGGGATAATCGTGCTCGATCATCCAGGTCAGGTGCGCGTGCAGGAAGCCGCGCAGGCGGCCGAACGCGCCCTCGCCGTGCAGCCGCGGCGAATGCAGATCGCCGTCGTGATCGGACAATTCGTGGTGCCGGCGGTGCATTGCCGCCCAGGACAGCATGGGGCCGCGGCCGGCCATCGATCCCATCACGACCAGGATCGCACTCATCGCCGTTGAGGTCGCGAAGGCGCGGTGGGTGAAGAGCCGGTGATAACCGACGGTGAGGCCGAGGCCGGTAACCAGCCAGAAGCCGACGAACAGGCCAAGCTCCGTCGCGCCGATCGGGCGGTAGAACAGAAGGACCAGCGCCAGCAGCGTGCCGACGAAGGGCAAGACGTCGAAGATGATGAAATGCCGGCGCTGCATCCGGCGAAAATGCCGGCTACGGATAATTCGATGATCGCGTTGCTGCTGCACGGGCGGGATTCCAGGGCGCCGACTATGAGTACATACCCCCGCGGCGGCCGCAACCCAAGCCACCGCCGAAGCCACCGCCCAAGGTTTCAACAGCCACGAAAGCCTATACTATCGGCCGGACACGCCCAAATGCGTTCAAATACCCCTTTCCCCTTGCCCCACGAGCCGCCATGCCGTCACGTGCTGCGACGATCTTGACCGTGCTGTCACTTCTCATTTCGGGACCGGCCATGGGGGCTGATTTGGCATTCGATTCGGAGGCTCATCGTGGCGGGCGGGCGCTGCTGCCGGAAAACACGCTTCCCGCGTTCGCCAACGCGCCCGACCTGCTGCGACCGGTCGCGGGTGAGAAGGCAATTGCGTTGCCCTCGGGGACACCGGTGGAGCCGTGAGGCAAGTCTCGTGTCCCGGACGCGGTGCAGCGTGCAACGCTGCTCCGCAGAGCCGGGACCCATATGTGGACGGCCCCCGTGGCACAAGAGCTTTGTGAGGTTTGACCGGATCGCTTGCATCC